>JBHELK010000051.1:0-19094 GCA_046263085.1 Actinomycetota bacterium
TCGGCCCGAGGAACCCGTACAGCAGTCCCTCCTCGACCTCGAGATCCAGGCCGTCGACGGCCGGCGTGCGCCCGTAGACCTTGGAGAGACCGCGGGTTCGGATCGCCGCGGTCACGCGGTCAGGGGAGTCGCTGCTCGACCCGCTCGAGGGCCGACTGCGGGACCATCCCCGCGAGGATCCACGTGGAGCCCGCGCGCTCGGCCATGCGCACCGACAGCAGCGGTCCCGAGTACGGCAGCAGTTGCTCGATGTCCCGGAGCTGCTGCCGTCCTGCGTGCGGCGCCGACTCCGTGGGCAGCCTGATGGCCACGGTCGAGGTCCATCCCTCCCCGAAGGTGCGCACCGTCGGCGGGGCGCCGGTCCACCCCATCGCGGCCTCGCCTTGATGCGAGTGTTCGCCCGGCAGCCGGATCTCCTTCACGTGGACCCCGGGCGCCGGCGTGAACTCGAACACCGACGGGTCGATCGGATCGAAGCTCACAGACGTGTACGTGGACTCGAGCGCGGGCGTCGTGCCGCCGCGGGGCGTGACGGCCAGGCGGAGCGGCGTGAACGTGTCGGCGTCGACGTCCACCTCGACCTGTCCGACCAGCGTCTCGTCGGTGCGCGGCTCGAGAACGAGGGCGTACGCGGGACGTCCCGCCACCATCCGGGCGGTTCCCACCGAGACGGCGGTGGTCGGCGTGATGGCGTCGAGGGCCCTGGCCGCGAGGGAGCTCGGGTCCAGGCGCGGCGCGGGGCCGTCCGTTGGACCTGTCCCCCCGGCCGGTGGCAACACGTGGACGGCGGTCATCTGCGTGGAGTTCCAGAGCCAGAGGTCGCCGGCGGTCGCGAACACGGCGCGCTCCGCGGCCGGCAGCAGGTCGGCGATGCGCACGCCGTCGGGCGACTTCCACACGCGCAGGGAGTGATCGCCCGCGAGCTCGGCGAGCACCGACAGGGGTCCCGTCTGCGGTCCGTAGCCGCTCGACGGGAGGGACGGCAGCCCGAGATCGATGTGCACCGACGCGTCACCATGCACGGGCCCGTTCCGCTCCACCGCCGCGATGGCCTCGGAGACGAGCCGCGTAGCGGAGATCGGGGGAAGGTTCGGCGCCGCGGTGGACCGGGTGGCGAGGACGGTCGTGATCGACGCCGTCGCCACGACGAGAGCGGCCAGAGCAGCCGTCCCCTTCCGCCGCCGAACCAGTGCGAGCATCGCCATCATTCATAGCACGCGCCGGAGCGAAGGAACCCCGCCGCGAGCCCTACGTCACCGCGAAGCTTCGAGGACCGCGATGCCGTGAGGCAGGAGGCTCGCGCTCGAGACGCCGGATCCGCTGAACGCGGCGACCTGCGCGTACGCGCTCCAGTCGAATGGGAGCGTGATCACCTCGTCGCTGCCGTCTCCGTCGAGATCCTGCACCAGTATCTGGCCGGCCTCGAGGTCGTCCCATCTGCTCGAAGCCTCCGGGTCGCTGTCACCGCCGGCGCCATCAGTCACATCCGTCGGATAGACGTCGACTCCGATCCACGACCTGAGGAACGCTGCGCCCTGCGGGCCGAAGTCCGCCTGCGCCACGTCGGCCGTGGCCTCGAAGCGCACCTCGTGCCCGGCCTGTTGCCGGACCTGCGTGACGGTCTGCCAGTTGAACTCGACCAGGCCCTGGCCGGGGACGTAGTCGGTTCCCATGTGCACCACACCACCGCGATCCGGCCCGAACGAAAACACCGCGTTGCCGTTGGCCGAGTCGTACACATCGGTGTGCGGATACCAGCCGGCCGTCGCGTCGGGCGATTCCTCCCAGGTCGCGGCCACCGCGCTTCCCTGGGTGCCGCTCACCGACGGATCCACGGCGACGCTCCGCCACAGATCGACCATCGCGAACTTGCTCGCCGTGGGATGCAGCCACGCCACGTCGCCCGTCGCCGCGTCGAGCGCCACCACGAACTCGTGGCTCCTCGACGCGAGGAGCGCCGGCGGGTACACGAGGAACTGCGCGACCACCTTGTGGTCCGGCGTGAGAACGGCATTCGAGAAGTACATGGTCTCCAGGCTCACGGTGCCGCCGAAGTCCCACAGGTCGGCGCCGGTGGCGCCATCCATCGCGCTGACCCCACGCGTCGGAAGGATGACGTCCTCGCCTCCGTCGCCGTCCACGTCGCCGAGCGTGAAGGTCCAGACGAAGACGGTGGGCATCGAGACCGACCAGGCCTCGGATCCCGTCGAGTGCAGGACCGACAGCCCCTTCGAGGCTGCCACCACGATCTCCGGCCCAGGAACAGCCTTTGGTTCGCCCGCGTCGAGGTCGGCGACCTGGATCTCGTGCACGGGCCCGGCCACAGCTCGTTGCCACAGGATCCTGGGGTTCGCGCCCAGGTGAGCGCCGTCGAGCGCGAAGACTGTCGCATTCTCGCCACCGGCGATCAGATCCTTCGTCCCGTCCCCGTTCACGTCGGCCGCGGCGACCGCGTACATGTCACCGAGGAGGGGCGTGGTCAGCGTGTTCGCGCCGTCCTGGAGCGCATAACCCTTGATGATCTGATTCGAGGTCGGCCCCAGAACGCTCGTGCCTCCGGCCATCGGATCGAGCGCCAGGAAGAGCGGGTACGGGGCGCCGATGAAGGCCGACCAGCCCCCGGGCGACGGGACGTTCCTCACGTTGATCTGGTTCGTCCCATTGTCGATCTGCCCGAGGACCACGCGCCCCGGCGCCACAAGGATGCTGTAGGTCAGCGGAACCGTGACACTCTGGCCCTGACCCTGAGCGGCTCGGGTCGCCGCCTGGTAGCTCGAGTACGAGGTCGCTCCACCCGTCGCCGGATCGATGCCCTCGACATGGCTCTCGACGTACGTCGTGGCGAGCTGGCCGTTCGGCGTCTGCTGGAACTGGCTCAGGTACCCCACGATCCACTGTGCGGCGCCCGTCCCTCCGGGATCGCCGACGGCGAGCGACAGCATGAGGGAGTTGGGCCGGGTGAAGGTCTGGAGCACGGTGCCGTCGCGCCCATCGAGGCCGAGGAGCGAGAAGCTCAAGTGCCGGTCCGGGTTGTAGGGGTCGGCCTCGGTCGCCACCACGACCTCGTCGATCGACGGGTCGTAACGAAGTGCGCGCGGATAGCCGCCGATCTCGGCCCGCCACACGAGCGCTCCGGTCGCCGCGGTGACCATGGCGACGTGGCCCGTCGCGTTCAGCGGCACCGGTGACCAGGAGAAGGCGACCCGCCCCGGCCCCGCCGCTTCGGCCGAGAACAGCCGGGCCCACTGATCGCCGGTGGCGTAGGTCCATGCCGTCGAGCCGTCCACGCCGTCGCCCTGACGCGCGAAACGAACGCCGATCAGCGAGGAGCTGGTCCCGTCGGCTCCCTGCTTCTCGAAGCCGCGGACGTCGCCGGTCTCGTCGCCGACGACGAGCGTGTCGCCGACAGCGAGAACCTGAGTCACGTATCCGGGATAGAACCGCCACCACAACGTGTGCCCGTCCAATCCGTCGAGGAGCGTGACCGCGGAGGTGCTCCACAGATGCGTGTTCCCGTCGCTGTCGACGTCCTTCTGCCGAATGAAGTGCGCGACCGCGACGTCGTCGACACCGTCGCCGCTGAGGTCACCAACCGCGTATGGATGCTCGCTCGCCTCGACCGACGGGTCGATCGGCGAGACGCCGAGGAGGACGAACGGCACGATCCACCGCTTCAGCCCCCAGTCGTGGAAGAACGACGTGGCCGGGCGGTTCCACACCATGGTCCCGTCGGGCCGCATCGCGGCCACGTTGCCGTACCCGTGAACGCGAACGTACTCGCCGTCGGCGGCTCCACCGAGTGGAGCAAGCGCCGGGTACCACCGCGTGGTTTCCACGGAGTCCCTCGTCGTGAGCGACACCGTCGGATCGCCGGCGTCGGGCGTGGCGACGGATGCCTGCGGCTCGCACCCCAGCTCCCGGGGATCCTGTTGCGGCAGGGTGATCTCGACCGAGCACGCGTCCGGGGTCTCCGGCATGGCCGCCTGCGTCAGAGAACGGCTGAGCTCGGCAACGGAGATGCCGGACGCGCTCACTTGGGGTCCGGGGAGCGCGGCCGCTGCCGCGGAGCCCCACAGGACCGCCATCGCCACCGCCGAAACCAACGTCCGCCTCATCAACGTCCCCTCCAAGGAGATCAAGCTCTGGACGAGGAGGATTCGGGCTCGGTGCGGTGGTCCCTTTGTGCAATCGCCTAACCGAGCGGACTCAGGCTCGGAGCTTCTCGGGGTTCAGCACGATGTAGATGCTCTGGATGCGGTCGTCGGCCGCGTCGGCTGCGATCACGCACCACGGCTTGCCGTCCACGCGGATCAACAGGCCCGGCGACCCGTTGACGTCCACCACCTGGGACTCCGCGCCCTCGGGGATGTCCTTCGTCACGCCGACGGTGAACCTCGCGATCCTGTCGGCCCCGAAGATGGGCCTCCTCGCCGCCTTCGCCGCGCCACCGCCATCGGTGTACAGCACCGCGTCGCCGGCGAGGAGCTCGACCAGCGCGTCGACCTCACCCGACCCGATCGCGAACAGGAACCTCGACAACAGCTCGCGTTGCTTCTCCTTGTCGGCCTCGAAGCGCTTCCGCCGCTCCGCCACGCGCTCCCTGGCCCGGTGGGCGAGCTGGCGGCACCCGGCCTCCGACGATCCCAGGAGCTCCGCGATCTCCGCGTAGCCGTAGCCGAACACCTCGCGCAGCAGGAACGCGGCCCGCTCCGTGGGCGTGAGCTCCTCGAGCACCACGAGGAACGCCATCGACAGCGAGTCCGACAGCTCGGCGGCGACCGACGCGTCGGGCGCCTCCCCCGCCTCGCCCAGCAACGGCTCGGGCAGCCATGGCCCCACGTAGCGCTCCCGCCGGGCCCGCGCCGATTTCAGCTGATCGATGCAGAGGCGCGTCACGACGGTGGTCAGCCACGCCGCGGGCTCGCGGATCTCCTCCACGTCGGCGTCGCGCCACCTGATGAAGGCCTCCTGCACCACGTCCTCGGTGTCGGCGACGCTGCCGAGCATGCGGTAGGCGACGCCGAACATCCGGGGTCGGTGCCTCTCGAACACGGCGAGATCCATGCCGTCCATCATCCGTCCTGACGAGACACCCGCCCGATCCGTGACCAGGGGCTCACCAACGCCCGACGACCCGGGAAACGTGAGATGAGGATCGAAGAGATCAGGAGTACGCGGGCCCGGAGTGCAGCAGGTGCTGGTACTGCGACTCGTAGGTGCCGTTCTGGCTGGTGAACGAGGACTTGCCCTGGTCCTTCACCACGATGCCGGTGGCCGGGTCGAACCACTGCGTGTCGGCCTGCTTTCCGGACACGTCGCCGCTCAGCTCGAAGACCTGCGACATGCGGAACGCCTCGACGCTGTGCCCGGCGACCTCGACCTGGTCCTGCCCGAGGACCCGGATCGAGTAGCTCCCCGAGATCTTCCCGCTCCAGGTTCCGCTCCAGTGCGCGCCGACCTCGAGCGGCAGGCGGATCACCTGCATCGGCGGGTCCGGCGTGATCTCCGTGGTCTGCGTGAACGGCCCCACGCTGAAGTGCGAGGTGATGTTCGTGACGCCGGCGCCCTGCTTGTCGAGCTGCAGCGTCACACGGACGGACCGCTGGTCGGACGCCTTCGACTCGATCACCATCACCGCCGCCGACTTCGAGCGACTCGTGTAGCTGATGGTCTGCGTCTCGCTCGGCGGCAGGTCGTAGCTCTGGCACGCCGCACCCTGGCAGAGCTTCTCCGTACCGCTCTGGTCGTACTGGTACTGGCCGGGTTGCGGGAAGGTCGCCGTAGACGAGCCGCCGCCGGTCGTGGTCTTGGGCGAGTTCTTCGGGGTCGGCTGGGAGGGCGACCCGCCCGTGTCGGGTGTCGGCGAGCCGGATCCGGGCTTCTCGCTGGGGTGGGACCCGGGCTTGCCGCCGCTCCCGCCGTTCGGCTTGCCGGGTGCCGTCTTCGGCGGCGGCGTGGTCCCCACGATCGCGCCCGGCGTCGAGGTCGCCGCCGGTGTCCGCTCCCCCTGGGCCCCGTGCTGCACGTTGCTGCCGCACGCGCTCGCCGCGAGCACGGCGACGCCGAGGATGGCCGCCATCCGCGGCACGCGATACCGTCCTATCCGGACCATCAACCGACGGTAGGCGGCGCCCGGCACGTCGTCAAATCAGGCCCGGTACCGTCCCCATCTGGAGGTGACGCCGAGTGGAGGAGAGAATCGAGGACATCGCGCTGTCGTGCTCGCTCGACGCCGTGGCCCTCGGTGAACGACGGGAGGAGTGGCGCGCGCTCGACGACGGAGCCTTGCTCGGATCGACGAACCGCCCGGCGGGTTGACCGCCACGTATCGCGGGGACGAGGCCACCATGCGAGCCCTGCGTGCGCTGGTCGAGGCGGAGCGGGAGTGCTGCCCTGACTACCGTTGGACCCTGGCTCGTGACGAGGCACATCACACGATCCGCCTCGACGTGGACCCGACCTGACCCGCACCGCTCCCCCTACGCTCGGATGACGACGGGCGTGCCCAGTCGCAGGAGCGGCTTCAGCCGCTTCAGTGTCCACTCCGACACCCGCAGACACCCCGCCGACGCCGAGCGCCCGATCGATCCCGGATCGTTCGTGCCGTGGATCGCGAGCTGGTCGCCGCCGGACCACCCGGCCGGGAGGCGCGTCTGGATGCCGGAGATCCCGAACGCGAACGAGCCGTACGGCCCGCCGAGGCTGAACGGGGTGCGGTCGGTGACGAAGTAGCGGCCGGGCGGCGTGGGCGAGGACGGCGCGCCGGTGGCGGTGCGCACCCGCACCACCACGACGCCGCGGCGGCGCACCACCAGGACGTGCCGGGAGAGATCGGCCTCGACCCGAACACGGGTCCGGCGCAGCGCCAGCCCCCGCAGGTCGATCCACCCGGCACGCCGGTGAGCCGTGTACGGAACGGGGACCCGGCCGAAGCGACCGCTCCGGCGGAGCACCCACGCCGCGATGGGCTGATGGAAGTAGCGCGAGGTCGCGGGCATCCATCCCAGCACCCGACCGGCGCCCGGCCACCGCCGGATGGGCACGGCGTGGCGCACGCCGACCACGAGCTCGACGTGGGCCCACGGCCGGGCCACCGCCGCCGCCGCCTCGGGCTCGAACGCGCCGACGCCGGCCTGCCCGGTGCCGAGCACCGAGCCTGCCACCACCGCGAGCACGGCCGCTCGTCGGATGAGGTTTCCTCGCACGGAGCCCCCCCGGGTCCGGTCGGGACGGACCCCCTCCGCCCGAAGGCGGCAGACTAGCTCCGGGAGACTCCGGCCGCATCCGCCTTTCGGCCGAATCCTTCGCCGGGCGTCACGGAAGACCCGCCGGCCTCGTCAGAGAAGAGCAGAGCAGGAGGAGGAACAGGGATGACACCGAGACGACTGGCCGTCGTGGTCGCGTGGATCGCGGGGATCTTGCTCGCCTTCCTCGGAGCCTGGGCGTTCCTGTCCCCGCATTCGTTCTTCGTCCACCTGGCGCACTGGCCGCCGTACAACCGACACCTGTTCCACGACGTCGGCGCCTTCCAGCTGGGGCTCGCCGCCGGCCTGCTCGCCGGGGCCGCGGGCCGGAGCGGGCTCGCGGTGGGCCTGTGGGGCGGCGCGGTCGGCGCGTCGGTCCACGCGCTGTCGCATTGGATCGACGCGGATCACGGCGGCCGCTCGACCGATCCCGCATTCCTGACGATCCCGGCCGCCGTCTTGGTGATCGCGCTGATCGCAGCGGAACGTCGGAGGTGATACGACCATGAGGATCTTCCTGGCCGGGGCGAGCGGGGTCATCGGGCGCCCGCTGGTGCCGGCGCTCGTCCGCGAGGGCCACCGGGTGAGCGCGCTGACGCGCAAGCCGGAGAAGGTCGACCTGCTGGAGTCGCTCGGCGCCGAGCCGGTGGTGTGCGACGTGTACGACGCCGATCGATTGCGCGATCTCGTGGTGGCGGCTCGCCCGGACATCGTGATCCAGCACCTCACGGACCTTCCGCGAGACCTCGGCCCGCGAAACGTGAAGCAGGCGTACGCCCGGAACGACCGGGTGCGCGGCGAGGGCAGCACCAACCTCGTGGCCGCGGCGGAGGCCGCGGGCACGCGCCGCTACATCGCCCAGACCGTGTGCTTCCTCTACGCGCGGGTCGGGCCATGGGTCGTGGACGAGGAGCATCCGCTCGCCACGGATGCGCCGGAGCCCTTCGGCAGCTCGGTCCGGCTGCACGCCGAGATGGAACGTCGCGTCGTCGAGAACCCACGCTTCGAGGGGCTCGTGCTGCGGTACGGGTTCTGGTACGGCCCGGGGACGTCGTTCGCCTCCGATGGGTTCACCGCCCGCGAGGTCCGCAGGCGCCGGTACCCGATCGTGGGCGACGGCGCGGGCACGCAGTCCTTCGTGCACATGGACGACGTGGTGGAGTCGACGATCGCGGCGATGACCCACGGCCGGCCGGGCGTCTACAACGTGTGCGACGACGAACCCGCGCCCGTGCGCGAATGGCTGCCGGCGTACGCCCGCGCTCTCGGGGCGCCGCCGCCGAGGCGGGTGCCGGTGTGGATCGCCAGGATGCTGGCCGGCCGGTTCATCGGGGCCCAGGCCACCACCATGCGCGGCGCGTCGAACGAGAGGGCCAAGCGCGAGCTGGGGTGGAAGCCGAAGTACGCGAGCTGGCGCGAGGGGTTCCGCACGGCCCTGGGCTGACGGGCGGGGACAAGCCCCGCCCCACGCGCCACACGCGCTAGGGGGTGATGCGGCGGGTCCAGATGTTCTGCGTGCCGAGGGGATAGGGGCTGCGGATGTCCGTCCACACCGCGTGCGCCACGCGATCGCTCCCCACGGCCAGCGCCAGGTAGTCCCCGTCGAACTGTCCCTCGAACGCCGGGTCGTCGCCGACGCTCGTGGCGCTCGAGAGCTGCACCGCAGTCGACCAGGTCCTGCCGTCGTTCGTGGAGGTCACGAGCATCGGCGTGAACGTGCCGCCCGGCCCCTGCTTCAGATAGTCCATGTACAGCGTGCCGTCGGGACCGAAGGCGAGCCACGGGAACTGCAGCACGTCGCCGGCGAACCCGAGCGTGCCGCCGTCGGACCACGTCTGGCCGCCGTCGGTGGAGATCCTCGTGTGGATGTCCTGCCCGTACACGTCGTCGTTCGGCCACGCCACGACGAGCGCACCGTTCTTCGGATCGATGTCGAACGTGGGGATGCTGTTCTGGCGGTACGTGCCGCCGAACATCGTGGGGTACGCGGCGTCGCATGCGCCGGCGAAGGCCGTCGATCGCGCGAACGTCTGCCCGCCGTCGGTGGACCGGGCCACGACCATGTCCTCCACCGCCGACTGGCCGGCCGTGGCGCCCCCGCTGGTGACGGCGTACGTGGGACACACCTTCGTCATGTCGGGCCGGGTGGAGTCGTAGGCGACGTACAGCGTGCCGTCGGGCGCCACCTTCGGGATCGACCCCATCGTCTTGTCGGTGATCGACGGGCTGATCATCACCGGCGCCGAGAACGTCTTGCCGCCGTCGACCGAGCGAGTGGCGTACACCGGCGAGCCGGTGTAGCCGTCGCAGGCCGACCCACCCAGGTGGTACTCGGTCCACGAGGCGAACAGCCAGTCGCGGGGGGCGGTCGTGCCGTCCGGCTTCTGCTCGGGCGTCTGGTCGACGGTGATGTACTCCTTGTCCTGGAAGATGCAGCCGGCCGCGCCGTTGGAGTTCGCGGCGAACTTGGTGGCCTTCGTGGGCCACGTGACGCCGCCGTCCTCGGAGCGCTCGACGAACATGCCGCCCTTGCCGAGCGCGAAGTTCTGGTTCGTGTCGAGGTACGAGAAGTACAGGTGGCCCTGGGAGTCGTAGGCGAGCGCGGGGTCGCCGGCCACGTCGGTGCTCGGTGCCCGGGCCATGAACGTTCCGCCCTTGAAGGTCCGGCCGCCGTCGGTGGAGTAGTAGGCGCCGGCGTTCACGCCGCTGCCGTTGTAGTCGTTCGACGAGCTGACCACGAGGTTCGGATCCAGCGGGCTCACCGCCACGGACGGCTCGTTGCGCGGGTTGCTCGCCGGCGGTGCGGCCGCAACATCGCTCCCGTCGGCGGCCTCCTGCGTCACCGAGGCCGTGAGCGGCACGTTCAGCGCCCGGTCCAGGCCGAGCCGCCGGTCGGCCCGCTGGCTCAGCCCCTCCGGGATCGGCACCGGGATCTCCACCGGCGCTGTTGAGAGAGATCCCCTTGCGCCAAGAGGATCAGCCCACGAGACGCATGCCATCGCTTCTACAACGATGAAAGCGACCAATATGAAGCCAGCGCCGCACACCTTGATTCCAGCACGCTGTTCCAACTTATTGATCGACACGCGCGATCCAAGTGCCCCAGCGGTCAGTTGTCTCGGCGTATTCATTTGTAATCCAAACGGATCCACCATCGGCGGCGGCAGCCGCAAGATCACCCCATCGAGGATGTCCATTATGGTCGGGGTCGTAGTCGGTGAAAATCTCTGAAAACTTCACGTCATGGGAGTTACCCTCCCATGTTCCGTTGACTCGCGCTCTGTATCGGACCTTAGCCCAGCCGTGGTTTGTTGGCGAAGCGCTGTTGCTCGTGTAAACAACGACCAACCTTCTACCATCGGCGGACATAGCCGCCGCCGGATTATAGTCGTAGAGACCATCCGATCCAAAGTCCGTGTTCCTTACCTCTGTCGGAGAACCTCCAGTGAGAGTTACGTCGTATACCCGGACTCCACTTCTGTAATCAGTCACGGGACCCCAATTAACTGTCTGGCTCGAAACGAGATGGCCTTGAGCGGATTGGACGCTAGCGATGCCGGTGTCACGCCAATCAATCGTCGTTCCATTGGGTTCCTTGGGATCTGGAGGCGGATCGTACTGCTTTACGGGCAAGTATGCCTGAGAAAGGGTGGGCTGCCAGCCATCCTTACTGCTCTTCTTCCACGTGAATTTCCATATCGTCAGATCCGAAGCGCGGAACGAGTGCGCTGAGAGAGCGTATTCGGCCATGTCAGGCCTCAAAGTGTTCGAAGGCTGAATAGTCCGCGCGATGCTGTTCGCATCATCGCGTGGGTTTACCCAGTGCCACCATGTTACCGGTGGTCTTCCAGCCCGGAACCGCTCTGCACTCTCCTCGTCCATCGCATAGACTACGTAACCGGGAAGGTCGGGCTGTCTCACGGTCCAGTAGATTCCCTTGGCATTCGCACCTACAAGAGGATAATCGGCGTCTCCGCCCGGCACGTCTATCAGCAAGTTTTCCCAGGATGGGTTCGTTGCCGTGGATTCATTGGAAACGGAAAGAACTATCTGGCTGCTGTCGTTGGTGAGAGCGACGAAGACGAAACGATTCAGGGAACCATCGAACATGACTCGTGGGTCGTTCAGGCCTGATCCAATGAACGTTTTGTCCAGACTATATGGTCCGAGAATAATCTTACCGGTCTTGTTGAATACGGCGTATCGGTGGTTCACAACCTCGACAATGTCGGACGGCCCAACCGCAATCTGGGGGTCTGGCGGAGCCCCGTCGTCGGGCTGTTCAAGCATTCCTCCGAACGAGACGCGCGCCTCCGTCGTGACGAGCGACGGGCCCGAATCGCGACCACCAGCAATCGGATCGTCACTAGAAACGTCGTCTGAGTCCGAGGAGACTGTGTCAGTGCTCACCGTAGGGACCAGGGTGTCTTCGCCATCATGGGGAGACTTGGAGCTCAGTACCGCAGTCGTGAAAATGGGGCTTCCGCCGCCTTGATCAATAGAGTCAGCAATGACAGGCGCCCACTGGATGCTGTCATCCAAAGTAGGAACAGTCCCGGTACAGAATGGCTGCTGCCGGGGATCTCCGGATACACAGACCCCTCGTTCGTCGTCAAGTACTACCTCTGGGTCCGGCCCCGCGGCCCAAGTCTCAGTCGGCCATAGCGCCAAAATCGCGCAAAGCGCGCAGATCACGCTATACAGAGCTCCCTTCATTTCCGATTCCTTTCAGAGCCAAGAACAACGACCAGCGTGCGACTGGTGGGACGCCTCCAAAAGGGCTTGGCCGAGCCCTAATACCCAATGTTCTTTCGCGAAGAATTTGCCGAATCCTCTTGGAGATTCCGATATTTTGGGAGAAGGTTCTACCGGCAGGTCCAACCAGGGCGGCTACGGGAAGGCACAGTACGTCGGCAGCCACATGTGCTGCATTGTCAACCCCATTCGCACATGATGGCGACGTTCAGCCATGCACTCGGATCCAGTATGAAAGAGGCCCTCTTTGGACAGCGAAGAGGAGTGGAAGTATAGCCCTCTGTGGCGATTCGAGGCTGCAAGACTTCGATGTCATAGTCACCCGGATCCAGGGGCGCGATAAAATCTCCGCCTAAATCTGTCGTCGCATAGACAATGATTCGCGAGCTTTGAACGATTCTTATGCGCACAAAAACAGGCAAGTTTGGTTTCGCGCATGATTCGGCAGTGAAAGAGCATGAGGGCTCAGCAAAGGCGGATCCACTGACGCCTGACCGCTCCGCGGCACGCGAAGGTTGTGATTCAGCTGAAATCGAAATGTTGATATGAGCATTCGAACAGGCCGACAGACAGCCCACCACGAAAAGGAGGCTGACCGCAGTCCGGATTGACGTCATCACCGAGGGTCACTCCACAATCCGTTTGGAGATTGGCTCATCGGGTTTCGAGCCTCCAGCTTCATCTTATCTCTCCGCAACGAAGCGTTCCACCCAACGCGTGACGGAAACAGACGTCCCAATTCGAGACCTTAGCTCTCACCGCCCAGCCGCACCGGGAAGTCGGGGCGGCGTGGGATTGCGTTGGTCGTGACGTCCCAGTTGTGGCGGCAGGGGCGAGCCAGAGGGTCGCGGAGCCTACGCTCTCGTGATCCGTGACGGACCCGAGTATCGGAGCCCGCCGGGCCGACCGCCCCGGCGAGTTGATCCTCTGCCGGCCAGTGCCGCGGGAATCCTTGAAGAGGTCGATGAGCTTGGCCCGGGAGGTGGGATTTGCCGACTGTTGGCAGTTCCAGCAGGGCGCCCGCTCCTTCGACCCCGCAGTCAACGGCGTGAGCGAACCGGCGGCGAGTTTGGCGACACCGGTTGTGAAAGCGAGAAGGCGGATTGATACAAGCCCCGCTCCTCGAGAGATCGGCTCTACATCGATTTCGATCGCCTCGAGCTCAACCGGCTGCACGCAGCTATTCCCGGCGCCGGCCGGGCAGGGAGATGGCTAGCGGCGGGGGTTCAGGTTGAAGGTGCGGGGCTCGTGCACCGAGCAGTAGGGCGACTTGTTGTAGCGGGAGAGCACCGTGGTGCAGGTCTCTCGCTCGCAGACCCGGCCGGAGTCGTAGCTGGTGACCTTGGCCGATCCGCTCTCCGAGGAGATGTTTCGTCCCGAGCGAGCCCGGGTCATCGCCCGCCTCGCCCGCCGGGAGGCCCACCCCTGCGGTTGGCGTCGCGCCGGGGCGGTGCGTCCGCGGCGGTGATCCGTATCGGCTTGCCGATCCAGGGCGACACGCCCGATCGCTCCATGCGCACGGTGACGTAGTCGTCCGCGTGCCAGCGCTCCGTCTCGCGCCAGCCGGCGGCCGTCATGTGCTTCAGGTGCCCCTCGGCCCCCTTGCGCAGGCGCTCCGTGCGGGGCTCCTTCACGTAGAGACGCTCGTGGCGGACTTCCTTGTAATCGGGCATCCAGGCTCCTTGCAGCGAGGGCGCGCGGCGACCGCGCGGATCCATGAGTGGTCGGTTTTTGGCAACCACAGGATAGCGTGTCGGACCAAACCCCCCGCTCCAGGCACGGAACCCCGCCGAACGGACCCGCAGATCGGCCCTTTCGGCCGTGGTGGAAGGCTGTCCCGCCCTCCCATACTCGGGTCGCGGGCAGGAGAGGGGGGACCCGTGACAGATCAACCAGATGTGTGGGTCAAGGTCCGGTCGAGGACACGGACCGGGGAGTGGGCCAAGGGCGACGTGCTGTCGCTGGTGGAGGCCGTGGCCGGCGAGCTGCGAGGGCCGCTCACGCCCCTGAAGGGCTATCTCCTGTCGCTGACGGGGGGCGCGATCGAGGACTCCGCCGAGACCAGGCAGGAGTACTACGACGCCATGCTGCGCCAGGTGGCGAAGCTCGAGCGCCTCGTGGAGACGCTCGACGGGACGCCGGTCATCATCATCAACGACGACGCCGCTCCGGTTGTCGCCCTGGATGCCCTGAGGCAGACTGCTCGGGGGGTCGCGAACCGGGAGGCCGGAGATGGCGGGATCGTCGAAGAAGTCGAAGGGGCTCGCGGGCACGGCTGAGCGGGTCCTGTCGGAGATCGCGGAGCGGGCTCCCGCCGCCGCGAAACGCGTCGCGCAGGTCGGCCGCAGCGTGGCCAAGGAAGCGCCCGGCGTGGCGAGGACCATCACGAAGCGTGCGCCCGACGCGCTGAAGGGTGTCGCCTCGCGGGCTCCGGATGCCGCGAAGCGCGTCGCCGACGTCGGCCGTACCGTGGCCAAGCGGGCCCCGGGGGTCGGCATGCAGATCGCCAAGGCCGGACGCGAGGGGGCGGGAAAGCTCGCGAAGCGCGCCGGCGGCAGCGCCACCGCCACGAAGGCCAAGTCCGCCGCGAAGTCGGGGGCCAAGAAGGCGTCGACCTCCGCCAAGAAGGCCTCCTCGAAGGCGAAGAAGGCCGCGAAGTCCTAGGCGGTCGGCTTACAGCAGGTCGGTCTTCACCCAGCTCGGGGCCCTGAGCAGCAGCTCGACGTTGCGGTCCTGCGGCGTGCCCGGCCCCTTGCTGGCGAAGCCGTACTGATAGTCGTTCGCCGCGAGCTCGCGGTGGATCGACGCCAGCTCCAGCAGCCCCGACGCGCCGGCCGGATCCGGTGGGGCCTCGTGATCGACCACCGTGCAGAAGATCGACAACACGCCGTCGCGCCGCAGCGCGATCTCCACGATCCGGCACTGGCAGATCCAGTCGACGTGGGCGGCCGTGCCGATGTCCCAGAAGCCGGGCGTCCGCCCACTGGGATCCGGACGCGGCACGATCTGGTTGTTGTGCGTGTGTCCGTTCACCCACGCCACGACGTTCGGGAACCGGTGCACGAGCGCCTCGACGTCGGCGGCGTTCTTCCGCGGGAGGTCGTTCGCGGTCGGATCGTCGGTGTTCTCGTCCTGGATCGGGTTGTTCAGCGAACGCAGCCCGTGGTGCGAGAACAGCACCACCAGGCGGTCGCGATGCTTCGTCGAGACCACGTGCCCGTCCGTGTCGTAGTACCGCCGGTGCACCTGGATCAGCTTCTGCTCGAGCCAGTCGAACTGCACCTGCCCGATGCTGCCGTCGGCGTACCCGCCGGGGTTCACCGTGTCGAGAGCGATGAACCGGAACGGCTTCACGTTGTCGCGCGCGTAGTACGCCGTGCCATCGGTCCGGTTCCTGGGATGGAACCCGTGCCCCACCGGCCGCCCTCGCGTCGTGAAGTGCTCGGTGATGTACTCGCTCCGCCTCGCGATGCGCCGGTTGGGATCGGGCGTCACCGGCCTGGTCGGCGCCGCGCCGGGCAAAGCGGGGAACGGGTTGCACGGATCGATGCCCGGTGGGGGCCCGGCGAACTTCAGCGGCCCCACCGCGTACTGCGCGAAGGTCGGGTTGCGGGGCGCGTTGCCCTGGAGCAGCCCGTCGTGGTTGCCGAACGTCTGCCACCAGGGCAGCCCGATCCCCACGGCCTGGAACCCCTGCAGGGCCTTCGTCAGCAGCCCCGGGTAGTCCGGGAACCCGTACAGGTCCTTGTACTTGTCGGGGAGCGGATCGGGGTGCCAGTACTCCACGTCCCCCCACTCCGCCGCCTGGACGCCCTCGTACACCGGCCCACCGCTGTTCGGCGTGACGGTCGCGCCCCCGTCCATGACGTCGATGAACCACCGGAGCTCGTTGAACTGCTCGTTGTCGAGGTTGTCACCCGTGCAGATGGCGAACCGGAACGGGCTCCCCGTCCTGGGGCCGCGGCCGATGGCCCGGATCCGGCGGATCATGGCCTCGAGCACCTGCACGGTGAGCGTCTCGTGCGGCCGGAACGCCGCGTCCAACGGCGCCGAGTCGCACTGCATGTCGGCGTACCGGTCGAGGAACTCCACGCGGGCCGGCGACTGGGTGTCGATGAGATGGATGTCCGTGAGGTGCACGAAGCTCCAGGCCTTCGCGACGCCGGCCGTGGTGCGCTTCTTGAACAACTCGTGGCGCACGATGTGAGGCTCGCCGGGGCCGTAGGCGAGCTTGAAGTAGGAGCCGTTCGAGCCGTCGCGGACCTTGTCGCTCTTCACGATCGTGCGGTGCATCGTGGTGAGCCCGGCGGCGCCCTCGGCCGCGAGGGACCGCGGCAGCATCCCCCACGGGGTGGCCACGGCAGCGCCGGCGGCGGCCGACAGCTCCAGGAACTCGCGGCGCGTGAGGTGGGGCACGATGGGCAGCCTATCCGGCCGGAGTGCGTAACGAAATGGGTCTCCCGAGCGATTCACAGAGAAGAGGACGCGCCCGGAATGGAGGTTGCATTGATCGCACTGGTGCTCATCGCCGTTGGGATCACGCTCACCGTCGCGTGGGGCCTGTCGCGGGCGCTGCGGGCGCGCGTGCTCGAGAACGAGCTCCGGACCCTGGACGACCGGGAGATCGACGGCTCCATCGTGGAGTCGTTCGACGCCCCGAGTCGCATCGTGACCATCGCGGAGCTCGACCCCGTCGAGCCCGCCGAGGGGATGGACCGGGCCAGCTAAGCGCCGGGCGGGGCCGGCGTGCGGTTGCCGTACCGGTCGTGGTGCACGACCTGCTCCACCGGCTTCCGCGTGTTCGGGCCGTAGCGTCCGCGAGGCCAACCCACGGGGATCACCGCCACGGGCTGCACGTTGAACGGCAGGCCGAGCGCGCGGCGAGCGAGCGTCGCCGACCACAGGGGAAGGGTGGTCAGCGCGGCGCCGAGGCCCTCGGCCCGGCATGCCAGCAGGAAGTTCTGCACCGCCGGGTAGATCGAGCCGTACCAGGCCGTGGCGGCGCCGTGCAGCAGGTTCATCCGCCACCCGCGCAGGCAGGCCACGACGATCACGGGGATCTCCTCGTAGTGGTCGGCCTGCCACTGCACGGCGTCGACGACCCGCTGCATCTTCTCGTCCGATCGGGCGCGGTACATGCGACCCGCGAGGCGCCACGGGATCCGGTTGAGCCGGGCGAGCTTCGCCTTCACCCGGGGGTCGCGCACCACGATCCACTCCCATGACTGCGCGTTCGACCCGCTCGGCGCGTGGAGGGCGAGCTGGATGCACCGCAAGATGAGCTCGTCGTCCACGGGGTCGCGCTTCAGCCGGCGGATGGCGCGCTGCGTCTCCATCGCCTCGCGCAGCGACATCTCGAGACGGGCGCGTTCCGGTGTGGCCGGCGACTGCGGTTCCTGCACGGCGCCGAGCCTACTGCAGCGGTGCGCCGGTGTAGATTCCGGCCGATGGCCGCTCGGGTGCAGGACCTGACCACGCCAGCCCTCGTGGTGGAGGCCGGCGCGTTGCAGCACAACCTCGACGAGATGACGAAGGCGCTCCCGGACCAGCGTCCCCGTCCGCATGTGAAGGCCCACAAGAGCACGGAGCTCGCCAGGCGTCAGGCCGCGAACGGGCACCGCGGCTTCACGTGCGCCACGATCCGGGAGATGGAGGGCATGGCCGCCGCCGGGCTCGGCGACGACCTCCTGCTCGCCAACGAGGTCCTCGAGGCATCCCGGCTCGGCGCGCTCGCCGACCGCGCCCGGGTCACGGCGGCAGTCGACTCCCCCGAGACCATCGAGGCCGCCTCGGCGGGAGGCGTCCGCGAAGTCGTCGTCGACGTGAACGTGGGCATGCCCCGCTGCGGGTGCTCGCCGGACGACGCCGGACGCCTCGCCGACCTCGCCCGATCGAAGGGTCTCGAGGTCCGCGGCGTGATGGGCTACGAGGGCCACGTCGTCGGTCTCCCCGATCGCTCGACCCGCGAGGCGATGACCGAGGACGCCATGAAGCTCCTGCTCCGGGCGCACGCCGACACCGGCGGCGACCTCGTGTCGGCAGGCGGCACCGGCACGTACGACGTCAACACGTGGGCCACCGAGATCCAGGCGGGGTCGTACGCCCTGATGGACACCGCCTACGGCGAGCTCGACCTCCCCTTCCGGCAGGCGCTGTTCGTGCTGGCCACCGTGATCCACGTGTCGCCGACCCACGCGGTCGCCAACTGCGGACTGAAGGCCTTCGGCATGGACCACGGCAACCCGTCGATGGAGGGCGGGCACCAGGTGTTCATCGTGTCGGACGAGCACGTCACGTTCGTGCCCTCGGAGCAGGTCGGGGTCGGCGACCGCGTGCGGTTCGTTCCCGGGCACGTCGATCCGACGGTGGCCTACCACGAGCGGATCCACGTCATCGAGGGCGACGAGGTCGTGGAGACCTGGCCCGTCGATCTCCGCGGATGGTGACGGCCGGCCCCGTCACCTGGGCCAACTGGGGTCGAACGGCGGGCTGCTCGCCCGCCCGGACCGCGTCGCCCCGCGGCGACGACGAGATCCGCGAGGTCCTGGCCCGGGCCGCCGCGGAGAGCCTCCCGGTCAAGGTCGTCGGGGCCGGCCATTCCTTCACCGACATCGCCTGCACCGAAGGCGTGCACGTCGATCTGTCCCGCCACAACCGTGTGCTGACCTCGGACACCGCCGCGCGCACCGTCACCGCCGAGGGCGGCATCACGCTGGGCGCCCTGGCCGACGAGCTCGCGAAGCACGGCCTGGCCCAGTCGAACCTCGGCGACATCGGCTACCAGACGCTGGCCGGCGCGATCTCGACAGCAACCCATGGCACCGGCACCGCCTTCGGCACGCTCTCCACGCAGGTCACCGCGCTCGAGCTCCTCACCGCGAAGGGCGAGCTCGTGCGATGCGCCGACGGCGACCTGCTGCGGGCCGCCCGCGTCTCTCTCGGAGCGCTGGGGGTGATCTCGCGCGTCACGCTGCAGTGCGAGCCGGCCTTCAACCTCCACGCCGTGGAGCAGCCCGCCAAGCTCGACGACGTCCTCGAGCGGTTCGAGGACCTGGTCCGGCGCAACGAGCACTTCGAGTTCTACTGGTTCCCCCA
>JBHELK010000052.1:0-32825 GCA_046263085.1 Actinomycetota bacterium
AGGCCCTTGTCGACGATCTCGAAGTCCACGTCGAGCCGCGTGCTCTCGCGGCTCACCGCCATCAGACGGGAGCAGACCTCGTCCACCGCGATCTGCAGCTCGATGATCCGGTCGACCGGGAAGTCGAGCCGCGCGGCGAGCGCCGTGGCCACGGCACGCAGGAGCGAAACGTGCTGCGTATCGGCGGGGATCCTGGTGGTGACGATGTCGGACACCGGCGCATTGTAGTCGAGGGGTCCTCGCTTCATCCCCCTACACTCGAGCCGTGGTGCGCAGGAAGCGAAGGGCGGTCCGCCATGACCTGCCCACGGCCGCGTTCCTCGATGTGCTTGGTTCGGTCGAGGAGGCGAAGGCGGCCCTCGTGGCGGTGGTCCCGTCGCCCCGTGGGGCCGGCCCGCCGGTCGCCGAGGGGGTCCACGGGTTCGAGGTGGGCCTTCGGCACGCGCTCGACGCCATGCCGGGATGGCGCCACCCGGAGCTGGAGGCGGAGTGGACGGCGTGCGAGCAGGCGATCGGCGAGGCCCTGCGGCGGACTGAGGGGTTCCGGCTCCGCGCGCCGGAGCTCGGCTATGAGTCCCTGCTCGCCGAGATCGGCGAGCTCATCGATCCGCTCGAGCCCTTCGAACACGCGGCGGAGCGGCTCCGGGCTCTCGGCTCACGCCTCCGGTAGGAGCGACTGCTGGGGCTGGTCGAGCACGTCGTACACGAGGACACCGCCCTCGAGGCGTGCCGCGGGGTGCAGCCGATGGAGGTCCTGCTTCCCGCCGTCCATGAGGTGACGGACGTCGCATCCCGCAGCGGTCAGCGAGTCGGAGAGCATGCGGCGGTGGCATCGCCACCACACCGACTCCGCGCACATCACCGCCGTGCGTGTCTCGGCGGCGGAATCGATCAGCCGTTCGCGTGTCGCCCGGAAGGCCTCGGTCTCCATGTGATCCGCGTAGCCCCGGAAGCCCGCGTTGCGGATGGCCACGTGGTGGGAGTCGGGCGTCGTCTTGCGGAAGCCGCCGAGGTCCTTCATCCATTCGTACGCGATCCCTGCCCGTTGGAGGCTCGCGGCGAGGGCGTCCTTCCCGAAGTGCGGATGGCGCCGGGAGCCGGGAAAGGTTCGTACGTCGACGAGCCGCTCGATGTCCGCGGCGCGCAGCAGGTCGAGGAACTCGTCGAACGAGCGGGTGCCGTGGCCCACGGTGAAGATCGTCACGCCCACGGCGAGCTCAGCCCGAGATGCACCCGTTGACGAGCTCGCCGATGTCCTCGATCCACGTGCGGACGGTCTGGCCCGGCTTCAGGAAGACGGGCGGCGTCCGCCCCGCGCCCACGCCGCCCGGCGTGCCGGTGGCGATCACGTCGCCGGGCTCGAGCGTCACGATCGTGCTGATGTATGCCACGAGCTCCTCGGGACCGAACAGCAGGTCGGAGGTCCGGGCATCCTGCATCGTCACACCATCGACCTGGCAGCCGAGGGCGAGATCGGGAGTCGTGCCGCCGAGCTCGTCGGGCGTCACGAGCGCCGGGCCGAGCGGCGTGGACCGCTCCCACGTCTTGCCCTGCAGGAACTGCATCGTGCGGAACTGCCAGTCGCGCATCGACACGTCGTTCAGCGCGCAGAACCCAGCGATGGCGGCGCCGGCTTGCGAAGGTGATGCCCGCCGCGTCTCAGTGCCGATCACGAACGCCAGCTCGACCTCCCAGTCGACCTGCTCCGACTCCGGCGGCAGGTGGATCGGATCGCGCGGGCCGACCAGCGACCGCGCGTACTTCGCGAACAGCGTGGGATGCGATGGGACCTCGCGACCCATCTCCTCCACGTGGGTCTTGTAGTTCATCCCGAGGCAGATGATCTTCGGCGGCCTCGGGACCAGGGGAGCGAGATCGGCTCCGGCGGCCGGCACGCGCCGTCCATCCGCTCGCGAGGCCGCAGCGCGCCACCCTTCGGTGGCGAGCAGCGCGCCGACATCCGGATGCTGCAGCAGGATGATCTCGTCCCCCTCGAAACGCCCCGCCCGTGTCCCCCACGGGGTCCGAACCGTCGCGAGTCTCACGACCTCATCGTAGGCAACCACCGCGCCTTGGGTCCCTCATTTGCGATTGGAGAATTTGGGAATTCCGGAAGGAATCCAAGCATTCCTATCGAAGTACCTCAAAGACGACCAACGACGGACCGTGCGCCCCCACGACGTGCGGCTCGCCAGGGAGGAGCACGATGTCACGCCCCACCTCTCGGCGCCGCCGAACGCTTCACCTGGTCCTGGGTTGCCTATCCCTCGCGACCCTTCTCGGAACCGTCCTTCCACCAACCGCCGCCTCCTCGTCCAAGCCCTCGAACCCGACTTCGTCTTCATGCTCCAAGACGGAGGTTTCCGAGTGGCGGGGCCGCGACCTCAAGGTGTTTCGAAACGCCGACTGCTCCTACTCCGCCACTCTTCGCCACGGTCTGCACTACAAGGACGCCTCCGGGGCGTGGCAGGACGTGGACCTCTCCTTCCACGGGGACGGCAACAGCGGCTACGTCGAAGACCAGAGCGACGTGATCGTTCGGGTCAAAGGGGCGACCGTCGAGGCCACGGACCGCATCACCGGCAAGGGGATCCGCTGGATCACCCCTGGGGCTCCCGCCGTTTCCGGGCGCAAGGCCAGGTTCCAGGGTCAGGGCCTGACCTGGCGCTACGCGACCCGCACAGGCGGGATCAAGCTGAACGCTCTGGTCAGCTCACCAATCGGGTCCAAGACCTATCAGTTCCCCTACAAGGTCCTCGGCGGCGCCGCCGAGCTCTCGGTCGATGGCGACGGCAACCTGGTGAGCGACGCCTTCACGATCCCGAGAGCCGTGGTCATCGACGCCGACCTCACCCACTACCAGGCGGGAGCGTGGACGCTGCTTTCCGGCAACCGGGTGGGGTTCTCCTTCGACGACTCGAGGATCCCCGCTTCGGCCTATCCCTATTCTCATCGACCCCACCACCGTGTTCATGGTTGGCGCACGAGGTGCCGGACATGCCACGAGCGCGGGGCCCGACGACGGGATGGTGAGCGCCAATGGCCCGGTGTACCCCCCCGACGGCATCGCGCCTTCCGCGGAGGCAGATGATTTCTCCACCTACACGGCCATGCAGCGTACGAAGTCCGGGCTCGCCGATTACACCGTGAGCAACGGCCTGCTCAGGTGGGACACCGGCGACCTCCCGAACGATGCTCGCGTGGAGAACGCCGAGCTCCTGGTGAGGACGGGCGATCCCTTCGCCGACTTCGCGGCCCTCGGCTCGCACGCACCGTGCATCGTCAAGAACGCCGATGGCCGGGCACTCGTTGGGGCCTGGTACCCGTGGGAGCGCCCGCTCACCGCGAGCCGGGACTACGCTCCGGAGCCGACGGGTGAGGTCTTCGCCCCTGTCTACCTAGCGAGCATCAATCCCGGCGTCCCGCAGCTCGTGGACATCCCCATCGCCGACACCTCGGGGATCTCCACCTCCGGAACGACCGGACTTCGGCTGGCGATCGACGGAGGGGAGCCCACCGGACAAAACAGCTTGTGTCTGGCGACGAACGACGACCCCACCCTCCCCGGCCCGGCGCTCCTCATCAACTTCGTCATCCCCCCGAACATCGAGAGCCTGAGCGCGCATTACCAGGAGACACACTTCCCGGGCTTCGACCAGAACAACCCGTACGACGGCGACACCTTGCGCTTCACCGCGACGTGGAACGACTTCGTAAAGACCTCCGCGAAGCTCCTCGTGTGCAGGAACGTCCTGAGCCCCGTAGCCGGCGCGTGTGCCGGAGGGGCCTCGTGGGCCGATGGAGACGTCGACGGCAGCAAGAAAACCGAGGGTGGCGGTGGCTCAGTGGGGACCTCGTGGGCGAATTACGTGACGACCAAGAGCGACGTCGGTCACGCAAGCCAGTACTGGGCCTTCGTCTGTGACACGAGCGGAATCTGCTCAAATCCACACAAGCTGCTGGGAGACGCGTTCACCGTGGCAGCCAAGCCCGGACCTGCGGTTCGGACGATGGCACTTCTTCCGAGTGACGACCGAGGGAATCAGCACGAGTACCCCATACGTGCGGGTGATGTTCTCACGTTCTCCATGGGGTGGCGGACCTCAGAGCCGGATGCGGTGAAGGAGCTGGTTTGTCGAAACGAGGTGCCCCCCGTGGACGCGACATGCCAGCGCCGCCAAGACGACGATCCGGCATACGACCCGACCTACGCCGATGGCGCGTTCATCGGGGAGGGATACGGCTACAGCTACGGCGAGGACGAGGGCCAATATGGGTTCTCCGATGCTTGGTACACGACAACGCAAAACGATGTCGGTACGAAGGACTTCTGGGCCTACGCATGCGACAACCACAATCTATGTGGGCCGGCGCTTCACGGGACATTCGACGTCGCGAACGTATCTCCAGTCATCACGGGAGCACCGTCGGCGGCAGTGTCTGGAGATACGATCAGTTTCGCGGTTCCGTGGAGCGACACGCCGGGGGACGCCGTGGAGGCGCTCATCTGCACGACAGGGGCTATCAACTCGGATAGTTCCTGCGGAGATGCGGCCTGGGCTTATGGGGATCCCACGACCGTGAGTCCGGCCACCGCCTCGTTTCCTCGAGGCGATCTTGGTCCGGGTACATATCGTTACTACGCATTCGTTTGCGACACGCTCGATGGTTGTTCTGCCTCGAGACAGGGATCGTTCACAGCATCAGGCGCTGCACTCGACCCTTCCTCGGACGATTGCGGTGAGGCGACGCTCTTTGTAGCAAAACCTCGTCTTAGCGAAGCATACGGGAGCAACAACGAGATCTTCGTGCGCAGTCGCAACCTGTCCCCAGCGACCGAATGCGGTACCTATGGAAGCACCGCATCGGATCCCTCCGAGGCCCACTCGACGGCTCATGTCTCAAGTCCTGATAATTACAAATTTGCTGAAGTGGGGTTCATTGAGTACTGGCTATGCCCTGCGGGACCTTACTCGGGATGCTATAAAACTTGGCGTGTCTTCGCTGAAGGGGGAGACGGCACTGAAGGGCCCAGAGAGGCCACAACCGGTGGCACATTTACGGGCTATGTAATCACTGGCGGACATTGGGCTCGATTCAAGGTAGACAACGTGTCAGGTACGAATACATGGAATTTCTACTACAAGAACGATGTCCCGGCTGGGTCGTATGACACCGTAGCGGGGCCTTGGACTCTGCTCTTTAGGCATGGGATCGCATACGGAGAGACTGGACGTCGAGGACCAGAGACGGGAGCGGCCGACCACCAAAGAGATCTCCTTTATAAGAATTGTGACTCGGCCCCGTTGTGTGACTGGTTCAGCTGGGGTGGAAACGCGTTCGACCCTGGATACGGCACTGGAGGCATTTCGGGCTGGCAACACCGGCAAGTGTCACACACTGAATACATGATATGCAACGTGGCAACCAACTACTGCCCCGCAAACCCTGAGTAAGGAGAAACTAGTGCCTACGTCCATGGCCCGCAAGAGAGTAATCATAGTTATGTGGCTGCTAATCGCAGCCGCCGCTGGAGTGAGTTGTGGGGCCAAAAGCACCTTCGTTGATAACGCTGGAACTGAACTAGACAACGGCTCGGAGGAGAAGTTCTGGTCCGAACCTCCTTGGAACGGAGCCGGGCTGCAGGTGTATACACCTGCTGAGGCTCAAGCCCGTTTGCCCTTTCAGATGCTAACCCCCAAATTCCCTGATGGCTTTCGAGCTATATACCTGCCGCCCGCAGCGGAAGAGCGGCCGCCAGACCTCATGGCGGTCTATTTTACCTTCAACAGCTCACAGTACGGGTGGGTGTGGATTAGCGAAGGGCCTCCCGACGAGCCAAACGGAGCACGCGAAGAAGGCTGGCAGTACGCAGTAGCGCAGAATGGGAATCCCGGGCGCGCACAATGTGAGATTACTCACGTTCGGCAGGCCACCTCCGCCTTACTATGCGTGTCCGACAAGGCGGGCGTGATGGAGTTCGTGGAAGACCGGGTCCAGTTCCACATCGCGGGACCAGATCTTGCTAGACGGGATGTACTTGACATAGTCAATCGACTATAGGACTGGGAATAGCTTGGATGGAGGTCGGCTGCTGAGAGCCGAGGCGGACGCAACCCCGCCGGTATTCGCGACCGCACCGGCTGGCGCAGCCCGCCAGTGAACAGGCGCGGTGCCGTGAGCAGGGTGCGCACGGATGGTTATCAGCAGGCGTCTGAAGGAGCTCGGGAGCGAGCTTCCGCCGCCGCCGAGGCCGGTGGCATCTTACGTCCCGGTGGCGTTCCGGCTCCAATTCGACACCCTCGAGGATTTTCAAGAGGGATCGCGTACGGGGAAACAGGGCGCCGGGGTGATGACACAGGCGCTGCCGATCACCATATGGACCTAAGTTACAAGCAGTGCGATGACACGTCTTGCAGCTGGGATCCCTGGCGAGGCGCCATTTTTGATGCGACCATTGGGACGCATGGAATCCCTGGCTGGTATTACAAGCATCTTTCGAACACAGAGTATGAGGTATGCAACGAGAAGACCAATTACTGTCCTACGGGATAAGGGGAAAATCCTTGCGATCATACCGAGAACTTCGCATTGGGGGAAACTTGAAGCTCCTGATGTCCTTAAGTCTCGTGTGTATCGTGATTGCGCTGGCGTCGTGTTCGAATTCGCGACCCACAGATGAGGCCGCGGGCGGCGGGAATGAAGCTCGGTGGAGCGCTCCACCGTGGCACGGGATGGCTCTGTGGGTTGCGAACGCTGGAGAAGCCCAAGCTCAATTGCCCTTCCATCTACTCGTGCCTCAAGTTCCGGATGGACTGCGTGGAATGTATCTTCCACCCGCTGCAGAGGAGCGTGCGCCACAACCGATGGCGGTGTGGTTCACCTACTTGAGCGATCAGTATGGATGGGTGTGGATCAGCGAGGGGCCACCGGATTTGCCGGACGCTCTCCGCCAGGCCTCTTGGGAGAGAGATGTCGCCACCAATCCTGGGACGGACGGTCATGACGGGTGCGGGATCATGGTCGTTCGCGAGGCGGTTTCCGCAATAGCGTGCGCCTCGGACACCGGAGGAGGAGGGCTCGAGTTCGTGCAGGACGATGTCCAGTTCCACGTGATCGGGCCGTCCCTCTCGAGGGAAAACCTCCTCGACGTGGGAAACGGCCTCTAACCGGGACGCAGTCTCATGGCTCGAGGCCTCGCAGCGCCGTCTTCACGATCTCCCTGGCGAAGCGGTCGTTCGGTTCCTCGATAGTTCCCTCGCCGAGGAAGCGGAGCAGGAAGGCTCGGGCGAAGCAGGCCCCGAGGATCAGCTGCGCGGCATGTTCCGGCGAGATGCGCTCCGCCACGCGCCCCTGCCGTTGCTCGGCCCGGAGGTACTCCGACAACCGGCGGATGAACTTCATCGGGCCGGTGTTCTCCTTGTGGAAGAACTGCCGATGCTCGCGCAGGAACTCGTGCTCGGCGAGTGCGCCGCCGGCCATGGGGACGATGCCGTAGTAGAAGTCGATCGCGGCCGCCGCCACCTCCTCGAGGTTCCGGCGCACCGTGGACGTCCCGGCACGCCGGGGCAGCGACTCAACGAGCTCGAAGAACCCGGCGTACCTGGTCCCGACCAGTTCGATGAACAGCGCGTGCTTGTCGTCGAAGTAGCGGTAGATGCTGCCCTCCGCACAGCCGGCCGCCCGGGCGATCTCCTTCGTCGTCGCCGAGCCCAGCCCCCGATCCAGGATGAGCTGCTCGGCGGCGCGCAGGATGGAGCCGCGTGTATCAGCGGCTCGCTCAGCCCGCATGCGCGACCTGTCCGTCGCCGGCGTCGTCGTGCGAGCCGACGTGGCTCCGCACGAACACCGCGGCCGCGACCGCAGCGAGCACCATGGAGACGATGGCCACGTAGATCCCGACGTGCATGGCGTGAACGAACGCGTTGTGGCCGGCGTCGACCACGTTCTTGATCACACTGATCGGCGTTCCCGGGGGCGCCTCCCTGCGGAACGACGCGAGCGATCCGCCGCCCGCCGCGGCGCGCGATCCGGCCCGGGCCACGATCTGCTGGGCGAACGGCTGCGGGATCCCCTGGTCGATGAGCCGGGCCAGGAACCCACGGCGGAACGCCGATGTCACGATGGCGCCGAGCAGGGCAACGCCGAACACTCCCCCCAGCTCGCGACTGGTGTTGGTCGCGGCGGACGCCACGCCGGCGTGCCGGGTGGGGACGGAGGCCATCACCGCGGCCGTCATCGGCGCCATGGTGAGCGCCATGCCGGAGCCCCACACCACCATCGACGGGAAGATCACGCCGAAGTACGAGGAGTCGGGCTGGCTCCGCAGCACGAGCGCGAGCCCGATGGCCGAGAGCGCCGGTCCGGCCGTCATGAACCACCTCGACCCGAGGCGATCGGACAATCGCCCCGCGATCGGTGCGAGCAACAGGATCATGACCGGGAACGGGAACAACCTCGCGCCGGCTCCGACCGGCGAGTAGCCGTGCACGTCCTGGAAGTACAGGGTCAGGAAGAACACCGTGCCGAAGAGGGCGAAGAAGACCGCCGCCGCGACGAAGTTCGACGCCGCGAACGTCCGGATCCTGAAGAACGACAGCGGGAGCATCGGCGACTCCGAGCGCGCTTCGATCGTGAAGAACGCGGCGAGCACGATGGCGGCGAGCGCGAACGATCCGAGGATCATGCCGTCGGTCCAGCCCCGGTTGTTCCCCTCGATGAGCGCGTAGACGAGGAAGAACAGCCCGGCCGTGCCCGTGATGAGGCCCGGGGGATCGACGCGCCGGGATGGGTGCTCGTCGCGCGACTCACGCACCACGATGTAGGTCAGGACGAGCCCGATGATCCCGACGGGGATGTTGACGTAGAAGATGCTCTGCCACGAGACGTGCTCGACGAGGTAGCCGCCGACGATCGGCCCCACGGCGAGGGCGAGCGCCGAGAATGCGGCCCAGATGCCGATCGCGGCCCCACGCTCCCGTCCGTGGAACGTCGCCGTGATGATCGAGAGCGATCCCGGGAGCAGCAGCGCCGACCCGATCCCCTGGAGGAACCGGAACGCCCCGAGCTCGCCGGTGGTGTTGGAGATCCCGCAGAGCAGGGACCCGAGGGTGAACGTGATCAGCCCCGCCATGAAGAATCGCTTGCGGCCGTACAGGTCGCCGAGCGCGCCCCCGGTCAACATGAACGAGGCGAACGCCAGGACGTAGGCGTCGATGATCCACTGCAGGCCGGACACGCCCGTGCCGAGGCTGCGCTGGATCGTGGGGAGCGCCGTGTTGACGACCAGGTTGTCGAGCATCGGCATGAACAGGCCGAACACCATGGCGGCGAGGACCCACCACTTGCGGTTGTCGCCGGTGCCGCTCTGCGTCTGCCGGGGGGTCGTTTCGAGCGTGCGTGCCATCGTCACCCTCCCTGCGAAGTGAGTGAACGCTCATTCTGAGTGAGCGCTCACTCAGGTGTCAACCTCCCCGTTGACGCCATTGCTTGCGTCTGACAATATTTGCGATATGCAAGTATCTCCGGCCGAGCCCAGAACCCGGTCCCGCACGCTGGAGGGCCTCGCCGCCGAGCTCGACGTTCACTGGCTCGAGCTGGGCCGCTTCATCACCTCGCAGCGCCTGCGCTCGGCGGTCCACGCGCGTGCGGCGGAGCTCTCGGCGCCGCAGCTCCAGGCCCTCGTGACGCTCTGCGACGCCGGGCTGCGGATGAGCGAGCTCGCGGCACGCCTCGGCATCGCCGAATCGACCGCCACCAGGCTGGTGGACCGGCTGGAGGCGGCTCGCCTCGCCAGGCGGAGCTCCTGGCAGGCCGACCGGCGGTGCGTGATGGCGGAGCTGACCCCGGCCGGACGCAAGCTCGCCGGCGAGCTCCAGGAGAGCCGGAGGGCCTACCTCTCCGAGCTGCTCGGCGCGCTGCAGGGCGACGAGCGGCGTGAGTTGATCCGGCTGTTCGCGAAGGTGACGGAGACGCTCACGGAGCGGCACGGCTCGTGACGCGCCGGCAGATCATGCTCGTGTTCGCCGGCACGATGCTGGCGATGCTGCTGGCCGCCCTGGACCAGACCATTGTGGCCACGGCGCTGCCGAGCATCGTGACCGATCTCCACGGACTGCAGCATTACTCGTGGGTGGCCACCGCGTACCTGGTCACGTCAACGATCACCGTGCCGATCTACGGCAAGCTCTCGGACCTGTACGGCCGTCGCCTCCTGTTCCTGGTGGCGATCGGGATCTTCCTCGTGGGATCGATGCTCTGTGGGCTTTCGCAGTCGATGACGCAGCTCATCGCGTTCCGGGGCCTCCAGGGGTTCGGCGCCGGGGGCATCTTCCCGCTGGCCCAGGCCACGATCGGGGATCTGTTCTCGGCTCGGGAGCGCGGGCGGTACGCCGGCTACACGGGTGCCGTGTTCGCGTCGGCCTCGATCATCGGCCCACTCGCCGGTGGCTACCTCACCGACAACATCTCCTGGCGATGGATCTTCTACGTCAACCTGCCGCTCGGGGCCCTGGCGTTGTTCGTGGTCGCAGCGAAGATGCACATCCCCTTCAAGCGGCGCGAGCACCGCATCGACTACCTGGGCACCGCCGTGCTCACCGCGGCGGTCACGTCGCTGCTCCTCGTCGCCGTGTGGGGCGGGATCACCTATCCATGGACCTCGGGCGTCATCCTCGGCCTGGCCGTGGTCGGCGTGCTGCTCGCGGGGGCGTTCGTGCTCGTGGAACGCCGCGCCAGCGAGCCCGTGGTTCCGCTCGCGCTCTTCCGGGACTCGATCTTCAACGTCACGACGGCCACGGCCTTCCTGTTCGGTGTGAGCATGTTCGGGGCCATCTTCTTCATCCCGCTGTTCATGCAGAAGGTCATCGGTGTCTCGGCCACGAACTCGGGCATCGTCCTCATGCCGCTCATGCTGGCGTGGGTGGCGACGAGCGTCCTCGCCGGCCAACTCGTGTCGCGGACCGGGCGGTACAAGATCTTCCCGGTGATCGGCTCGGTCGTGGTGGTGCTCGGGTTCTACCTCCTGACCCGGCTGAACATCCACAGCACGAGCCTGGAGGCCGTGATCGACATGATCGTGATCGGCCTGGGGATGGGAATGGTCTTCCAGGTCTATCTCGTGGCCATGCAGAACTCCATCGAGCCCTCGCAGATGGGGATCGCCACCGCGACCACGCAATTCTTCCGATCGATGGGTGCGACGTTCGGGGTCGCCGTGTTCGGAACGGTGCTGTTCAACCGGCTCCAGACGGAGATCGGCTCACTCGTGCACGGGGTCGACTTCCAGACGCTCATCAACGCACCGGTGGGTCGGATCCCGCCGGCCCTCGCGCACAAGCTGCCGATCGGACTCTCCGTTTCGCTGCATACGGTCTTCATCGGCTGCCTCGTCGTGGGTGTGATCGCCGCGGCGATCTCCTTCCTCCTCAAGGAGGTGCCGCTGCGAACCACGTCCAATGTGGCGGCGGCGCTGTCCTCCGAGCTGGGGCAGGGGGACGCGGAGGGCGATCAGGCGGTGGCCGAGACCGCCGTCCGCCGGTAGCCTGCTCTCGGGCGAGAGCGAGGAGGGCGCCGGTGGGCGTGGTCAACGTAACGACGGGGATCCCCGGTGCGCGGGCGAAGGAGATCCTGGCGCGCAAGGAGCGGGTGGTGTGCGACCCGCTCGACATCCACATCCCGACCGTGATCGACACCGGGCTTGGCGCCGCGTTCACGGACATCGACGGCAACACGATGCTGGACTTCTCCGGCGGGCTCGGCTGCCATCTCGTCGGGTACTCACACCCGAAGGTTGTGGAGGCCGTGCAGCGGCAGGCGGAGCGCTTCAGTCACACCGACTTCTCGGTGATCCCGTACGAGACCTACGTGGAGCTCGCCGAACGGCTGGTGACCCTGGTGGGGGGAGAGCGCAAGGTGGCGCTGTTCAACGCCGGCGCCGAGGCCGTGGAGAACGCGGTGAAGTTCGCCAAGGCCGCCACCGGTCGCCCGGCGTTGATCTGCTTCGAGGGTGCGTTCCACGGCCGCACGCTGCTCACGATGTCCCTCACGAGCAGGCACCGGCCGTACAAGACGGGCTTCGGCCCCTTCGCGCCGGAGGTCTACCGCTTCCCGTACCCCTATCCGTATCGAAGCCCGGCCGGCGACAAGGCCGGCACGCGCGCGCTGGAGGCGCTCGAGCGCGGGTTCACCACCGTGGTCGATCCGAGTACCGTCGCCGCGGCCATCGTCGAGCCCATCCAGGGGGAGGGCGGGTTCGTCGTCCCCACGCCCGAGTTCCTGTCCGGACTGGCGGAGCTGTGTGCGCGGCACGGCATCCTCACCATCGCCGACGAGATCCAGACGGGGTGTGGACGCACCGGTCGCTTCCTGGCGAGCGAGCACTTCGACTTCGACGCCGACATCGTCGTGCTGGCCAAGGCCCTCGCGAGCGGCTATCCGCTGTCGGCCGTCGTGGGCCGGCCGGAGGTGATGGACGCGCCCGGGCCATCGGCCATCGGCGGCACGTACGTGGGCAACCCGGTGGCGTGCGCCGCGGCGAACGCGGTGCTGCAGGTGATCGAGGAGGAGGGGCTCGTCGAGCGCGCGGAGACGGTGGGCAAGGCCATCCGTTCGCGGTGGGAGGCCCTGGCCGGAGAGGTCGAGGAGATCGGCGAGGTCCGTGGCATCGGGGCCATGGTCGGCGTGGAGTTCGTCACGGACCGCGAGACCCGTGAGCCGAACGGCGGGTACGTCTCGGCCTTCATGAGCGAGGCCACCCGCCGAGGCGTGGTGACCGTTTCCTGCGGCGCGTACCACAACGTGCTCCGTCACCTCGTGCCGCTCGTCATCACGGACGAGCAGCTCGACGAGGGCCTCGACATCCTGTCCGAGGCGGCCCTCGCCGCGAGGGGGAGCGGCGAGCCCGTGGAGGAGTCCTCCGAGGGCGAGTGAGCGCCTACGTGGGCGCAGGCGTTGAGCTCGGCGTCGGCGTCGGCGTCGGTATTGGCGTCGGCGTGCTGCTCGTGGTCGGACTCGGCGTGGGTTCGGGAACCCCCGCCACGGTCACGGAGAGGGTGGCGGCCCTCGCCGTACGAGCGTCGACGGTCTGTCCCCAGATGGTCACGGTGTAGGTCCCCGGGGGGACCGGCAGGCCCAGGTCGTTCGTCCCGTCCCACGCCACCTGCAGCCACCTGCCCTCGGCGCTCAGGCTCCGCACGACCGTCTCGGATGCGTCGGCGACGTCCACCTGCCAGCGCATGTCGTCGGATCCTCGCGCGGTGAAGACGTCGGACTCGACGGCCGGGCTGATCGAGTCGTCGGACTGGAGCGGATGGAAGAGCTTCGGGCGGCCCAGGTCGAAGATGGCCTCGCGGATGGCGTCGAGTTGGTTCCAGATGCGATCGCCGGGACAGTCCGTGATCCCCGTCTGGCGATGTCCAGAGATGAGCGGGAGCTTCACGGTCTGCCCGTCGTGGTATCTCGTGGTCGACCCGCCCGAGGAGGTCATGGTGGCCGTCGCGGTCGGCCGGAGATGCGCCACGTCGAGGCGCCATGCCACCACCCGTTCGATGGCGTCGATCGTCGCGGCCGGCGGCGGGGCCGACTGGAAATTGCCCATCGCGGAGACGGAGAACGTGGAGGTGTTGAACCCCATCTGCGAGCCGGGGATCACGTTGACGGCGGTGTTGTCGCTGTTGAAGCGTCCGACGAAGACCGTTCCGTACCGATCGACGAGGAAGTTGTAGGCGATGTCGCAGTATCCCCGCATGAACTCGTGGTAGTGCTGGATGCCGCGCACGATGTCGTCCGACTGCGCCGGCGAGTAACGATTCGACCCGGACGTGTGGTGGATGTACGCCATCCTGATGGACGGCGCGTAGCCCAGGCAGTGCTTGCGCGGCGCGACCGCACCCCATTCCGCGCGGGTCACCATGGCCGGCCGATCGGTCATGGCACTCGCGGAGGTCATGCCGAGGGGGCCGCCCGGCGGATCCCACGCGGCCGAGACCCGCGACGGCCCGGGACCGGTCCCCGGACCATCCGCCGTTCCGCTCGTGTTGAGGAAGTCGGCTCGCAGCTCGGAGATGCCGGCGCCGGACGGCAGACGCATCGCGAAGCGGACGCACCGCGTGCCGCGGGTCCAGTACAGCGGCGAGGTGCGGCGTGCCGCGTGATACTCGGGCGTCCGCATGTCGGGATCCGCGTCCTGATCCTGGAGGATGGCCGGGCGCGTCCCTGCATCAGTGACGACCGATGTCGAGACGGAGCCGTCGCCCTGCTGCTGCCATGCGAACGCGACCATCGTCGACCACATCGGCCCGCAGACGCGCTGCGGCACCGTACGCACCGGCGCGACTGCGAGGAGCTCGCCGTCGGCGATCCGCAGCGACGCCGGTCCGGTCTCCGGTACCAGCGTGCGAAGCGGGACGTGCACGATCCGTGACACGGTTCGTGGAACCCGCGAGCCGTGCGCGCGAGGAAGCGGCGCAAGCCACGACAACGAGAGTGCGATCGTCACGGTGACGAGCACGGCCATGCTGCGGTGGAGCGGGGAAGTGGCGGCCACGTGCATGCCCACCGTAGCGAACGACCCTCCATCGCTCAAGGATCCCGCCGCTTTGCCGCGTATGGAGGAATCTCACTACCATCGGGCTTGCAACGCTTCCGCCGCCTGCGAAAGGGATCGCGATGACCACACGTGTGACGAGGCCCCGCCGCTCGTGCCTGTCGGTGCCCGGCTCCTCACCGAAGATGCTGGCCAAATCCTCCGGCCTGCCGGCCGACGAGGTGTTCATGGATCTCGAGGACTCCGTCGCGCCGCTGGCGAAGGAGGAGGCTCGGGGCAACGTGATCCAGGCCCTGAAGGAGGGAGACTGGAGCGGCAAGACGCGCGTGGTCCGCATCAACGGCGTGTACACGAGCTGGTGTTACCGCGACGTCATCGAGATCGCGGAGAACGCCGGAGAGTACCTCGACTGCATCATGATCCCGAAGGTCGAGCACGCGAGCGACGTGCAGTTCGTGGCGGATCTCCTGCGGATGATCGAGGACACCACGGGCCTCGACAAGCGGATCGGCATCGAGGCGCAGATCGAGACGGCCACCGGGCTGAGGAACATCCACGAGATCGCGCACGCCAGCGACCGGACCGAGACGCTCATCTTCGGGCCGGCCGACATGAGCGCGTCGCTCGGGCTGCCAACCGTGACGGCGGGACTGCCGATCCCCGGCTACCCCGGCGATCACTGGCACCACGTGCTGTCGACGATCCTCATCGCGGCTCGCGACGCCGGCCTGCAGGCGATCGACGGACCGTTCCTCGTCATCAGGGACCTCGAGCAGTTCCGGGAGATGTCCGTGCGCTCCCGCGCGTTGGGCTTCGACGGCAAGTGGGCGCTGCACCCCGGCCAGATCGACGTGCTGAACGAAGTGTTCACGCCGACCCGGGACGAGTACGACAAGGCGGAGGCCATGCTCGAGGCGTACGCGCACGCCACCGACATCGAGCGCCGCGGCGCGGTGATGTTCGGCAACGAGATGATCGACGAGGCCTCCCGCAAGATGGCCGAGCAACTCGCCCTGCGGGGCCATGCCGCCGGCATGCAGCGCGTGAAGTCCCTCGACGACTTCACGAAGGCCGAGGACGAGTAGTGGCGGACGCATCCGCCGAGCTCATCGAGCTCACCGACGAGCAGCGGGAGATCGTCGCGACCGTCCGTGACTTCGTGGACACCGAGGTCATCCCGGTGGCCGACGAGCTCGAGCACCGCGACGAGTACCCCGAGAAGATCGTCGAGCAGATGAAGGAGATGGGGCTCTTCGGTCTCACAGCCCCGGAGGAGTACGGCGGGGCAGGGCTCGACCTCTTGACCTACGCGATGGTGGGTGTCGAGCTGTCGCGCGGATGGATGTCGCTGAGCGGGATCATGAACACGCACTTCATGGGCATCTATCTGCTCAAGAAGTACGGCACCGACGCGCAGAAGCAGAAGTGGCTGCCGAAGATGGCCACCGGGGAGAGCCGGGCGGCGCTGTCGATGTCGGAGCCGGGCGCCGGCTCGGACGTGCAGGCCATCCAGTGCCGGGCCGTGCGCGACGGCGACCACTACGTCGTCAACGGCACGAAGATGTGGGTGACGAACGGACTGCGCTCGAGCCTCGTCACGCTGCTGGTGAAGACCGATCCAACCGCGGACCCCCCCTACAAGGGCGGCATCTCGGTCCTCATCGTGGAGAAGCCGGCCGGCGAGCAGAGGTTCGAGGGCCTCACCATCCCCCCGAACATCGAGAAGATGGGCTACCACGGCGTGGAGACCACGGAGCTCGTCTTCGAGGACCACCGCGTCCCCGCGGAGAACCTCCTCGGCACGGAGGGGGAGGGGTTCCGCTACATCATGGACGGCATCGAGGTGGGCCGGGTGAACGTCGCGGCCCGCGCCGTGGGTGTCGCCACTCGGGCGTTCGAGGAGGCCATCAGGTACGCGCAGGAGCGCGTGGCGTTCGGCGTGCCGATCGCGAAGCACCAGATGATCCAGGAGAAGATCGCCGACATGGGCACGAAGCTCGAGGCGGCCCGCCTCATGCTCCTTCAGGCCGCGAAGAAGAAGTCCGCCGGCGTGCGGAGCGACCTCGAGGCCGGCATGGCGAAGTACTTCTGCACCGAGATGTGCCACGAGATCGTGACCGACGCGCTGCGGGTCCACGGCGGCTACGGGTACTCCGCGGAGTACACGATCGAGCGCCTGTACCGCGATGCCCCGTTCCTCATCATCGGCGAGGGCACCAGCGAGATCCAGAAGCGGATCATCGCCCGCCAGCTCCTGGAGCGGCACAAGATCCAGTAACCCTTCGTAGCATGGCGCGTGTGACCATCCTCGGGACGCTTGCCGCGGAGTGCGAGCGCATCTCTTCCTGCCTCCTGCCGCTCACCGATGACGACTTCGCGAGACCCACGCGCTGCGGCGAGTGGAACGTGAAGGAGCTCCTGGCGCACCTGTACCGCGACATCGAACAGGTCGCGGTGATGGTCGCGGAGCCACCGGCACCGGCGATCGACGCGGACGCGGTGTCCTACTGGGGGATGTACGACCCCGTCGTGGACGGCCGGTCCATCGCCGACCGGGCGAAGATGCGGGCCGCCGCACACCGGACCGGCCACGAGCTGGCTCGGATCTGGGACTGGATGTGGCCCAAGGCGCTCGACGACGCGAAGCGAGAGGATACCGACCGGATCATCCGCACCTGGGGTCCGGGCATGCTCCTGCAGGAGTTCCTGAGGACGCGCGTGGTGGAAGCGGCGGTGCACGGCCTCGACCTCGCCGACGCGCTCGGCCGCGTACCCTGGCTCACGCCGGCCGGCTGCTCGATGACTGGCTTTCCTCGGTTCTGTTCACCGACATGGTGGGGTCGACGCAGAAGGCTGTGGAGCTCGGCGACGAGAAGTGGAAGGACCTCGTCGATCGGCATCACGCCGTCGTCCGGCGCGAGCTGAGGCGATTCGGCGGCCGCGAGGTCGATACGGCCGGTGACGGGTTCCTGGCCCTCTTCGGTGAGCCGGGACAGGCGGTGCGATGCGCCGGTTCGATCGTAAAGGCCGTCCGCTCGCTCGGCATCGAGGTTCGGGCAGGACTCCACACGGGCGAGTGCGAGCTCGTGGGGACCGCAGTGCGCGGGGTCGCCGTCCACGTGGCGGCGCGCGTGATGAGCCTGGCCGGGCCGAGCGAGGTCCTGGTCTCCGGCACTGTCCGCGAGATCATCGCGGGCTCCGTCCTGCGCTTCGAAGAGCGCGGCCGGCACGAGCTGAAAGGGATCCCCGGCGAGTGGCCCGTGTTCTCGTTGCGCGAGGATTCGGCCGCCGCGACGCTGCCTGAGCGGATCACCCCGGCCCCGGGTCCCTCGAAGCGCCCGGTTCTGTGGTGGCTGGCCGGAGCGGGCGTGCTGGCCGGGATCGGAGTGGGCGTCGGGCTCGTCCTGACGGGAGGGGGGACGACTCCGAGGCACACCTCGCCTGCTCCGCCGGCACCCGTCTCGCTCCACGGCCTGATCCGGATCGATCCGGGCGGCGGCCCGCCGAAGGAGATCGACGTGAGCGACGCCGTCACGCCGGCCATCGAGCCGAACCACGTGTGGGTGGCGACCTCAGACGCGAAATACATGACGCGCAAGGTGAGCCCGACCGAGAACACGGTCATCGGCACGATCGACCATGCGGGGTTCGCGGTCGCCGCGACGGAGGACGCGATGTGGAGCGGGTGGGAGCCCGCGGGATTCCTCGCCTCCAGCGCCGAGGTCGAGGCGCGCCCGCCTTTCCTCGTCCGGGTCGACCCCGCGACGAACAAACCCGTGGCATCGATCCGGGTCGAGACGCCTCCCGAGGTCTCGAACCTCGCGATCGGCGAGGGAGCCGTTTGGTACTACGAGCCGCTCGTCGGGCACCTCCTCGAGATCTCGCCGAGCTCGGATCACGTGATCGCCCGGATCGCCCTTCGCTTCGGTTTCAGCGGGGCCGGGATCGCCGGGCTCGCGGTCGGGGAGAGCGCCGTAATGGGTGGTGGAACGCGACGAGGGCGTTGAGGAGGTCGACCCGAAGAGCAGGAGGGTGGTGCATTCCTTCTCGGTCGACGGCGCGATCGCCGTGGCGGCCGGCGAGGGCGCCGTCTGGGTCCTCGCCAAGGACGGGATGCTGACCGTCATCGATCCTCGCGCCGGCCGGACGGTCGACACGAAGAGGGTGGGGGAGGGCATCGGGGAGTGCAGGTTCCTCAGCGGGGCCGCGAGTCCGGGCTCGATCGCGGTCGGTGCAGGGGCCGTGTGGGTGCCCGACGGCGCCACCGGCAACCTCTACCTCATCAACCCATCCTCCCACGACGTATCGGTCGCGGCGGTGGTGGGAACGTGCCCGCTGGGGATCGCGGTGGGTGACGGGGCGGTCTGGGTCGCGAGGCGATGATGGCGCTGCGGCTGTCGTAGCCTTGTGCAGTCGGAAGGAGATCGATGGGCGAGGTACGCACCTTCGGCCGCTACTTCGAGGACTTCGAGATCGGCGACGTCTACCGGCACTGGCCGGGCAAGACCATCACCGAGTACGACGACCATCTGTTCTGCATGATCACGATGAACCACCACCCGCTGCACACGAACCAGCACTACGCGGAGACGTCCACCCAGTTCAAGCGAAACGTCGTGGTGGGCAATCTCGTGTACTCGCTGGCTCTCGGCATGAGCGTCCCCGACGTGAGCGGGAGGGCTATCGCCAACCTCGAGGTGGAGTCGCTCAAGCACACGGCGCCGATGTTCCACGGCGACACGCTGTACGCGCAGACGAAGGTCCTCGACAAGAAGGCTTCGGCCTCCAAGGAAGACCGCGGCGTCGTCACCGTGGAGACGCGCGGCTACAACCAGGACGGCAAGGAGGTCCTGTACTTCCGGCGCAAGGTCATGGTGCCGAAGCGCGGCTACGCCGAGGACCAGCCCGGCCGCCCCGAGCCCCAGGCCGAGGCGTAGGCCGGGGCTTGTCCCCGGCAGATCGGCGGCGGGGACGAGCCCCGCCCCACGCGTTGGAGGCGATCAACGCCGAGATCGTGGCCTGTACCCGGTGTCCCCGCCTGGTCGCGTGGCGCGAGGAATCCGCCAGGCTCAAGCCCCGGCGCTACGCGGATTGGGACTACTGGGCCCGTCCCGTCCCCGGTTGGGGCGACCCCGACGCCCGCGTGCTGGTCGTGGGTCTCGCGCCCGCGGCGCACGGCGGGAACCGGACCGGCCGGATCTTCACCGGCGACCGATCGGGCGACTTCCTGTTCGCCGCGCTGCATCGCACCGGCTTCGCGAATCAGCCGATGTCGGTGCACCGCGACGACGGCCTGGAGCTCCGCGACCTCTACGTCGGAGCGGTGAACCGCTGCGCGCCGCCCGCGAACCGGCCGACGCCCCGGGAGCGGGATGCCTGCCTGCCCTATCTGGCCCGGGAGATCCAGGCGCTGGAGCGCGTTCGCGTCATCGTGGCGCTCGGGTCGTACGCCTGGGACGGCGTGCTGCTGGCGCTCGCCCGCATCGGCCACCCGGTGAAGCCGAAGCCGCGGTTCGGGCACGGCGCCGAGACTCCGGTGGGTGACTCCCTCCTCCTCGGCTGCTTCCATCCCAGCCAGCAGAACACCTTCACGGGGAAGCTCACCCCCCGGATGCTCGAGGAGATCTTTCAGCGCGCGCGAGCCGCAGCCGGCGACCCCTGATCCTCCCGCGGGCGTTCGCGCGGGCGGTCGTATCCTGATTTCAGTCATGCGTGGACACTGGATGCCCGTCACCGTGCCGGAGGAGAACCTCGGCCCCGTCGAGAGGCACACCGTCCGGCGGGTCGTCGCGACGTTCCGCCCGTACCGCCGCAAGGTGTCGATCGTCGGGTCGCTGATCCTCGTCACGGCCACCCTCGGGATCGTGAACCCGCTGCTCATCAAGCAGATCTTCGAGAAGGCCCTGTTCTGCCCGGACGGCTGCGTGAAACTGAATCTCCTTGGTTTCTTCGTCGGGCTGATGGTGATCATCCCGATCGTCTCGGGCCTCCTGGGGATCGGGCAGACGTATCTCGCCAACGTCGTGGGCCTGAGTGTCATGAAGGACCTGCGCAATGCCCTGTACCGGCACCTGCAGCGCATGCCGCTGCGGTTCTTCACGACCACGCGCACCGGGGAGATCCAGTCGCGGATGGCGAACGACGTCGGAGGCGTGCAGACCGTCGTCACCGACACCGCCTCGACCATCCTGAACAACGTGGTCGTGGTGATCAGCACGGTCGTGGCGATGCTGCTGCTGTCGTGGCAGCTCACGGTCATGTCCCTGTTCATGACGCCGGTGTTCGTGTGGCTGACCCGCAAGGTGGGCCGGGCGCGGCAGGAGGTGGCCCGCCGGACGCAGCGCACCTACGCCGACATGACGGCGGTCACCGAGGAGACGCTGTCGGTCTCGGGCATCCTGTTGTCGAAGGCCTTCGGCCGGCAGCGATACGAGACAGAGCGATTCAGCCGGGAGAACGAGACCCTGACCGGCTCGCTGATCCGCCAGCAGATGATCGGTCGCTCCTTCGGAGCGATGGTCCAGGCGTTCTTCTCGGCGATGCCCGCGTTCACCTACCTCGTGGCGGGGCTGGTGCTGCATCGGGGAACCCTGTCGCAGGCCGAGGTGGCCTCGTGGTCGGGGATCATCGTGGCGTTCACGACGTTGCAGAGCCGCCTGTTCTTCCCCATCGGCTCGATGTTGCAGGTGAGCGTGGAAGTGCAGTCCTCGATGGCGCTGTTCGACCGCATCTTCGAGTACCTCGACATGCCCCAGGAGATCGCCGACGCGCCGGATGCGGTCGAGCTCCCCACGGACCGGGCTGCGGGCCGCGTGCGCTTCAACCACGTGCGGTTCCGCTACGACGGCCTGCCTCCCGACGAGCCGGCGGCACCGGTCTCACCGGAGGTCGGCGGCGACGGGCACGTGGGCGCGCGCGCATGGACCCTCGAGGACGTCGACCTGGACATCCAGGCGGGGCAGCTCGCGGCCCTGGTCGGGCCGTCCGGCGCCGGGAAGACCACGATGACGTACCTCGTCCCCCGCTTCTACGACGTGCACGGCGGGGCCGTGGAGATCGACGGGATCGACGTCCGCAAGTTGAAGCTCGAGTCGCTCGGCGAGATCATCGGCATGGTCACGCAGGAGACGTACCTGTTCCACGACACGGTCCGGCGCAACCTGCTCTACGGCAAGCCGGACGCGACGCAGGAGGAGCTCGAGGCGGCGGCCCGCGCCGCGTTCATCCACGACCGCATCGCCGAGATGCCCGACGGCTACGACACGGTGGTCGGGGAGCGCGGTTACCGGATGTCCGGCGGCGAGAAGCAGCGGCTGGCCATCGCGCGAGTCGTGCTGAAGGATCCTCGCATCCTCATCCTCGACGAGGCCACCTCGAGCCTCGACACGACCTCCGAACGGCTGGTCCAGGAGGCCCTGCGGCCGCTCATGCGAGGCCGGACCACGATCGCCATCGCCCACCGGCTGTCGACGATCCTGTCGGCCGACGTCATCTTCGTGCTCGACCGAGGCAAGCTCGTGGAGCGTGGCACCCACCGCGAGCTGCTGGAGCAGGGGGGCCTCTATGCCCGCCTCTACGAGCAGCAGTTCCAGGGCGGCCTGGTGGAGGCCGAATGCGAGGACGGCGTGGTGCTCGCATCGGGTGAGGTCGTTCGCACCCCCTCAGGACCGCCCCCGGCCTGATCGGGGGGGTCCCTGCCCCTCGGGCACCGGAAACGCTCAAGACGGCCTGGGAGAGGGTCGATACCTGAGCGAGGGACGGCCCCGACCACCACCGACAAGGACTCGACATCGATGGATGACGCCTACACCCCGCCGGAGAGCGACCTGAAGACAGAGTTCCTGGCCATGCTCCAAGAGCTCGTTTCCGGCGACGGGTCGGATCTTCACATCAAGGCAGGCTCCCCGCCCATGGTTCGCGAGAACGGCTTCCTGCGCCGCCTCGACCTCGCGCCGGTGACGTCGCCCCGCGCCTCCGAGCTCGCGACCGCGATCATCCCGCAGGACCGGCACGGTCGGTTCGATACGGAGGGCGAGGTCGACTTCGCGCTATCCGTTCCGCACGTCGGCCGGTTCCGCGCCAACGTCTTCCGCCAGCGCGGATCGGTGAGCATGGTGTTCCGCAAGCTCCGCACCGGCGGACCGACGTTCGACGAGATCGGCATCCCCCCGGTCGTGCAGCGGCTGTCCGAGGAGGGCCGTGGCCTGATCCTCGTGACCGGTCCCACCGGATCGGGGAAGACGACGACGCTCGCCGCGATGATCCAGTACATCAACGCCACGAGGCCGGTGCACATCGTCACGATCGAGGATCCCATCGAGGTCCTGCACTCCGATCAGATGGCCTCCGTGAACCAGCGAGAGGTCGGTCAGGACTCGCAGTCGTTCCTCACCGCGCTCCGGGCGGCGCTGCGGCAGGACCCCGACGTCATCCTCATCGGCGAGATGCGCGACAGCGAGACCGTGCAGGCCGCGCTGCAGGCCGCCGAGACCGGGCATCTCGTGCTCTCGACGCTGCACACCGTGGACGCCACCGAGACCGTCAACCGCATCGTCGACTTCTACCCGCCACACCAGCAGGACCAGGCCAGGCTCACCCTCGCCGGTTCGCTGAAGGGCATCGTGTGCCAGCGACTCGTCCGCGGGACGAGCGGCGGTCGCGTGCCGTGCGTCGAGGTCCTCGTGAACACCGGCCGGATCTCGGAGAGGATCTCCGACTCCAAGAGGACCTCCGAGATCTCGCAGGTCATGTCGGAGGGCGACTACTACGGCATGAGGACCTTCGACCAGGCCCTCGTCGAGCTCGTCCGGCAGGGCATCGTGCGCGCCGAGGACGCCTTCGAGGCGGCCACCTCCGCTCACGATCTCGAGCTGATGCTGAAGTCGGCCGGCGTCGTCGACTCCGCGCTGAGCTTCGCCAGGTAGCGTTCCCCTCCTTCCGCGATCCCCTGCGATAGGGTGATCGGAGCGATGCGCAAGTCCACGATCCTCGTGCTGTCCGTGCTTCCAGTGCTTCTCTTCGCGTGCAGCAGCGGCAACGGCAGCTCCAACCCCACCCCGAAGCCGGATGGGAGCAACGAGCTCGAGGTGGGGATGCAGGAGTTCGCGTACGTCGTGAACGGCACCGCGAAGGCCGGCCCGCTCACCCTCGACTTCCACAACGTCGGCAAGCAGGAGCACATGGCCATCGTGGGCCGCCTCGATCCGGGGAAGACCCTGGCCGACGTGCGCAAGGCGTTCACGAAGGACAGCGGCGGGCCTCCGCCGAAGTGGTACCACGACGATCCGGCGGACGAGTCCGTGCTCAGCCCCGGCCAGAGCGTCGGCGTCACGATCGACGCGTCGACGCCCGGAACCTACGTGATGCTCTGCTTCTTCCCCGACCCCAAGACGCACAAGCCGCACGTCGCGCTCGGCATGGCGCAGACGTTCGAGGTCTCGAAGCAGCAGACCACGGCTCCTCGCCTCAAGCCGGCCGCCGGCTTCTCCATCTCGGATTCGGGCGTGCGGGCCCCGGACCTCCAGGCCGGGAAGGTCACGGTGAACGTGAGCAACCGCGCCTCCAAGGCCGCCGACTTCAACGTCGTCCAGCTCGCGCCCGGGAAGACGCCCGCGGACGCCGACAGATGGTTCAACAGCGGGCAGAAGGGCCCGCGACCCGTGGAGCTGATGGGCGGGACGCACGCCGTGGAGCCGGGGTCCTCGATCCTGCTCACCTTCGACCTGAAGCCGGGGACCTACACGGCCGTGTCGACGATCGGGAAGAAGGACCTCACCGCCACGTTCAAGGTGACGTGAGCCGCGGCGACGGATCGGTCGTCAACGGGAGGGAGTAGCTCAGCAGGACGAAGTCGTCGTCGACCTGCCAGTCTGGCTCGCGCCGGAATCCCAGCGCGCTGTACATCCGCTGAGCGGCGGTCATCCGATGCGTCGTGTTGAGCGTCATGAGCGTTTTCCCGCGCTCCCGGGCGATGCGGATCGACTCGTTCATCAGGGCACGGGCGATGCCCCGGCCGCGAGCGTCCGGGTCGACGCCGAGCATGCGGATGTGCGCCTCGTGCGGGGGCAGGGGCTCCGCCTCGCGGTCATCCTGTCCCTCGCCGACCCGGCAATCGACCTCGAGGGTGAGTGTGCCGAGGACGCGGTCGTCCTGGAAGGCCCCGAGCACGATCGTGCGGTCGGCTCGTCCGGCCACGTCCGCGATCTCCTCGAGATAGCGCTCCCAGTCCTCGCCGCGCACGAACTCGCGATATGCCAAGGCGGTGACCCGCCCCGCTTCCTCGCGCTCCGGGGGGCGGACCTCCCGGATCTCGATCGCCGTCATCGGGCGGTGCGGCGGACCGCCGCGGCGATCGCCGCCCCCATGTCCTCGGTCGAAGCGGTTCCTCCCAGATCCCGGGTTCTCGCTTTCCCGGTCGCGAGGACCTCGTCCACGGCGACCTCGATCGAGCGTGCCGCCTCCGTCTCGCGCAGATGGCGAAGCAGCATCGCGGCGGAGAGGATGGCGGCCACCGGGTCGGCGAAACCCTTCCCGGCGATGTCCGGCGCGCTTCCGTGCACGGGCTCGAACACCGCGTACTCCCAGCCGAGGTTGGCGCCGGGCGCGAGCCCCAGCCCGCCGACGAGCCCCGCGCAGAGGTCGCTCACGATGTCCCCGTAGAGGTTGGGCAGCAGCAGCACGTCCATGGTCTCCGGCTCCCAGGCGAGCCACATCGCGAGCTCGTCCATCTGCATCTCCTCGAGCTCCACGTGTGCGTGCGACTCGGCCTCGGCCAGCGCGGTGCGGAGGAAGACGCCGTCGGAGAACTTCATGATGTTGGCCTTGTGCCCGAGCGTGATCCGCTTGCGGCCGTTGCGCGCTGCGTAGTCGAAGGCGAAGTGAACGATCCGGCGCGTGCCGGTGACCGAGATCGGCTTGACCGTCACGCCGGCGTCCTGGGCCAGCTCGTAGCCGGCGAGGTCACGGAGCTGTTCACGCAGCCGCTCCGTCTCCGACGAGCCTCGCTCGAACTCGATGCCCCAGTAGAGATCCTCCGTGTTCTCCCGGATCACGACGAGGTCGAGCGGTGGGTGCCGTGACGGCACCCCGGGAAGCGAACGCGCGGGGCGGACGGCCGCGAAGAGGTCGAGCTCCTGGCGCAGCGCGACGTTGACGCTGCGGAATCCCGTGCCGACCGGCGTGGTGATCGGGCCCTTGAGCGCCACACGCGACCTGCGGATCGACTGGAGGACCCGTTCGGGAAGCGGGGTACCGTCCCGCTCCATCACCGCCGCGCCGGCCGCCTGCACGTCCCACTCGATATCCACGCCGGCGGACTCGACGACGCGCAGGGCCTCGGCGACGACCTCCGGGCCGATCCCGTCGCCGGGCACGAGCGTGACCAGATATGGCACGCCGGACACGATAGAGGCATCCGGAGGGCCCGCCCGTCCGTATCCTCTGCAGGATGCGTCGATCCGGGATGGCGATCGTGCTCGGGCCCCTCGCGGTGCTCCTCGTGGTGCTGGTCGCGCCGCCGGCCGGGGCCGCGACCGTCGACGTCACGGTGAGCGACAACTTCTTCGACCCCAACACGAGCACGGTGCACGTGGGCGACGCCGTGCACTGGAGCCGAGCCGACGGGTCCATCCGCCCGCACACGGTGAGCGCCAACAACGCGTTCTGGGACACCGACTGCAACCCGTGTGCCGGTCCGATCGACGTCACGGCCACCTTCTCGGCCGGCACGTTCCACTACTACTGCAAGATCCACGGCAGCCCGGAGGGGGTCCCCGGTGAGGGGATGAACGGCCTGATCTCGGTGCCGGTCACCCTCGGCTCGGGCCCGGCAGGGCTTCCGTTCACCGTCACCTGGGCCTCCTCCTCCTCGACCACCGGCTCGGCCTACGACGTGCAGTTCCGCGTGGGATCCGGGAAGTGGAAGACCTGGCAGGGCGGGACGGAGGGGCTCAAGGGCGTGTTCGGCAGGGGCGGCAAGCCCACGGCCCTGCACCACGGCACGAGGTACTCGCTGCGGGCCCGCTCCCGAACGGCCGACGGGCCCAGCGAGTGGTCGCCCTCGGCCTCCTTCAAGCCCTGAGCGGTTCCGCCGGGGGCGTCATGGGGGGCCGCCAGTCTCGCTATCCTTTGAACTCGTGCTTCCCACGCACATCGACTGGATACAGGACGGCCCGGAATGGCCGTGAGGACCATCCTCGACAAACGGGCGGGGATCGAACCGGGCACCCTGCGTCGGGACCTGTGGTGGCTGCAGCCCACGATCACGGTGGTCGTGCTGCTGTCCTTCGTGGCCTACGGGTCGTGGGTGGCGTTCGGCAACGCGCACTACTTCGCCGATCCCTACGTGTCGCCGTTCTACTCGCCGTGCATCGCCGCGAACTGCGAGCACACGACGTTCCGGGTGATCGGCGCGTGGTGGGGGTTCTCGCCGGCCCTGCTCATCCTGCCGTTCGTCCTGGGCTTCCGGATGACCTGCTACTACTACCGGAAGGCCTACTACCGGGCGTTCTGGCTGTCGCCGCCCGCCTGCGCGGTTCGTGAGCCGCACGGCAAGTACACCGGCGAGCGGCGTTTCCCGCTGATCCTGCAGAACCTGCACCGGTTCTTCCTGTACGCAGCGGCGCTGCAGCTCCTGTTCGTGTGGTGGGACGTGGTGGTGAGCTTCCGGTTCCAGGGCTCGTTCGGCATCCGCGTGGGCACGCTCGTGTTGCTGCTCAACGCGGTCATGTTGTCGCTGTACACCTTCTCGTGCCATTCGGCGCGCCACATCGTGGGCGGCCACGTCGACGAGTTCTCGCGAGCGCCGGCCCGATACCGCCTGTGGCGGGCGATCACGCGCCTGAACGAGAACCACATGCTGCTGGCGTGGATCAGCCTCTTCGTGGTCGCGCTGACCGACCTGTACATCCGGCTCCTCGCGCAGGGGCACATCCACGACTTCCGGCTGATCGGCTGATGGCCGACTACGACGTCCACGAGGTCGACGTGCTCGTCATCGGAGCGGGCGGGGCCGGGCTGCGCGCCGCCATCGCGGCTGCGGACGCCGGCGTGAACACGGGTCTGGTCTGCAAGTCGCTGCTGGGGAAGGCCCACACCGTGATGGCCGAGGGGGGCGTGGCCGCGGCGCTCGGCAACGTGTATCCCGAGGACAACTGGCGGGTGCACTTCCGCGACACGATGCGCGGCGGCAAGATGCTGAACAACTACCGGATGGCCGAGCTCCACGCGCAGGAGTCCCCCGAGCGCGTGCTGGAGCTCGAGGAGTGGGGCGCCGCGTTCGATCGCACGCCCGACGGGCGGATCCTGCAGCGCGACTTCGGCGGCCACCGCTACGCGAGGCTCGCGCACGTGGGAGACCGGACCGGGCTCGAGATGATCCGCACCCTGCAGCACCAGGTCGTGCACCGGCCGGTCGAGGTGTTCATGGAGTGCACGGTGCTGCGGCTGCTCAAGGACGGCGAGCGCATCGTGGGGGCGTTCGGCTACTGGCGGCAGTCGGGGGGCTTCGTGCTGTTCAAGGCGAAGTCCGTGGTGCTGGCGACGGGCGGCATCGGCAAGGCGTGGGAGATCACGTCGAACTCCTGGGAGTACACGGGGGACGGGCAGGCCATGGCGCTATGGGCAGGCGCGGACCTCATCGACATGGAGTTCGTGCAGTTCCATCCGACGGGCATGGTGTGGCCGCCGTCCGTGCGCGGCATCCTGGTGACGGAGGGCGTGCGCGGCGACGGCGGGGTCCTGCGCAACAAGGACGGACGCCGGTTCATGTTCGATTACGTGCCGGACATGTTCCGCGCCGACACCGCGGAGACCGAGGAGGAGGCCGACCGCTGGTACAGCGGCGACCGAAAGAACAACCGGCGGCCGCCCGAGCTGCTCCCTCGCGACGAGGTGGCGCGGGCCATCAACACGGAGGTCAAGGAGGGGCGAGGCTCGCCGCACGGGGGCGTGTTCCTCGACATCGCGACGCGCCTTCCCGCGGACGTCATCAAGCAGCGCCTGCCGTCGATGTACCACCAGTTCAAGGAGCTGGCCGAGGTGGACATCACGAAGGAGTCCATGGAGGTGGGGCCCACATGCCACTACGTCATGGGGGGCGTCCGGGTCGACGCGGACACCGCAGCATCGAACGTGCCGGGTCTGTACGCCGCCGGTGAGGTGGCGGGTGGCATGCAGGGCGCCAACCGCCTGGGGGGCAACTCCCTCTCGGACCTGCTGGTGTTCGGACACCGAGCGGGGGTCGCGGCTGCGGAGTACTCGCGCGGCCAGGGTTCCTTCGGCGAGATCGAGGAGGGGGATGTCGAGGCCGTCGCCGAGTGGGCCCTGTCGCCGTTCGAACGCGACGACGGCGAGAACCCGTATGCGGTGCACGAGGATCTCCGCGAGTGCATGCAGGCGCTGGTCGGTATCGTGCGCAACGAGGGCGAGCTCAAGAAGGCGGTCGACGAGATCGTCGCGCTGCAGCAGCGGGCCGATGGCGTCTCCGTTCGCGGCAGCCGCGTGTACAACCCGGGATGGCACATGGCCCTCGACCTCCGGTCGCTGCTGACCGTGGCCACGTGCGTGACGCTCGCGGCCTTCGAGCGCAAGGAGAGTCGCGGCGCCCAGACTCGCGACGACTATCCGACCACCGACCCGGACTTCGCGAAGGTCAACGTTGTCCTCCGCCTCCATGAGCGCGATCTGCTCGTGGAGCAGGAGCCCATCCCCGTGATGCCGGACGATCTGAAGGAGCTGGTCGAGACGTGAGCTTCCCCGTGACGATGCGCGTGTGGCGCGGCGACCCCTCCGGCGGCGACCTCGTCGACTACCGGGTCGATGCCGAGGAGGGCGAGGTCGTCCTCGACGTGCTGCACCGCATCCAGGCACGTCAGGCCAACGACCTCGCGATCCGCTGGAACTGCAAGGCCGGCAAGTGCGGGTCGTGCAGCGCCGAGGTCAACGGCCACCCCCGGCTCACGTGCATGACGCGCATGAGCACGTTCCAGCCGGGAGAGGACATAAGCGTGACGCCGTTGCGCACGTTCCCCGTCGTGAAGGACCTCGTGACCGACGTGCAGTTCAACTACGAGATGGCCAAGCGGGTGCCCGCGTTCCGCCCGCGCCCCAAGGACGACGACGGCAGGTACCGCATGCAGCAGGTGGACATCGAGCGCGTACAGGAGTTCCACAAGTGCATCGAATGCTTCCTGTGTCAGGACGTGTGCCACGTCATCCGCGACCATCCCGAGAACGCGGAGAACTTCGCCGGCCCCCGCATGTTCATCCGCTACGCCGAGCTCGAGATGCATCCCCTCGACACGAACGATCGCCGCGAGATCCTCCAGGAGAAGATGGGGCTCGGCTACTGCAACATCACGAAATGCTGCACCGAGGTCTGCCCGGAGGGCATCCACATCACCGACAACGGGATCATCCCGCTCAAGGAACGCGTCATTACCCAGCGCTACGACCCGGTCACCCGCCTCCGCGAGAAGATGCGTGAGCGCCGCCGCCAGCGCGAGCTCAACCAGCAGCTCCCGGAGCGCACGGAGCGCCGTCGGGCCCGCACCATGGCCGACGCCGTCGGCGGCGGCGAGTCCACCGGCACCGGCGCCGACTGACCGCACGGCGCTCAGAGAGGCTTGCGGTAGGACATCTGGCGTGGGCCAGCGCTGAAACCTGCCCGCTGCAGGAGCTCGGCGCCCTCCGTCGCCGTGACCGGCATGCCGTTCCACTCCTCGACCGTGAGCCGGCCGCGGAGGGCCCTCTCGGCCAGTTGCGGGACGAGCGCGACGGCCTCCTCGACGCCATCCGCGCTCAGCGCGTGGAGCCTGCGGCCCCCACCCTCGATGCCGAGCACGGGCCGCCCGCCGCGGAGGATGAGCCAGTTCCCGGGGACGCGATGCACGCGGTACGGCTTGTCGGCCGGCACGGGCAGCAACCCGCCGTACGCGTTCGCGGGATCCGCCGCGGCGACGAGGACGAGCTTCTCGGACGGCGGACGACGGAGACGCTCGACCGCCTCGGGGAGCCCGAACTGGATGCCCGACAGGCCCCGCACGAAATACCCGCGCCGAACCTTCCCGCTGGCCTCGAGATGGTCGAGCCGGTCCCGAACCAGGGGCCACGGAACCGGGCATTCCGCGGCCGAGGCCATCTCCCGAGCCACGACCCCGTACACGCGAAGCAGCTGCTGGGCCCACGCATCGGGGGCAGCCGCGCCATCGAGATCGGGGAGCAGGCTCCACCGGCCGTAGCGGGGAAGCATGCCGGCCGCGAGGCGCTCCGTGCGAGACTGCGAGCGCTTCGGCCTCGGTGGCTCGTGGATCCCCGCGAGCGAGTCGTTCGTGACGAGCCCCGCCCACACGAGCGGGAAGAGCTCCTCGAGGAGGTCGCGCTCCGGCATCGACGTGGCGATCGCGAGCTCGGACAGGAACAGCGCGCCCCGCCCCCGGAGCGTTCGAAGCACGTCGTTCTCGGTGAACTCCGCGGGAGGCCTCAGCAGCGCCGTGGCGCGATCGCGAGGCAGCACCGCGACCCTCTTCCCCGGCAATCCCTGCCACACGAACTCGCCCGCACCGACGATCTCCGCGAACGGCTTCGGCTCGCGGTCGGCGAGCCGCCGGCCAAGCACCGCGGGTTCCAGTGCCACCGCCGTCACCGGGATGCCGCCGATCCCCGACATGGCGTCGCGGACCCGTCGGTCCGAGGCCGCTCCCGGGCGATCCAGCTCGTGCCACGACAGCAGAAATCCCGCGTACCGCTCCGGGTCCACCGGCTCGATCTGCTTGCGGAGGATCTTCAGCGTCTCGCGGTGGATCCGCCGGAGGTTCTCGGCGTCGACCCACTCGCGCTCGGTCCCGCCCGGCAGGAACTCGCCGGCCACGACCTCGCCCGTCGCCTGGAGCTCCTGAAGTCTCGCCGCGGCCTCCTCGGCCTCGATGCCGTACCTCGCCGTGACCTCGTCCGGCGTCACCGGTCCCTTCGCCGACAGCCACCGACGGATCACGGTCCGCTGCGCGTCCTCCCGTGGGCCGGGCCTTGTGCCCGGCCCGTCGGCGGGGACGAGCCCCGCCCCACGGAGCGAGCCGTACTCGGCCTCGTACTCCGCCGCGATCCAGCGTTGCTCGCCGCCGAGCTCGATCACCGCCGCGCGACGCTCCGCCGCGAGCTCTTGGGCCATCGTCCGCCAGTCGGGCCCCACGCGGTCCCGCAGTTCGGCTGCGGACAGATCCCCGAGCTGGGCCAGTGTGTCGGCGAGCTCGTCGACGCTCCGCGGTCGCGACTTGTCGGCCAGCCGCTGGAGGACCGCTTCGAGGCCGCTCACCGCGCGCTTGTCGATGAGCCCCCGCATCTGCTCCGGCCGGATCAGGCCCTGCAACGTCTCGCGGTCGATGGCCAGCAGTTGCGTCCGCCACTCGGCCCGCGGCTGGTCGCCTCCGTACAGCATGTTCCCCGCGAACTCGAACATCAGCGAGGACGCGAACGGCGTGGGGAAGTCCGTCTTCGCCCGATGCACCACGATGTCCCCGGTGGCGATGGCCCGCGCCACCTGCTGCACCTCGCGCACCCGCAGCAGGTCGTCCCAGGCCTCACGGTAGGTCTCGAGCAGCACGGGGAAGTTCCCGAACCGCTTCACCACCTGCATCAGGTCCTGTGCGCGGAGGCGCAGGAGCCAGAGCGGCGTCCGCCGTTCCGGGCCCCGCCGCGGGAGCAGCAAAGCGCGCGCGGCGTTCTCTCGGAAGCACGCCCCGAACAGCGGCGAGATCTGGAGCTCGCGCAGGAGCAGCTCGTCGAGCTCGTCGCCGCTGGGGAGCTCGGCGATCAGATCAAGCGGCGGCTCCTCGTCGCCGCGCGGGAACCGGATCATGAATCCGTCGTCGTGGGCCACGGCCTCGGCCTCGATGTTGAACGCGTCGCGGATGCGGGCCTTCGCCGCGAGCAGCCACGCGTGGTGCACGCGCGCGCCGAAGGGGGAGCGCAGCACGATCCGGTGATCGCCCAGCTCGTCCAGGAAGTCCTCGAGCACCACCACCCGGTCGCTCGGCAGCTCCCCGAGAGCCTCGCGCATCTCGAGCAGATACGTCCGCAGGTTCAGCGCCGCGCGCGACTCCATGCCGCTGCGATCGCGCAGCCACTCGACGAACTCCGGCTCGTCGAGCCGCTCGCTCGCGTCGCGCAGGAACTCCCCGAACGCATAGCCGAGCTCGAGCGGCCGTCCGGGCTGATCGCCCCGCCAGAACGGGATCTTCAGGAGCGCCCCCGGAGCCTCCGTCACCTGGATCCGGTCGTGGTCCAT
>JBHELK010000053.1:0-32752 GCA_046263085.1 Actinomycetota bacterium
GTCGGCGTCGGTTACCTCATCCCGGTCGCCCTCGTGGCCGGACTCGTCTGGATCATCGTCCGGCGGATCCGAAGGGTGCGCCTCGGCTGATCGAGCCCTTCCCGGGTGGGTAAGGTCCGGCGGTGCGCCTCTTCGACGGATCGACGGGTCATCCGAGGGAGATCGAGATCCGCGAGAAGATGCGGGTCTACATCTGCGGGATCACGCCGTACGACGTGTCCCATCTGGGCCACGCGTTCACGTACGTGCACTTCGACGTGCTGGTCCGGTACCTGCGGCACCTCGGCGCCGACGTGGACCACGTGCAGAACATCACCGACGTCGACGACGACATCCTTCGCGTGTCACGCGAGCGCGGTGTCGACTGGCAGGAGCTCGGCCGGTCCGAGGCGAAGAAGTTCGACTCCTGCATGCAGACCATCGGCATCGCGCCGCCCACGCACTCGCCGCGCGCGACAGAGTTCGTCCCCGCGATCATCGAGGAGGTCCAGGCCCTGCGATCGGCGGGCGTGACGTACGAGCGCAGCGGCATCGTGTACTTCCGCGTCCAGGCCGATCCCGACTTCGGCAAGGTCTCGCGACTTCCCCGCGAGGACATGCTCAAGCTCGCCGCCGAGCGGGGCGGACGGCCCGACGACCCCGCGAAGGACGACCCCCTCGACTTCGTGCTCTGGCAGCGCAGCGGGCCGGGAGAGCCGGCGTGGGACAGCCCGTGGGGACCCGGCCGCCCCGGCTGGCACATCGAGTGCTCCACGATGGCTCGCCGGCTGCTCGGTCAGCCCATCGACGTCCACGGCGGAGGGTCCGATCTGCTCTTTCCCCATCACGAATGCGAGAGCGCACAGGCCGAGACCGTCTCTGCCGAGCCGTTCGTCCTGCACTGGATGCACACCGGCCAGGTCCATCTCGACGGCGAGAAGATGAGCAAGTCGCTCGGCAACCTGGTCACGGTGGAGGAGCTGCTGCAGCGCCACGAGGCCGAGGGCGTCCGCCGGTTCCTCCTCGAGCGGCATTACCGGCAGGACTGGGAGTTCCGCGAGGAGGACCTCGTCCGCGTGCAGACGCGGGGGATCATCGACCACGCCCGCGAGGTCTTCTTCGTGGCGCTCGACAACGATCTCGACGTGCCCGCCGCGCTCACCGCGCTCGAGGCGAGCGACGATCCCGCCTTCGTCGAGGAGGGACGGGCGATCCTCGGGCTGGACGTGTAGCCGATGGTGTGACTAGCCCTTTCGGACTACTCGGATCCCCTGACGAGCGGCGCGTATCCGCCGAAAGCCCCATAGCGCCGTCGGCCGATCGCCCTCAAACTCGCCCGAAATCGGGGGAACAGGCGGAACGCTCCGAAACGAGCTCGACTTGCGGTTCGTGGCGGTTCGCCCCGATATGGGGGGAAGCTCATGCGGCGGAGGATCGTTTGTCTCGCTCTGTCCACGATCATGCTGATTGCGGGAGTATCCACGGCACCGATCCTGCGCCGGCTTCCCGTCTTCAAGGGCCTCGGTGCGACGGCCAAGGCGGCCGCACCCGTGAGCACGTCGCTCGTCGACAAGGACGCCACCGGCAACCCCGGAACGAGCACGGCGAACACGGCGAACCTGCTCCCGGGGATGTCCGCGAGCGGCCGGTACATCGTGTTCACCTCGATCTCCGGTCTCATCAGCCAGGACGGCAACGGCGGGCAGGACACCTACGTCCGGGATCAGACCACCTCCACGACCACGCTCGTCTCGGCTTGTCCCTCGTTGCCACTCTCGGCTTGCGGCTCCACCGGGAAGGTCGCGATCTCCGCCGACGGCAGGTACATCGCCTTCACCTCGAACTCCTCGAGCTTCGTCACCGGCGACACCAACAACGCCGGCGACGCGTTCCTTCGCGACATGACCAGGGCTCCGAACGCCTCGGGCGCATTCCGACGTATCTCAGTCGGCAACGGCGGCGTGCAGGCGAACTACGGCGGGAGCGTGTGCGGCATGTCCCCGAGCGGGACGCTCATCTCGTTCTGCAGTCCCGCAACCAACCTGATCCCCGGGGATACCGCAATCTCCGACGACGTGTTCGTCCGCGACTGGAACGCCGGGACGACCGAGGCCATCTCGGTGACCTCCACGGGCGCCGCAGGCAATTTCGCCAGCTCGGGCGGCTCGATCTCCGCGGACGGCCGTTTCGTTGCGTTCGTCTCCGGCGCCTCCAATCTCGTGAGCGGCGACAACAACGGCTCGAACGACACCTTCGTCCGCGACCGCCAAGCGGGAACGACGATGCGGGTCGACACGGCCCCATCAGGCCAGACTGATTACGGCTCGTCCGGCGCCTGGATCTCCGCCGACGGGCGGTACGTGACGTTCACCTCCCAGACCAACTTCCTGGTCCAGCAGTCCTGGCCGGCCTGCTATGGGAACGGAGCCCCGTGCATGCAGAGCTGGCTCTACGATCGCCAGACACTCGCACGCTCACTCGTGTCCCAGTCCACGAGCGGGAGCCCCGGATTCGGATTCAGCACTGCCGCCGTGATCGCCGGCGGCGGCAGGTACCTGATCTTCGATTCGACCGCACCGAACCTCGTCTCGGGCGACACCAACACGTGGAGGGATGTGTTCCAGCGCGATCTCTCGACGGGGATCACCTCGCGAGTCTCGCTCACCTCCACGAACGCCCAGGCCACGGGGGGAGACAGCTGGCAGGCCATCTCGTCCCAGGACGCCGACTACATCGGGTTCCAGTCCCAGGCCACGAACATGGTGCCGGGAGTCACCAGCTTCGTGCACGTCTACACTCGCTCCACGGCTGTGCCGAACGTGCCGGCGGCCCAGACCCTCGGAGCATGCGGCGAGCAGGCCCACGCGGAGAACCCCACCAGGTGCTGGGCCGGTTCGGTCAACACCGGAACCGGGAACCTCTTCACGAGCACGATCGACGCCGCCCTTCCCGGCATCGGCATCCCCTTCGCGTTCTCCAGGAGCTACAACGCCCAGGACACGTGGGCGCCGGCCGGCCAGAGCCCGATGGGACCCGGGTGGACCTTCTCCTACAACGTCGGGCTCGACCTCACGGGCCTGGGGGGTGACGTCACCGTGCGCACCGAGGACGGCCAGCAGGAGCACTTCGCGAACCTCGGCAGCGCCTACGCGCCCGATCCGGGCGTGCACGACACCCTCGTGAAAAACCCGGACGGGACCTACACGCTGACCAGGCGCGACCAGATCAAGTACGTGTTCAACTCTTCGGGCCAGCTCACCTCGGTGAAGGATCCGAACAACCAGGGCCTCACCTTGGACCAGAGCTCGGGCAGGCTGGGTTCGGTCACCGACAGCGTGGGCAGGCAGATCACGATCACCTACAACGGCAACGGCCTCATCTCCACTCTCTCGCTCCCGGACGGTCGCAGCGTGGGCTATGCCTATACCAACGGACGGCTCACCGCGGTGACCGACATCAGGGGCGACACCATCGGCTACGGCTACGACTCCGCAGGGCGGCTGAACGGCATCACCGATCAGAACGGGCACACCACGACCGTGGTCTTCGGATCCGACGCCCGGGTGAGCACGCTGACCGACGCCCGCGGACACGCCACGACCTTCTCCTGGAACCCCGCGACACAGAGGTCGACGATCACCGATAACCGCTCGAAGGCCTGGACCGACGCCTACTCGAGCGGAACGCTCGTGTCGGCAACCGACCCGCTCGGCGGCGTCACGAAGTGGACGTACGACACTGCCCTGAACCGCACAAGCGTGACCGACGCGGGTAACAACAACGCCGCCTTCACGACCGTCTTCAAGTACGACGGGAGCGGCAATCTCACCGAGGAGGACGACCCGGCTCCCCTGGGATACGTCAAACAGTGGGCCTACAACGACAAGAACGAGGTCAAGACGTTCATCGACGGGAGAGGGAAGACCACTCGCTTCGAGTACGACGCGAGCGGCAACCTCATCTGTGTCCTTCTCGCCAACGCGGATGCGACGACCTGTTCGCCGGCCAGCCCTCAATACAAGATCACGCTCGCGTACGACGCCAGAGGTCTCCTCACGTCGAAGACCGATCCCAACCAGCACACCTGGACCTACGGGTACGACGGCTCGGGCAACCTGAACAGCATCACCGCGCCGCCGACGGATGCCGCTCCCGACGGTGCGGAGACCACGCTGACGTGGAACGCGAAAGGCGAGCTCGCCGCGATGATCGATCCTCGGGGCAACCTGCCCGGGGCCAATCCGGATGAGTTCACGTGGCGCTATACCTACAACGACGCCGATCAGCTCACGAGCGTCGAGGATCCGCTCGGGGATATGACCATCTACGGCTACGACTTCGTGGGCAACCTCACGGGCACGACCGACGCTCGGGGTAACGTCACCAGTTACAAATACGACGAGAACAACAACCTCGCGTGCGTGCTGTATCCCGATTCCGCGGCAGCGTCCTGCGCCGTCGCTCCTGCGTCCAGCAAGGCGACCTACGGCTATGACAACAGCAACAACATGACCACACGCACGGACGGGAACGGTCACACCTGGACCTATCACTACGACGACGGGAACCGGCTGGACACGACGACGTCGCCCAAGAGCACGATCTGGACTCGGTCCTACTACCCGGACGGGCTGTTGAAGAAGCGGACTCTGCCGAGCGGGAACGTCACGTACACCTACGACCAGCTGAGCCGGCTCACCGGAGTAGCCTACAGCGGCGTGCTAACGCCCAGCGTTACCTACGGCTACGATGGTGCAAACAATCGCACGTCGATGACCGACGGCGGCGGCACCGTGAGCTACACCTACGACGACCTCGATCGCCTCACCGCCCTCACCCGAGGCTCGGACACGTTCGGCTACCACTACAAGGACGGCGGTCAGATCGGCGAGGTCACCTATCCCGACGCCACTGTCGTCGACTACGCCTACAACGCCGACGACACTCTGGAGTCCGTCACGTCGGGCGGTGCCACGACTTCCTACAAGTACAACGCGGCGGGAAGGCTCAACGAGAAGGATCTGCCGAACGGTAATGTCGTGTCGATGCCGCATGACGACGCCGAGCGCCTCATCGGCGTGAGCAACGCCAGGGAGGGCGTCGTCCTCTCGCACTTCGACATGACCCTGGACGGGGTGGGCGATCCGGCGCAGATCGTCACGTCCTCCGGAACGGAGAACTACACGTACGACGCGTTCAACCGGATCACGGACGCCTGCTACCCGACCTGCGGAGACGCCGGGACGACCGGCGTGCGCTACTCCTACGACCCGGCGGGCAACCTCTCGCAGAAGAAGCAGCTCGACGGCACCACGACCACCACGACGACCTACGCCTACGACGCCGACGATGAGCTGTGCTGGGCCAACCAGGGCGACTACCAGAGCAACTGCAGCCTGTTCGACCACAACTACACCTACGACGACAACGGCAACATCACGGCAGATCCGCTCCGGACCATGAGCTGGGATCTTGAGAACCGGGCGCTGTCGGTGACCTTCGGCGACCACACCGATGTCTACACCTACGACGGGGATGGCAACCGTCTCACCAGGGTCCACGGCACCGACACGACAACGTACGCCTGGGACGAGAGCGGCGCGCTGCCCGAACTGGCGCTCGAGCGGGACGGCTCCGGGAACCTGCTGCGCCGCTACATCAATGGGGCAGGGCCGATCTCGATGCGGGAGGGCGGCGCCGACTACTACTACCTCACCGACCCCCAAGGAAGCGTGGTGAATGTCACCACCGCGGACGGCACCTCCAAGGCGTCCTACAGCTACGACTCCTTCGGCAACGCCCGGGTCAACTCCATCGATCCGGACGCGCCGACGAACCTGCTTCGCTACCAGGGGCAACTCATGGACGAGGCCTCGTTACTCTACGACTTCAGGGCCCGCATGTATGACCCGGGGACGGCCCGGTTCCTGTCGCAGGATCCGATGCCCCAGGGCTTCGGTCAGCCCGCTGTGGCGAGCTATGTCTACGCGCTGAACCGGCCGCTCGTCCTGAGCGACCTCTCGGGCATGACCCCTGAGGTGAACGCTGGCGGTGGCCTGCCCCCACCCGGAGAGGGGTTCGGTGGTCTCGGAGGTGCTGCTGTGGCCGAGGGTGCCGAGGAGGCTGCAGCAGCGGCAGAAGCGGAAGCAGCCACGAACCCAAGGTTTATCGCGAACAGCGCGGGCGAAATCCTCGACACTTCCCGGGTGACAATCCCGGAGGGAAAGTTCGGCTATCTCCTCGAGAGCCCGAGTAAGGCGGATGTGTTTGCAGACTCGATGGGCTTCGATAAGGCATCGCTCGACTCGGCGCTCCGCAGCCATCTCGTTGAGAACTTCGGCAGCGCCAGTCCGTCCGTACAGATGTTGAACGGCGAGGGACTCCAAATCGGGACGAAGTTCTCGGTGATCGGACAACTTACCGGACAGAGCGGCGCGACCTGGGAAATCACATCGGTCTGGGGAATCGACTGGGATGGGACAATCCGCCTGATCACGGCAACGCCATGACCGGGCTCAGTCAAGCACCGACAACGCTCGTAGTGAACGAGCACGTCGTCCGCGTGAGGGTGGACCTCAGTGGTGCACCGCGCTCGATGATCGTGAACGTCGAAGTCGATTATGAGCGATCGTGGGTGTTCGAGGAACCGGGCTGGCAAGAGATCGCATTCGGTGTCGCGGAGGGCCGGGTATACTGGTGGTCAGCCCGGCGCCTCGTCCTTGTGCCGTGGAACGAAGACGGCGAACCGGCGACGGTCTCGACCGATGAAGACATCCGGCTTGCCTTCGCTGTACCGCTGGGCTGGATCTTGGTTTGCGAGACTTCTGTGCGGCTCATGGTGGGCAGCCAGGAGGTTTCGCGGGTGGAGCTTAGCGACGTTCTGCTCGCTGCCCGGTGGGAGGAATCCCAGCTTGTTGTCCGCGCTGAGAACGGGAGCGACCTCAGGGTTGTGATCTCCAATGGCCGATTGGCAACCTGAGAGGGTGGGTTGCAAGGATGCGACGACCGCGTCGACCAGGTTATTTCGAAATATCGATGGAGAGGCTCGAGGGCTTGTCGTCCCCTTCTATCGTCGAGTCTGCATACGGCCAGCCAAGGGGGTGGACTCGAATTGACTAGGGAGTCACCGATCGACGTGAATGACCATACGTGGATGCTGCGGTTGGTGCCACAGCTCTCGGTCGCTCAATTCCGTTGATCACGGGGGATGGTGCGCTTGGAAACGCGGTCATCAAGCTAGGTGGCGAAGTGAGGTGGCTGCCTTGACCAGCCGTTGGGAAGTGGTCGTGCTCAGCTCCGGTGGCGCACAACTCATGGGCAAGTTCGACCTTCGACTCACATCTGCAGGCCTTGAGGTCGAGTCGGCGGGTGGCACTATCGGTCTCTCGGGCGATGAGGTCCAGGTCGGGATGGGATTCGTCTGCTTCTGGAATGCGGTCTCGCGGATCCTGGTGGTGACTTCGCGAAGGGCTGCCAGAATCTTTCGAGTTCTCTTGGACGATATGAAGATCGAGGAGGTCGACACACTTATTCGTATTGATGATGATCACCTGCGTTTCCTGAGTCACGAGAGCGCATCTGACGAGTCGCTACTACTCCTCTACGAAAGGGGTCTCGTCTGTGTGAATTCGGACGGGTCTCTACGGTGGCATCGTCTACCTGACGATATCAGCGCTCGAATTGTGGATTCTAATCACGTTGTCTGGCTTGAATCGCAATGGCCCACCGAACTCGCTGGAAACAGAATCGGTTACCGCTTATCGGACGGGCAGGAGATCGGGTCAGCGCGGTGAACATGCCCCTTTGCTGAGTTCATCGAGGCGTCACCACGAACGCCTACAACGCCGACGACGAGATGCGCTGGAGCGATCCGCACGCCGACGTGAGCGACTGCGGCTCGCCGCCCACCGGATCGACCGAGATCGACCACGATCAGAACGGCAACGTGACCGACGACGGCTGGCGCACCATGACCTGGGACCTCGAGAGCCGCCCGCTGTCGATCCACTTCGCCGATCACACAGGTACCAACACCTACAGCTACGACGGCGAGGGCAACCGCCTGGTGAAGCACGACGACAACGGCACCACCACGACCTACCTCTGGGACACCTCAGGCGGCCTGGCCCAGCTCGCCCTGGAGCGCGACGGCTCCGGCAACCCCCTTCGCCGCTACGTGTACGCAGGCGGCCCGCTCTCCATGTCCGACGGCGGTGGCGCGATCGACCACTACTACCTCACCGACGCGCAGGGCAGCGTGGTCAACGTCACCTCAGCGCTCGCCGCCACGGAGATGAGCCTGTCCTACGATCCGTTCGGGGACTCCCGAACGGTGACCCAGAGCGAGGGAGCCCCTGAGAACCTGCTGCGGTACACAGGACAGCTCCTCGACACCTCCACCGGCCTCTACGACCTCAGGGCCCGGATGTACGACCCGGGCTCGGGGCGCATGCTGCAGATGGACCCACTGGGCGCCGGTGGCCTCGGTGCCACGAGCAGCTACGCCTATGCCAACGACGCCCCGACCACGATGCAGGACCCCACGGGACTGTTTCCCTGGGGCGAACTCGCCCAGGCGGCGCTGCTCGTCGGCACGGCGGCGCTGGACGTCGCCACCGACGGAGCCGCGACTCCGCTCCTCGCTGAGGAGATCGAGGCGGAGGTCGGAGGCGAGGCGCTGGCCGCAGAGGGCGGAGGAATTGATGAACAGCTCGCAGTAGCCGAGTCACACCTCTCCTCGATCGACGCGATGACCGGACCAAACCGGATGATGTTGGACCAGATCACGGAGGCGCAGCAGGCGAGCCGAGCGCTCACGGCCGGCGAACAGAACTTCCTCCTCCACGAGACGACCAAAGCCCGTCTCATGGCCGAAGGTCTGTCGCAGGAGGCTGCTCATGCGGGCGCGCTTGAGACGCACCCGCTCTTCGCGAACTACGCCCCAGAAGTCATCAAGGCGTTCCCCGAGTACTTCAACTCGAACTGGCGCGCCTACTGGGGCATCGAATGACCTCCGATGTCATCGAGACCTCGGTCGGGCCGTGGCGTGCTGCGGTTCTCGTTGGCGAGTCGCGTTGTCGCTTCGAACCGCACGGCTGGCTGACCGAGAGAGAACTCGCCAGCGAGGCGCTGACTGCGCCCCGGTCGGCGACCGTTGAGCTGCGACGGGTGGGCGGAGGGATCATGCCGTGGGCCCTGCTGGCCGGGAACTATGAGCCCGGCGCGGCCCGGGGCCTCGAAGTCAGGGTTGCTCACTCCGGTGCGCTGTCAGGCGCGCCTGCCCACGGCTGTGTTGGTCTCCTCGGGAGCTCCTTGGCGAGTGGACTCCCGCAAGAGTTCGCTGAGGCGACGTTGGACGGCCTCGTCCGGTTCGCTCCCGAGACCAATCGTTCGGGGCTACTCGTCGTTGATGGTGGCGCGTACGGCGTGGCCGACTCGTCGCAGTTCGCATTTGAGCACGCGGCTGGACTCCTGAAGTCGGCCATCTTCGGCCCATCGTCGGAGCTCGAGATGTCGGCGGCGAGCCTTGACCAGTTCCTGCGACACCTGGATCGAGATGAGCCGTAGTCGGGGCCGCCTGACCGTCGACGGCACCCGCGGGCTCCTCATCGCTGGTCGTCCTCCCGATCGCAGCCGCATGGGCGGCGATCGAGTCGCAGTCCGCCGCGGCCCCTGTGTCTACGACAGCCGAATGCTGCGGCCGATCTCTCGCACCACGCGTCCTGCAGACCCGCGACGGGCATCGACAGTGGAGCGCCGCTCGTCCGTTGAGGGTCCAGATCGGCGTTACCTATGACCACGACCTGGCCGCGCGCAACGCGCCGACCCGCTTCGACCGAGCGTCCTCCGTGATCGTGGCCAGCGCTTTGGACGTGACGAGATCCTCGACGGCCAGCCGCTTTCCATCGCATCCCGTCGCTCTCGTTGTTGCCGCAGAGGGTGATCTGGCTGGCTCGATCCGCGACCTCAACCTGCTCGGCGGTACGGAGAACTGCGTCAGCTGCGTGATGGCGGGCGACGCGACACTCTCCGGCAGCCCGCTTCAGCGCTGAACTCGTCCTCGCTGATGGCGTGCTACCCGGCCTGCACCGGTCCCGACGCCAAGGGGTTCGCCTACGGTTACGACCCGGCGGGCAACATCTTGTCGCAGATCAAGTACGACCCCCTGGCTCTGGAGGGATTGAAGGAGCCGTCGAGCGAGGAATCATTCAGCCGTCAGAGACGTTTCCAGGGACATGCGCCGTACGCGAGTGGGACCTATTCAATGAGATCGCAACCTATGGGCGAGCAGATTGACGCGTGATGGGCGCACGTTTCCCAACACGGCGGGACGACGGGACGTTCACCGTGGTTGCCTGCTTCCAACTCGACAAGCCCGCACGTGTGCGTGACCTAGTTGAGCGGTTGGATCGTTTCATCCGCGAAAGAGGCGGCCTTGAGGCAGCTAAGCTGCTCCGGGAGTTCGGGTCAGTCCCGCGCATTGAGGGGGTCGGCGAAGACGTTGGCGTGGTGTTCGAGGGCCGGGCTGACGCCGCGGCCTGGAAGGACTGGCTCGTGATGCTGACGAGTGACTTGGCCGAACTCGAAGGCGTGCGGTTCACCGCATTTCAAGATCAGGTCTCGGATCGGCTACATCCATTGTGGCCTTTGAACGAGTAACGGCACGGCTCCAAACCCCGTGGCCGGAAGAGGCGAGGCGAGTCGTGGCGCAGACGCACGGCCGACTCGACTGCCGCCCGCCTACTTCACGGTCCTCCACTCGGGTTGGTCCGCAAGCCGAGCGGCCTCGCGCAGGGTATCGCGTCGCGATCGAGTCGCGATGCGCGTAGGCAGCGCCTGCGCGGTCAGCGCGGGGTTGTGAACTGCCTACCTGCAATAGGTTGGGGGGCGGCCAGAGTTGGACGGCCGTCGTTGTCCTCGCCATGCCCAGCCGGTTCATCTGGAACCAAAGCGCCGGAGGCGTCGCGTCGCGACGGTCGTGCCGCCGATCACGGCCACCCCGCCCACCGCGAGCAGCACCCACAGCCACGGCGACATGGACGACCCCGTCGTCTCCCGCGCCGCCGTCGTCAACTGGACGACCGAACCGTCATCGGGCGCGGTCCGGGGGAGCCCATGCCTCACGAGGAACGCGAGGAGATCCCGGGATCCGCGGAACCATCCGCTCTCGACCTCACCGAAGCGGCGAAGGGTCTGCGGCGGCGTGTAGGAGAGTGGGCCGCCCTGCGCGTACGGATAGAGGGTCTGGTGCACCGAGTCTCGGGGTGCGAAGTCGAACCGATACTCCGCCCGGTATCCGGGACCCAGGTCCGCATCGGTCGCGCCGAGCATCTTCAGGGTCGCCATCTTGTCCTGTGCGATCCCGGTCTCCCACAGCGGAGCCGCCGCGGCCTCGCTCATGCCGTCGAGGACGAGGCCCGACGGCGGAAGGCCCGGGCCGGAGAACGTGGCGCTGGTGATGCCCTTGGCGGATGCCGGTCCCGCGAGCGCGAGCACCGCGCCGATCGAAACGACCGCGACGAACACCTTGCGAACCATGGCGGGTCCCCTCTCGTGATCTTCGGAACTCCTACACCGCCCGGCCACCGATGGTTCCTGGCTCATCGCATGGACTCGCCGATCCGGACCGCGGTGCCCTTCGAGCAGGCGCACTCCAGCCGCAGGGTCACGCCGTTCTCGCTCCACACGAGGACGTTCCCTGCGAGCCGGACGCTGTCCTGGAACGGGATCCCGTTCCGGTCGACGAACTGCACCTCGTGTGGATCGCCGGTGAGCCAGACGCCCGGATACCCGTTCACCGGCGGGTATTCGACGCTCGTTCCTCCGTAGGCGAGCTTCTTCAGCCAGTCGCCGTCGATGTCGCCCCGGAACTCCGTGATCAGCAAGCCGGCCCGGGTGAACCTCGACCGCGGGAGGTCCGGTCCGGGCGGATAGACGAGGGACAGGCGACCGCCGGGGGGGGCGTCACCGACGTCGACCGATGCCGGTCCGAGACTTTCGCCGCGCGGCGTGTAGAGGGCGAAGCGCAGCCGCTCGCGGGCAGCCGACAGGGTGCTGGGCGAGCCCAGGAACAGGTTCCTCCCCACAGCCGCGTGCCTCGGCGGCTGCTCCGGCCCGAAGACGATGCGCAGGCCGGGGACCCCGAGGCGTCCGGCCACCGCCGCGGCGCCGAAGAGCATCACGGCGGCCACGGCGACGATCCCGGCCCTGCCGAAGGTCCTCGCCCGAGGGAACGCGACGACCCTGCCGCGGGCCGCGGGTCGCTCCGCCAGCCCGGCCCGTACGCCGGCCGCCACGTCGACCCGCGGAAAGGCCACCGACCCGGCGAGCGACGCCAGCGCCGCGGCGAGTCCGTCCTCGGGGAGGGCCCGGAGCCGCTCAGCCATCGGCCGGGAGGTCCTTCCGGAGGCGTTGCAGGGCGCGCGACGTCCGGGACTTCACGGTCCCCGCCGCCACCCCCAACGCCTCGGCCGTCTCGCGCTCGGACAGGCCGAGGAAGAAGCGGTACCCGAGGATCATCCGGTCGTCGTCCCGGAGCCGGTTCACCGCGCGTACCAACATCACTCGCTCCTCCTCGTCCAGGACCGCCGACTCGGGAGATGGGGCCGCATCCCCCGAGGGGCGGTCGCTCTCCGCTCGAAGCGCCAGCCGAGTTCTTCGTCCCGAGGCCCGCCTGCGGTTCTTGGCCTCGTTGGCCACGATCCGCAGCAGCCACGGGCGGAACGGCGATCCCGTCCGGAACCGGGGCAGCGCTCGATAGGCCTTCACGAAGGCCTCCTGCACGGCGTCCTCGGTGTCGGACTCGGCCCCGGCGGCGAGGTAGGCGACCCTGCCCGCCAGGTCCTGATATCGCCTGACCAGCTCCTCGTACGCTCGTTCATCGCCGTGCCGGGCCAGTTCGACGAGCTCGGCGTCCTCCAGTGGACGGCCCTCCACGAAGCGGACCCGCGGCACCTGCCGCCCCTTCTTACACCGGCCGGCATGCCGGGGTTCCTGGGAGGGCAAACGGGCTACCCTCCCGCCGTGCTCCGCAGTCGCCCGAAGCGGTTCGAGATCGACAGCCGGGTCGGACGGTTCGCCGTGTACGGCGGCCTCGGCTGGTGCTTCGAGGTGCTGATGACCGGCATCCACGACTACATCCGTTCGCGCGATCCCCGGCTGCACTCGCGATCGAGCCTGTGGATGTTCCCGATCTACGGCTTGCTCCAACCGCTCTACGAGCCGTTGCACGATGCGCTGCGCGACCGGCCGGTCGCCGTGCGGGCCGCGGCGTACGGCGCCGGCATCATGGGCCTCGAGTACGCGACCGGGACGGCGCTCCGCCGCCTCGTCGGCGAGGCGCCGTGGGACTACACGTACGCGAGGGTCCACATCGACGGGCTGGTTCGCCCCGTCTACTTCCCGCTGTGGGCCGGGCTGGGGCTGGCCATGGAACGCGTGCACGACACGCTCACCGGCAGGGCGTAGGCGGTCCTCCGGCGCGATGGGCGGCGTGCGAAGCTAACGGCATGGAGCGGCCGGCGCGTCCCGTTCGTCGCATGGGCCGCGTCACGCACGAGGAGGGCGGGCTCTCCTACGGCACCTACCTCCAGGTCCCGGACCTGCTCGCACTGCAGAACCTGCTGTCTGATCCCCCGGCGCACGACGAGCTGCTGTTCATCGTGGTGCACCAGGCGTACGAGCTGTGGTTCAAGCAGCTCGTGTTCGAGACCGAGACGGCGCGCGACCGCATCTTCGACGGTGACCTCACCGTCGCGATCCACCTCCTGCAGCGGATCCACGCGATCGAGCGCGTGCTGATCGAGCAGATCTCGGTGCTGGAGTCGATGTCGCCACAGGACTTCCTGGCGTTCCGGTCGAAGCTCGCGCCGGCCTCGGGGTTCCAGTCCGTGCAGTTCCGCGAGCTGGAGTTCGTCTCCGGATCGAAGGAACGTCGCCTGCTCGACCATCTGGGCGAGAGCGAGGAGGAGCGAGGTCGGCTGGAGCGACGTCTCGACGAGCCGACCTTGTGGGACGCCTTCTGCTCGTTGCTGGAGAAGGAGGGCCTTCCCATGCCCCCGGAGGACGAGGAGCGGCGCGTGGCGAGCCTGGTGTCGATGGCCAGGGACCGGCCCGATCTGTTCGCCGTGTCGGAGGCGCTGCTGACGCACGACGAGCTCTTCGCCCTGTGGCGGCTGCGACACGTGCTGATGGTCGAGCGGCAGATCGGCACGAAGCCGGGCACCGGCGGCTCGAGCGGATCGACGTACCTGCGGACCACGCTCGACCGGCGATTCTTCCCGGAGCTCTGGGAGCTCCGGAGCCACCTGTGACACCTCCACACCGTGGGCCGGGGCTTGTCCCCGGCAGCTTCGACGTCCGCCCGCTCACGCCCGAGCGGTGGCGCGACTTCGAGGCCGTGATGGGAAAGGTCGGGCGGACCGGGAACGACAAGCCGATCATGCGCAAGACGATGCGCACGCCGGCGAGGAGAAGCGCGAGGTGACGTTCTCGATCGTGGCGTCCGATCCCGGCGCCGGCGAGGTCGGCGTCGCCGTGCAGTCCAAGTTCCTGGCATGCGCCTCGGTCGTGTCCTGGGCCCGCGGCGGCGTGGGCGCGGTGGCGACCCAGGCCTTCGCCGAGGTCACCTACGGGCCCCGCGGCCTGGACCTCTTGGAGCAGGGGCTCGATCCCGGGGAGGTCATCGACCGGCTCGTCGCGGACGACGACCTCCGCCAGCAGCGGCAGGTCGGGGTGGTGGACGCGCGGGGTCGCTCCGCCTCGTTCACCGGCACGGAGTGCTTCGAGCACGCGGCCTCGATGCCCGGCGACGGTTTCTCCTGCCAGGGGAACATCCTGGCGAGCGACCGCGTGGTGCCGGCGATGGCGGAGGCCTTCCGGGCCACGGCGAGGATGCCGCTCGGTGAGCGTCTGATCGAGGCCCTGCGGGCCGGCCAGCGCGAGGGTGGCGACCGGCGGGGCCAGGAGGGCGCGGGCCTGTACGTGGCGAAGCCCGGCGGCGGGTACGGCGGCAACCACGACCGCTACATCGACCTTCGCGTCGACCACCACGACGAACCCATCGAGGAGCTCGCCCGCCTCCTCGAGCTGCACCATCTGTACTTCCAGCGCCCCGAGGAGTCGGACCTGCTCTCCGTCGATCCGGACCTCGAGGACGAGATCCGATCGCATCTGGAACGGCTGGGGAAGCACGAGGGCGGCGATCTGTGGAAGGACCTCCAGGAGTACATGGGATGGGAAAACCTGGAGGAACGCTGGGTGGGCGAGGGCCGGATCGATCCGAAGGTCCTCGCGTACCTCAGACGACATGCCGGACCCGCCTGACCCGGTCGCGCATCACACCCTCGATCACGCGCACCGATGTCAGAAGGGTGAACAGCCACAGGCCTCCGAGCGCGTAGCCGCCCAGCACGTCGGTCAGCCAGTGCACGCCGAGGTACAGGCGCGTCGTTCCCACGGCGAGCCCCACGATCACCGCGCCGGCCCACGCGCCCACCTTCCGCGTCCAGGACGGCGTCGCCGAAGCGATGAGCGCCGCCAGCAGTCCGTACAGCGCGACGGCGTCGGTGACGTGTCCGGAGGGGAAGCTGGGCCCGGTGGCCGAGACGAGGAAGTGTGACGCCGGCGGGCGCGGCCGGTCGATCAGCGCCTTGATCCCATGGACGAGGAGGACCGAGCCGGCCCACCCCATGACGACGAGCGCCAGCGGCCGCGGGGTCCTGCGGCGGAGCCACCACGCGACGCCGATGACGACCGCGAGGCCGCCCAGCACCGGCGCGCTTCCCAGGAACGTCACCGCCTTCATGATGTTCGTGAGGACCGCCTCCCGGTGCTGCAGGAAGAACCGTCCGACGGGACGGTCGACCCGCGCCGTCTCGTGGCCGATGACGTCGCGGACGATCGCGCCGAACGCCCACCCCGTCAGCCCGATCACGACGAGCCCGATGGTGACGGAAAGGCCGAACGCCGCTCCCGGACGGAACCGGCCCACGATGAACCGGAGCGGTCGGGATGCGCGCTCGCGCGCGATCGCCAGCGGTCGCCACCGGAGGGCGCGCTCCCGGATCTCGCGGAATCGGTCCGGGTTCCGCGCGATCCACCGGCTCAGGAACACCACGGACCCGAACAACACGACCAGGGCGAGCAGGAGCAGACCGGCCCGTCCGGCGAGGTCCACGACCTCTCGATAGGTGTCGCCGGCGAGGTAGCCGAGGATGACGAACGTCGTCGCCCACGCTGCGCCGCCCGCGAGGTTGTACATGAGGAACGTGCGGTACCGGAGCCGGGCCATGCCGGCGAGGCCGGGCACCAGCACGCGCAGGGCCGCGGTCCACCGTCCGATGAACACTGCCGGTCCGCCGCGCCGGGCCAGGAAGGCCTCGGCGTGATCGAAGTGCGTCCGCTTGACGAATCGCCCCAGTGTTGCGTCGAGCATCCGCCGCCCCCACCGCTTCCCGACGTAGTACCCGATGCTGTCGCCGATCACGGCTCCCGCGATCGCGACCACGATCACCGCGGCCAGGTTCGCGTCGCCCCGGCTGGCGATGACGCCGCCGAGCACGATCGCGATCTCCCCGGGGAACAGGAAGCCGACGAAGGCCGACGCCTCGAGGGCCGGGAGCGCGAACACGACGAGGAGCAGGACCCAGCCGTGGAGGTCGAGGATCCACCCGAACGGATCGAATGCGAGGGTCTGCGGGAGCAAGCGAGGGCATGTTGCCATCCCGCTCCTCGCCCGTCCACGATGGGGCTGCCATGAGGATCCCCCGCACGGTGGCCGTCGTCGCGCTGCTCGCCACGGCCTGCAGCGCCCAAGCCGTGGGCCGGGGCTTGTCCCCGGCCACCACGTCCGGATCTGCCGACACCTTCATGCCCGCGCCCGACCTCTACGTCCCGAAGGATCCCGACAGGCTCGCCGATGTCCTCGCCAGGACCACGTGGGCCCTCCGGTCCTCGATCGAGCGATGGACCTCGGGCGGCGATCCAGCAACCGGGAAGCCTCCCAGAGCGGTGCGCCTCCAGGCCCTGTACCAGCAGCGGATCTACCGGTTCCTGGCCCGCCACGAGGACACCGCCCGAGCCACGCTCGACGCGCTGCCGACCTGGGCACGCGGCGAGGCGAAGGCGAACATCGCGGCCGGCGGAAAGCTGTTCTCGCTCGTGCACCCGGTGAAGCGCCACGTCCGGTTCAGGGTCGGGCTCCCGAAGCCGGCCGGCGTCCTGCTGGGGTTCTACCGGGAGGCCGAGCGACGGTTCGACGTGTCGTGGGCGGTGCTGGCGGCGGTCAACTACGTGGAGTCGAAGTTCGGACGCGTCAGGTCGAACAGCTCGGCGGGCGCCCAGGGGCCGATGCAGTTCATCCCGTCGACCTGGCGGGCGTACGGGATGGGGGGCGACGTGCACGATCCGCACGACGCCATCCTCGGCGCGGCGAATTACCTGCACGCGTCCGGCGCCCCCGGCGACAACCGCGATGCGCTGTACGCGTACAACCACGCGTGGGCGTACGTGGACGCGGTGCTGATCTACGCGAAGCGCATGCTGTCGGACCCGCGCGCCTACTACGAGTACTACGACTGGCAGGTGTTCATCGTCACGGTCGACGGCGACAAGCGCCTGACCGGCCCCGGCCTCCCCTGATCCTCCGTAGCCCCGGGGCTCGTCCCCGGGGCGGGCACGAGGCCCGCCCTACGTGATCGGTCAGTGGCCGGCCGGGCCGACGCTCGGCCCCGCCACCTGGTTCGCCGCGTAGATACCGTCCTTGAGCTTGCCGCCGGCCGCCGTGAACACCACGTGCGCGTACCCGCCGGAGTCCACGACCACGTCGATGAAGTCGAGCAGCGACCGGTCGGCGCCGAGGGGCTCGAGCGCCGAACAGAAGATGCCCACGGTGCAGACGTCGCCATGGTGGATGGACTGCGGGCTCACCTGGACGTTCGTGAACGGCGTCGTCCCGAGGTTCGTGGTCTGGCCCAGGTAGGCGAACCAGTCGGCGTCGGCGTCCCCCAGCGGCTCGTTCGGCTTGCCCTCGGGCGTGCTGCCGACGTTGGTGCTCGTGGCGATGTAGGACACGACGACCTGTCCGGGTCGTCCCGCGTCGATGGCGGGGAAGTAATGCGTGCCGGTGCTGGAGTTGACCTGGACCGGCACGCCGGTGCCGTCGGTCCTGCCGTTCCACGTCTTCCCGCCGTCGAGCGAGGATTCGACGAAGATGTCGTACTCGTCCTTGACGTTCATGGGGAAGGCCACGTACGGGTTCCCCTGGTTGTCGACGGCGAGATCCGCGAAGAGCTCCGAACCGTCGTGCAGGGGGCCGGCGTCGTAGACGAGCTGGTCGGTCCACGTCTTGCCGACGTCGTCGGACCACGCCACCCATACGGTGTGGAAGGCCTGGAGCTGGGTGACGTTGCAGCCGGTGAGCACGTTCGTGGGGTCGGCGGCGAGCCACGCCACATAGATCCGCCCGGCGTGCGCTCGGCCGGGCACGATGCGAAGGCCGCCCGGGATGGTGCTGCAGAAGCTGGCGGCCTGCGCGGCCGGGTCGGTGATGACGTCGACGGGGACGCCGAATGTCTTGGCGCCGTCGGTGGACACCGACACCCAGATCTGGCTGGGCCCGAAGTCGTGATAGGTCAGCGCGACCACCGCGTCACTCGTCGTCTTGCCCGGCGGGATCCACGCGTCGTTCCACTGCCGGTCGACCAGGAGCGGCTGGCCGCTGGAGTTGCCGGGGTTGAGCGTCGAGCCGGCCACCTGCGGCCACGTCTTGCCCTTGTCGAAGGATTTCCAGGTGGAGATCTGCAGGGAGTTGAGCGGCGCGCTCGGAGTATCGACGTTGAGGTTGGTCTCGTAGACCGCGCCCGAGTGGTCGGTGAAGACGGTGGTATCGCCGACGGTGTCGTACCCGGAAGGCTGCCCACCCTCCTTCCACGTGCGACCGCCATCGGTGGAGCGGGCGAAGTACATCTTGTCGCCCGGCCACGAGGCGTAGAGCACACCGCCGGGGCCCGCCGCGATCGAGGGTTCCCCGCCCCCTCCCTGGGGGCCGACCATGCTGAGGGTCGTCTTCAGCTTTCCTGCTCCGGCCTGCGCCGGGAGCCCGAACGCCGCGAAGAGCATGGCGGCCGCGGCCAGCACGGCGGGGTACCTGAATCGCATCGGGGTCCTCCTCCGGGTCCGTGCCGCCGGAGGCGATCGCCTCGGCGGGCCACTTGGGTACCCGGGCGTCTTTCCGACGAAACGGTTGATCTGCTCAGAGTTGTGCATATGCCCAAAGGTGGGGGCTTCCCGGGCTTCGAAGACCACTCCTCTCTCTCGATCGAAGGAGACCACCGTGCTCAGGAAGTTGCTCTTGATCGGAACCACCCTCGCGATCGTCGCCATGGGATTCGTGTCCGGTTCGGCCGGCGCCGCGAACGCGCCGGGCCTCACCTACTCGGGGGCCCGGTCTGCCGCCACCGGCACGACCGCCACGTACTCGGCGACCCTCGCCGACGGAGCGGGCGTGGCCATCGCCGGCGCCGACGTCGCGTTCCAGGTGGCCAACCAGCCGGCCGTCCACGCCACGACGGACGCCACCGGCGTCGCCAGCACCACCCAGGAGATCCTGAAGGCGGCCGGCCAGTACCTCCTCGCCGTCACGTCCGCTGGCCAGCCCGACGTGACGGTGCGCTTCGCCGTCACTCCCGCGCAGTTCGACCTGCACGACGTGCTGGCCGCGAACGGCGGCGGTGAGCCCTCGATCTCGTCGAGCCCGGACGGCACCCTCTATACCTCCGGTCTGAGCACCGGCACCACGCTCCTTCGTTCGAGCGACAACGGTGAGACCTGGGTGAAGCCCAAGACGGTGCCGTTCGCCTCGAGCGGCGACTCCACCGTGGGCACGGACTCGCAGGGCAACGTGTACCTGACGAACCTCGGTGGCAGCGGGGCCAACGAGCTCCAGGTCTTCCTGTACAGATCGGGCAACCACGGCGACGGTCCCTGGACCCTCGGGCAGGGCCCGGCGAACGCGGGGAACTCCTCGAACTCGCCGCTGCTGGTCGACCGGCAGTGGGTCGATTCCTACACGCCGGCGACCCCCGGCGCCCAGACCCGCGTGTACATGACGTACCACGACTGGGCACCCAGCCAGATCTGGGTGAACGCGTCCACCGACGGCGGCGCCCACTTCGGCATCCCCCAGGACGTCATCACCTCCCCGCAGGCCCAGGCGGCCTCGTTCTGCAGCACGATCCCGGGCGGCATCAAGGCCGTGCAGTCGGGTCCGAAGGCCGGCCGCGTCTACGTCGCGTGGCTCGCCGCCGACCCGCTGAACCCGGCCACGGGGTGCAACGAGACCCAGGCCCAGAACTTCCACACGCTGTGGGTCGCGTGGTCGGACAACGCCGACGCGCAGGTCCCAACCTGGACCGACCAGCTCGTCTTCGACGGCGGCATCTCGAACGACGGCTCCACGATCTTCGCCGACCTCACCGTCGACTCCGCCGGCAACCCGTACATCGCGTTCGACATGCCGCTGCTGCACGAGTGGGACTCCTTCGTCGAGGCCTCGTTCGACGGCGGGCTCACGTGGAACGGCAGGAGCGACGGAACGGGCACGCCGTACAGGGTGAACAACGACACCGGGTCGCACTACTACGCGGCCATCGCGGCCGGCGATCCGGGGCGCGTCGCCGTCGTGTACCTGCGCACGCCCACGCTCGTGCCGACCCTGCCAAACGGCAAGCCGAAGCCCGGCGGCGACCCCAACGCCCTCTGGAAGGTGTACGTGGCGGAGAGCCTCGACCTGAACCTCGGCTCTCCCACGTGGACCGTCGCCGACGTGAAGACCAAGCCCATGCACAAGGGCGACATCTGCACCTTCGGGATCGCGTGTGTCGGCACTCTGGGGGCGGACCGCTCGCTCCTGGACTTCATCGACATCGCCGTCTCCCCCGACGGCACGTTCCACGCGAGCTACGCGGACAACTTCCAGAACAGCCTGCAGCTCAGGGTGGTCAACGAGGCCGGCGGACCGTCGGCGTACGCCGCCCACTAGCGCTCGACCGCAGTCGCACGAGGGCCCGGGGCCGGTTCGCCGCCCCCGGGCCCTCGTCGTTTGGGGGCCCGTGGGCGCCGCTTCCCGTGCGGATTCCGGACATGACGGGGCGAATCACCTCTCCGGCCAGGCTTTGTGCAGTTGCACAAAGGTCGGGGCGGCCCTCCCGCGAACACCCCTCCCATCGTTCTGAACAAGGAGCCTGTCATGCGTAGGAAGCTCATCGCCCTGATGGCCGCCATGGCCCTCGGTGCGCTCCTGCTGGTCGAGGCCGCCCCGGCGTCCGCCGTGGTCGTACCGGCCGGCCTCACCTATGTCGGTCCGGCCTCGGCCGCGACCGGCGCGACCGCCACTCTGGCGGCGACCGTCGGCACCGCTGCCGGCGCCCCGGTCTCCGGCGCCTCCGTCTCGTTCGCCCTCGCGAACCAGCCGGCCGTCGCCGCGACCACCGACGCGAACGGTCTGGCCTCGGCCGCGGTCCGCGTCCTCAAGAGCGCCGGGACCTACACCCTCACGGTCAGCACGGCCGGACAGCCCGACAAGACCCTCGACCTCGCGGTGTCGAACGCGAACACGTTCAACATCGTGGTCCCGGGCGGAACCGCCGGCGGCAACGGCGGCGAGCCGTCGCTCGAGATCGCTCCCGACGGCACGATGTACGCGTCCTCTCCGGCCGGACCGATCTTCGTCCGCTCGACGGACAACGGAGCGACCTGGAAGAAGCCGGGGACCCCGCCGTTCAGCTCCAGCGGTGACACCTCGCTCAGCACCGACCAGTCGGGCGCGGTGTACCTCACCAACCTGAACGGCATCGGGAGCTCGAACACCCTCCAGACCGACCTCTACAAGTCGAAGGCGCAGGGCGCCACGGGCTCGTGGGTCAAGGGCGCGGGCCCCGCGACGAACGCGAACACCACCAACATGCCGCTGCTGACCGACCGGCAGTGGGGCGACTCCTACGTCCCGGCGGGCGGCACCACCGACACGGCGCGGGTGTACCTGAGCTATCACGACTGGGGTCCCAGCCAGCTGTGGGTCCAGACCTCCACCGACGGCGGCGCCCACTTCGGCCTTCCGTTCGACGTCATCACCGACCCCCAGGCGGAGGCGGCCACGTTCTGCAACAGCATCCCCGGCGGCCTCAAGGTCGTGAAGTCGGGGCCGAGGGCCGGCCGCGTGTACGTGGCGTGGCTGGGCGGCGACCTCGCCACCAACCTGGCGACGGGTTGCAACGACACCCAGCTGAACACGTTCCACACCGTGTGGATCGCGTACTCGGACAACGCGGACGCCATGGTGCCGACGTGGACCGACAAGCTCGTCTACGACGGCAACATCGGGCACGACGGGTCGGGCCTCTTCGCCGACCTCACGCTCGACAACGCCGGCAACCCGTACGTCGGCTTCGGGATGGAGGGTGCCGGCCAGGCGATCGGAACCCACACCGAGTTCGACATGTTCCTGTCGGCCTCGTTCGACGGCGGCAACACGTGGAGGGGCCCGTTCAACGTGGCCCCCGGGCAGACCGGCACGCACGTCTACCCGGCGGTCGCGGCCGGCGACCCGGGCCAGGTCTCGGTGGCGTTCCTCCGCACCGACGCCGTGATCCCGCTCCTGCCGTACGGCAAGCCGGCGCCGGGAGGGGTGCCCACCGCCAAGTGGTACCTGTACGTCGCCCAGTCACTCGACCTCGGGCTCACGACCGGGGCGCCGACGTGGAACGTGACCCAGGCCACGCCGAACCCCATGCACATCGGCGAGATCTGCACCCTCGGGATCTTCTGCTCGGCCACGGGCGGTGACCGCACGATCCTGGACTTCATCGACGCGGTGATCGACCTCAACGGCTACACCCACGTCGCGATCTGCGACAACGGTGACAGCAGCGCGTCCCTGGACATCGCCAACCAGTCGGCGGGAGCCGCCGTCAAGGGGTAGATCCGAGCTCACAGGCTCTCTGGAGGGCCGCGGCGGGCGAAATCGGCCGTGCCGCGGCCCTCTTGCAACTCCGGTGGGGCGCAACGGCCCGGTCCGGCGTAGGCCGGAGCCGTCCCCCGGGCGGGGCGAGGACCCCGCCCATCCTCGCGAACTCCATCCCCCGGAGGCCCAACCTGGCGTTCATGCTCAAGACCCCGTGCCCGGAATGCCGATTTGGAGCGTATGGGTCGGCATCGGTTCTGGGCACGCGTGGCGAGCTTCGCCCTGGCCTCGACGCTCGTCGTGGCCATCGCCCCCGTGGCCGAGGCCGGCGGCGGCGGCAAGGGCAGCACCTGGCAGGACGTCCAGCCGGGCTCCCGAGGCTGGTTCGCGAAGCCCGCGATCGACGACGTCGCCAAGACCCACGACTGGATGCGCGACTTCGGCCTGACGTCGTTCCATCCCACCGATCCGGAGAGCCGGGGCCTGCTGGCGCGGGCCGTGTCCAAGGCCTTCGCGCCCACCGCGACGCCGAAGCGCACGATCGAGTTCGAGGATCTCGCCGCCGACGATCCGCTGTATCCCTTCGCCGCCCTCGCCGTGTCCAACGGCTGGATGAGCCCGAACGGCCGGCGCTTCGCCGCCGCCGCGCCGGTGACGGAGTTCATGGTCTCCAAGGCCATCGTGCGTGCCCTGGGTCTGCAGGCCGCCGTGGACGGCGCGAACCACATCCACACGTCCGACGGGACGCCGCTGCCGCACTCCCCGCAGTTCGGGACCCTGCTGATCGGGCGAGTCATCGGGTTGTGGCGCAACCACGAGGCGGACGTCAAGGGCGACAGCGAGGCCTTCGACCTGCTGCCGACCTCGCCGGTGCCACGAGCCGACGTGGCGTACGCGCTGCACCGCGCGGCCGACCTCGGCTCCTCCGCGCACTGGTACACGCAGGACTACGAGGATCTGGATGTCGGCACGCCGCCGCCGGCGATGGTCGACGTCATCGAGTTCGGGATGAAGTACGTGGGGTACCCGTACGTGTACGCCGGTGAGTGGAACACGGCGACGACGAACATCCCGTACTGCTGCGGGGCACAGCTCCAGGGCGGGTTCGACTGCTCGGGCTTCACCTGGTGGATCATGCGGGCGGGGGACGGTGTGTGGAACAACGAGGCCATCCGCGGCTACCACGGGTGGGAGCTCGATGAGCGCTCGTCGTCGCTGATGGCCGGGGCCACCCCGAAGAAGCGCCGCGTCTCGTTCGCGAAGCTGCAAGCCGGCGACCTCATGTTCTATGGATCGGGATCCACCGCCGCGTCCGTCGATCACGTCGACACCTACATCGGGAACGGCTGGGCGCTCGACTCGGGCGGCAATGGCGTCAGCATCGTCCGCGTCGCCGACGGCTGGTACCGCGACTCATTCGTCTTCGGGCGGAGGATGCTCACCCCCTAGCCCTCCTACAATCGGCTGATGGGCAACGACGTCGGCGACGGCATGGCGGCCTGAGCGTCGCGCGCCGTTGCCGCCCCGGGTCGTCGACATCGAGCAGGCTCGGCGGATCGCCGTGCGCGCCCAGCTCCTCGACGGTTCGGCGCGCGGCGTGCTCGACACCGTGCGGCGGCTCGGCTTCCTGCAGCTCGACCCCATCGCGACCGTGGCCACGCCGCAGCGATTGGTGCTGTGGAGCCGTCTCGGGGCGTACGGCGTCTACGAGCTCGACCGGCTGCTGTGGGTGGAGCGCAAGCTCGTGGAGTGGGACGCCTTCATCTGGCCCGTCGAGTCGCTGCCGCTGATCAGGGCGAGGATGCGACGGTGGCGCCGAGCCGCCACCACGACGCAGCAGCGGCGGATCCAGGAGTTCCTTCGCCAGAACGCGGGCTTCCGCCGGTACGTGCTGCGCGAGCTGGGCCGCCGCGGCCCGCTGCTGTCGCGCGAGCTGGAGGATCGATCGGTCCAGGGCCGTCGCGAGGATCATCGCTGGTTCGGCTCTCGGCGGGTCGGCGAGATGCTGGAGGTCCTGCATCTCCGGGGCGAGGTGGCGGTCGCCGGGCGGCGCGGCGGACAGCGGCTGTGGGATCTCGCCGAGCGGTGGTTCCCGGACACCGAGACCGTTCCGCTCCGCGAGGCCGAGCGGGCGCTCCAGGAGCAGCGGTTCCGCTCGCTCGGGGTGCAGCTCGAGCGCGACCGGTGGGTGGCTCATCCGGACGTCGGCGACGAGCCCGTTCCGGATCGCGTGACGCTTCTCTCGCCGTTCGACCGCCTCGTGCACGACCGGGGCCGCGCGGAGGCGCTGTTCGGATTCCGGTATCGCCTCGAGATGTACGTGCCTCCCGCGAAGCGGGAGTTCGGCTACTACGTGTTGCCCATCCTGGTCGGCGATCAACTCGTCGGCAGGGTCGAGCCTCGCTTCGACCGCAGGACGAAGACGCTCGAGGTCGTCGGGGCGTGGGGCGACACCTCCAGGCTCGGCGAGGCCCTCGCGACCCTCGCCGCCTTCCTCGGCGCAGAGCGGATAAGCCACTCTGGACAGGCCGCCGCCGGTGAGCCAGACTGCAAGTGAAGGGGGGTTCCATCTCGCGTTCGTCCTCGTCGTCGACCCGTCTCGTCCGTTTCCGGTGCGCTGCACTGGGAACTGCGGTCGTCTGCACGTTGTTCTCCCTGTTGCTGGTCACAGGAGCATCATCGGCCACAGCAGCAACAGTCGAGCCCTGTGACCGGTTCGGCACCGTCCACATCGACAACAACCAGTACATCTATCAACAGGACGAGTGGAACTCGACCGACGTCCAGTGCGCGTCGGTGGACGACGCCACGGGCGCCTGGCAGATCGCCCAGGCCAACTTCGCGATGCCCATCCCGGGGGCGCCCGCCGGCTACCCGTCGGTCTTCAGGGGCTGCCACTGGGGCACCTGCACGAATGGGAGCGGATTGCCGATCCGGGTGAGCTCGCTGGCCAGCGCCACGAGCAGTTGGAGCACGACGCAGACCCCTTCGGGGGCCTACGACGTGACGTATGACCTGTGGACGAACTCGAGGACGCGAACGTCCGGGACGCCGGACGGGTCGGAGATCATGATCTGGCTCGCCAGCCAGGGCGGTATGCATCCCTTCGGAGAGCTGGTGGGCACGGTCGATCTCGCCGGGGCCACGTGGCGGGTGTACACGCACCGCATGAGCAGTTGGAACGCGATCGCCTACGAGCGGACCGAGCCGGCCACGGACGTCACCGATCTCGACCTCCGGGCGTTCATCGTGGACAGCGTCACCCGGGGCTCCACGAGGTCCTCGTGGTACCTGCTGGATGCCGAGGCCGGATTCGAGATCTGGCAGGGCGGAGCGGGGCTCGGTTCCGCGTCGTTCTCCTTCAACGCGCTGAACAAGGACCTCCTGCGCATCGCGCGGACGCAGGCGCAGAACGACGGCCTGCGGCAATCGGATGGTTCGATCAAGCCGGGGTTGCGGCTCGTGAACACGGGCTCGACGAGCCTCCCTCTGAGCGGGATGACGATGCGCTACTGGTTCACGCGCGACGGGGCCACGGCGTTCACGGCCTCCTGCGTGTCGGCGACCGTGGGGTGCGCCAACGTCACGGCCGACGTCGTGACCTTGCCGACGCCGCGGAGCGGCGCCGACGCGTACCTGGAGGTTGGTTTCACCGACGGCGCCGGGGCGCTGGCCGCGGCCAAGACCACGGACGTGCACCTGCGGCTCGCGAGGACGGATGCGTTGAGCTTCCAGCAACAGGGCGACTACAGCTACGGCACCTCCGCCACCTTCAAGGACGCCACGAAGGTCACCGCCTACCAGAACGGCGCCTTCGTCTGGGGCTCCGAGCCCTACTGAGAAGCAGGTCCGTCACGACGTCGGCATGACCCGTCCGCGCACGGCCCATGCGCGGGCAGCGAGGCCGAAGGGACCATCGGGCGAGCCGAGCAGGCGGAAGCAGCCCGCTCGCAGCGCCTCTCGACGGTCGTCGTCGAGGTCGGCGCAATAGGCGCCGGCGGGACCCACGCCGAGCGTGAACGGATCCCAGTAGTCATCGAAGTCCTCGTAGCGGGCTTCGATCTCGAGCGGCGCGGTGACCACGTCCTCGAGCCCGGCCTCGGCCCAGAGACGGCGCAGCTCGCCCGCGGTACAGAACCGGAAGGCGCGCGCTTCGTCCGGGGCCGCGGGATCGAGCTCGAGCGCGGCATCCCAGAAGGTGCGGAGCATCCGCATCCCGTTCGCGTAGTCCCACGTGCAGGATCCGAGGATCCCGCCGGGGCGCGCCACCCGGCGCATCTCGTGAACGCCGGCTGCGGCGTCTGGAAGGAAGTTCAGGACAAGCTGCGAGAGGACCGCATCGAACGACGAGTTCGGCCAAGGGAGATCCTCTGCCGGCGCCAGGCGGAACTCGGCACCCGGGACGCGCGCGGCGCACGCTCGGAGGGGCCGTTCCGAGGGATCGACGGCGGCCACGAGCTCCGGCCCCAGGTGGGCGGCGAGCGCGGCGGTCAACGCCCCGGGCCCGCAGCCGACGTCGAGGACTCGCATCCCGTGCTCCACGGCGGCGAACGCAATGAGCTCGGGCGCCAGGAGCCGAGAGTACCGGCCCATGAAGCGGTCGTACGATCCGCCGGCGACGTCGAAGGGCACGGGGCAGCCTGCGATGAGGGCCTCGAGCGCGTCAACCGAGTCCGGCGTGCGTACACTCGTGGGCCATGAAGCGACCGGTCGTCGCGATCGCGGCGTATCACCTTCCCCCTGGTCGCGTCGCCGGGTGGAAGCGGGGAGCCATCGCGGTGCCGGAGACCTACCTCGCCGCGGTACACCGGGCCGGCGGGCTGCCCGTCATCCTGCACCCGGGCGAGCGGGGGCAGGGGACGGCAGACGAGGCGCTCGGCATCGCGGATGCGCTGCTGCTCGTGGGCGGTGGCGACGTGCATCCCGGCCAGTACGGTCAGGAACACCATCAGGAGGTCTACGGCCTCGACGCGAAGCGCGACGCCACGGAGTTGGATCTCGTTCGTCACGCCGTCGACCGGGGGATTCCGACGCTCGGGATCTGCCGCGGCGCGCAGGTGGTGAACGTCGCCTTCGGTGGATCGCTCCTTCAGCATCTCCCCGACATACACGGGATCGATCTGCACGGGGCACCGAAGGGCGAGCCCGTGGTGCACGACGTGAAGCTCGGGCCCGGGAGCCGGGTCGCAGAGATCTGCGGTGGGGAGCGCCTCGCCGCGTGGTCCTCGCACCACCAGGGGATCGACCGGCTCGGCGAGGGCCTCACTGCCACGGGGTGGACGGACGACGGGCTGGTCGAGGCGGTTGAGCACGAGCGCGGGTGGCTCGTCGCCGTGCAGTGGCACCCCGAGGAGACCGCAGAGTCCGATCCCGCGCAGCAGGCCCTCTTCGACGCGCTTGTGACGCTCTGGTGACGTTCCGGTGACGCTTCCCCCGCGATGCTCCCTCCACACAAGGAACAGGAGGAAGCTGATGAATCCGCCAGCTCGCACCTCGATCTTCCGACTGGCTCGCTACCTGGGGGTGGGTATGCTCGTCCTGGCCGCATGGCCAACCCTCGCCGGTGCCGCCGAGTCCATGAAGGACGTGTTCGTCACGAACACCACCGCGAACCCGGTGCCCGTTCGCGGCCTCGGCACGCAGCAGGTCGCGGGCAGCGTGCAGGTGTCCAACTTCCCCGCCGTCCAGTCGGTGCAGGGAAGCGTCGAGGTGTCGAACCTTCCTTCTGGGCATGCACTTCGCCACGGAGACGGTGTGGCCACCAACAACGGCCAGACCAACGCTGTCCTCCCGAACGACCTCGTCCTCACCGACCTCGTGGTCACGTACCTCGGGGGCAATGATTCGATCTGCGAGGCCGCGCTCGTCGAGCAGACCGGTACCCAGAACCAGGGGGTTCTGTGGTTCTACCCGGGGATTGACAACAAGACTGAGCAGTTCCATTTCCAGAGCGGGATCACGCGGACCGCGGACGGGTGGTACGTCGGGACCAACAGCGACTGCAACCTCCGGGTGTTCTGGTCCGGCTACACCGCGCCGTGACCTGCAGGGGAGCGAACCGCCACTCGTGAGGGAGCGCGTCTAGACCCGGATCGGCCGAACCCCTGCCGAGCCTCGCCGTCCTCCGTCAGGCCGCCTCGAGGTATGGCTCGAGGAGGCCGCCGAGCTGTTGCGCTGAATGGGGCGATGCGGACTGCAAGCCCAGACGACTCGAGCGCTTCCTCCGAATCGCCGGTGACGTTCCGGTGACGCTCAGGGTCTCATCCTGACGGCCGGAACCCGCTCGGAAGGAGGAGCCCATGGGCTTCACAGCAGGAAAGCCGATCAGGACGATCGGTCTGGCATTGAGCTGCATCGTGTTCGGAGCACTCGCGGTCCCGGCCGGAACGGCGTTCGCCAAGACGGTGCAGGACGTGTTCGTGACGAACGACAGCACCCAGCCCATCCCGACGAAGGCGATCGGGACCACGGAAGTCACGGGAACGGTCGGGATCTCCGGCCAGCCTTCGGTCAATGTGGCGAACACGCCGACGGTCACCGTCGGGAACGGAGCGAACAACCCGGTGGCGACGAGTGACGTGAACCAGCCCGGCCGACTCGTCTACCAGCAGAGCGAGCTCTTTAGTCAGGATCCCAACGTGTGCACCAATTTCGTCTGTTCCTTCACCTTCGACCCTGTCCCCGCCGGGCACAGGCTTGTCATCACCTACGCCTCGGCCCAATTCAAGCTGGCCGACGGGGGCAAGGAGCCCAGCGTCGAGCTGACCTCAGGCGATGACTTCATCCTGCTGCCGCCGGCTGCCCCGCTCGCCTTCGACAAGTACCTTTCGGCAGGCCAGGTCACGTTCTTCGTGGGGCCCGGGCAAGCGCCGACCATGGAGCTGCAGGGTCAGTTCATCCAGCCCGTCAGCAACACGGCCGAGATCTCCATCTCCGGCTACCTCGTTCCCCTGTCGTAGGGCCACGCACGACGAGCGCCGAATCGGGCGGGAGTCCGGCTCACGGGCTCCCCTCCGATCGGCTCAGTGGGGTCCATCCCACGCCTGACGGGCCCGATCTGTGCGGTCGCACAGAGGTGCCGGGCGCCACGCGAGCGAAACAACCTCCGGATCAGCTCAATAAGGAGCCGTGCATCCCCCCACGCGTCCGTTCTCCCCGCCTCGCTCCATGTCTGGCTCTGGTCGTTGCACTGGCCTGGTCGGTCTCCGTGATGCCCGGCCCGTCCGCAGGCGCCGGCACCGCCGAGTCCCCGGAGATCCAGGACCCCGTCGGAGACGCGAACTACGTGAGTGACCTGGCCGGGGAGGCCCCGGCGTCGTCCCCGGCACCGGCCCCGCGAGCGTCGCGGCCGCCGACATCACCGCCGTCTGGGTGACCGCCGACTACGCCATCCACCCGGCAATCGTGGACGGCGTGCAGGGTGGGAAGAAGGTGCCCTATGGCTTCGCCACCCACGTCAGGGTGGCCGGTGACGCGCTTCCGGCCGGGGCGGACCGGCTGGTCGACGACGACTTCACCGGTTCGTACGTCGACTTCGTCGACTCCCTCCGGTATGACGTCGCACGTCGCCGGAACAGGGACCATCGACGTGACCGGCGACGGACCTGCTTTGGCCACGCCGCTGCTCCAGGCGCGGTCGATCGCCCTCGGACCCAACGGTCTGGCCGTGGCCGACTACAACCGCATCCGTCTGATCACGCCGCCGGCGGCCGGGTGGCCGAACCCAGCGCGGCAGGTCGTGTGCCCAACCAGACCGACACGTCCGGTGACTCGCGCGACCGGATCGCCGCCGGGTTCTACTCCGCGAACAACCCCGCCACGGACCTCCGCGAGTCGTCCGTGCGGACCGAGGGCACGGATCTGGTGGCGACCCTGCGTGTACAAGACCTCGAGGCGGCGTCCGCCGCGCTCCAGTACGACCCCCAGCACACCAACACGGCATGGATGTTCCTGTTCTACTCGCCGTCGGTCCCGGGACTGAACATGGGCTCGGGGAATCCGTCCTCGAGGTGGCGCTATGTGGCGGCGATCAACACCCTGAACCTCGAAGATCCCGCGTCGGCCGGCCAGGCCAGCTTCGAGTACGGGTCCTTCTCCCTCGCGTCCGGCGTCGGAACGCAGGGAACGCCGGAGTCCTACAACTTGATCCGCCTCGGAGCGGCGTCAGGCGCGCTGGACTTCGTCAAGGACACGGTCACCCTGCGGGTCCCGCTGGCCGCGGTGAGGCTCCAGCCCGGATACCGCCTCACCTACCAGGACGCCATCGCCGGCGGCCAGTTGCAGTACAAGAGCGGAACGGGGGCGCCCAACAAGCCGATCTTCGTGGCCGACGCCATGCCCTACGGCCAGAAGTTCCGGTCCATCGCCGTCGGACGGAACTGCCCCGACGGCTACGCGTAGGGGTTCGGACCTTCGTCGAATCGTCGAGCCGCGAACGAGGTCGCCCGCCTGAAGCATGGCGACCTCATCGTGACGCCTCATCACCGTTGTCACGGCCGAAGGGGACCGAGAGGCTTTGCGCGTGGGGATTCCGAAACCCGGATCCGGGGGCGGTAGCCGTTCGCCAGGACGGCGACGGTGGATGGCGGCGTGAGGACCGTGGCGTCGCCCCGGCGCGGCCGGTCGCGGGCGGGCCCGTATCCGGCTGAGGACCATGGGATCACGCGGTCCTCGGTGACGAGCATGGGTTCATCGTCGATGACGACGAACGCGCCTTGGGGGAGATCCTTCCAGGCGATCCTGTGCCGGCGCTTCTCGTTCCCGTCGAGTCGCTCGGCGTGAAGCCGGCGATCGATCGGATCGACCCGCGGTCGCTCACCGAACGCCGCGGCCCAGGCATCCAGCCACGAGTTGAAATCGGCCCGGCGGCAGAGTGCGCACGGCCGGTGGCCCGCGGCGAGGGCCACTGCCTCGTCCCAGAAGAACAGCGGCGTCCACCGGCCCGGCTCCCACCTCGGCGCGCTCCAGCCTTTGTACTCGAGCACGCAGGTGATCCATCGACGGACCTGCCAGGGCCGGACGATCGTGCGGCCCTTGTGGATGCTCCCGCGGTTGCCCATGAACAGCCCGCGCTGCTCGATCCCGACGATCTCACCGAACGGCGTCACGCGGTTCCTGGCGGGCATCGAAGTAGCGTAGCTTCGCGTCGCTGGGGGAGATGACATGGTGACGATCGACGACGTCCGCGAGCTCGCCCTGAGCCTGCCGCGCTCTTACGAAGCGCTGGTTCGGGACCGGGTGAAGTTCCGCGTCGGCCGGATCGTCTACCTGGCGTTCTCGCGGGACGAGACGCAGATGGGCTTCGCGTTCCCGAAGGAGGAGCGTGAGGGGCTCGCGGCGTCGGACCCCGAGAAGTTCCTCATGCCCGGGACCGCGGATCTCCGCTACAACTGGGTGGTGGTTCGCCTCAACGCGATCGAGGAGGACGAGATGCACGAGCTCGTCCTCGACGCGTGGCGGATGGTGGTCCCGAAGAAGGTCGCGGCCACCCACCTCGGCGACGACGCCGTTGCAGAGGGGTCCAGTGACCCGTTCCGACGGTAGGCTGAGGAACGAGGGAAGGGAGGTCCGGATGCCGGCAACGGGAGATCAGGGCAAGCGGAAGGCCACGATCGAGGTGCAGCTCGTGAAGGAGGGCAACAAGATCGTGATGCACCTCGGTTCAGGGACCGGACGGGACTACGGAGCCATCACGTTCGACGCGAGGTCGGGGCAGTCGGGCAACCAGGCCTACAGCAAGCTCGCCGAGATCATCCAGGACAACAGGCGCGAACGGAGCGCCCCGGCCCAGGCCCCAGCGCCGGCACCGGACGC
>JBHELK010000054.1:0-3375 GCA_046263085.1 Actinomycetota bacterium
GCGAAGCGTCCTCGTGCGGTGCCAGTGATAGCGGAAGATCAGATACGACCCGATCGCCAGCACGCCGGCCGACACGAGCTGCGCCACACCGGCGTTGCGCTCCGTGGATCGCGCGGCGAGCTGCGCCGAGTAGCCCGGCGCGATCACCCGGAACAGGCCGTAGAGCGCCGCCGCTCCCGCGAAGACCAGGATCACCACCGCGGTGAAGGACACGGCGTGCAGGTACACCTGATACGTGCGGCGTCCCGGCGCGCGATTGAACTCCGGCTCCGCCACCAGCTCGCGAAGCCGCCGTACGTGGAACGACATGGCGGCGAGGGCGGCCAACGCGATCAGCCCCGCGAGCACCGCGTTCGACACGTGCCCGCGATCGGCGTCGTACGTCCTCAGCCTCTCGGCCGTGTACTCCGCGGTGCCCCCCTGTGTCGACCCGCCACCCGAGCCCGACCCCGACGTGGACGGCGAGCAGGAAACGAAGCCGGGGCCGGTCACGCACCGGGTCCGCTGCTCCGAGAGCGGGATGCGCACCACGTTCGAGGCGAGCGCGGTGATCGCGAACAGCGCGGTGAAGCTGGCGAAGAAGATCACCAGCACGAGGTAGATGGCATACGGGCGTGAGCCGGCCGGGTCGGGCTCCCGCCGGGCGCTGACCAGGGCCACGACGACCACCACCAGGAAACCCACGATCAGCAGGGGCAGGACGAACTCGAACCCCGCGAAGAGGACCTGGGCGATCACGGCTCAGAGCCTACCCGTGACGTCAGGCGCGGACCCTTACCCCCGCGACGCCGGCGCCTGCGCACGCTCTGCTGTGCACCTGCACAAAGGTGGTGATCAGGACGTGTCAGAACGGTATAGGCAAAGCGACTCGAAAGGATCACATGTCCACCAGGCGCCCCGCTTCGCTCCTCGTCGCCACTGCCATGACGGCAGCGATGATCTCGCTCGGCCCGCCCGCCTCCGCCCACCGCGCTGCCCCACCGCAGGGCAGCCGTCCGGCGGTCCGCGTCAGTCGCGCCGACGTCCTCGCCGGCCGGGCCACCGACGCCCAGGAGCGCGCGCTGTTCCGCGACACGTTGTCGCGCGTCGACGGTGTGACCCTCCTGGCGGACGGATCCGAAGCGCCGACCCCCGTCGGCGGTTGGACCGAGCCGGACCTCGCCGTCGACCTCGACGGTGACGGCGACCAGGAGGTGCTGGCCGAGCAGTGGTCGCAGGACGAGTACGGGGATGAGGAGCTTTCGGTGGTGGCGCTCGACGACCAGGGCGTCCTGTGGAGACAGTTCGTCCCCAGCGACACGTGGATCGAGGGCATGCTGACGGGGAACTTCGCATCGAGTGCCGGAACCGAGGTCCTGATCGTCGGAGAGCACTACTCGCACTCAGGCTCGGACACGATCCTCGCGCTCACGGGATCCTCCGGTCTGCTCTGGGCGAAGCAGATCGGGACGACCTGGCTGGAGCTCAACGGCCCGGTGCGAGCGGACGACGATGCGCAATCCGAGCTGGCCTACACGACCTGGAACAATAAGGCCGTCCCCACTGTCGTGACGCTGGACGGTGACACCGGGGATCGGATCAGTGCCCTGACCGCGACCTTCAAGCGAGTCACCAGCTCCGGAAATGCCTTCGTCACGGATACTCCGGGTGCCGCGTCCGACGAGGCCGTATTCGTCGCGGCGCTGCCGACCGACTACGCGTCCCCCGGGTACTACGCCGAAACCGTGAGCCTCTCCGACGGCACGGTCCTGGAGCGCCACCCCGAGCCGCTCGGCGCCACGCTCAGCCTGTCGCAGGGTCCCGATTACACGGGCGACGGTCGCCGTGACGCGTACGCCGGTGGCTACGACGTGATGGGCAACGGCCTCTACGGCGTCTTCGACCCCGCCACGCTCAAGCTGGCGTGGTCGAAGCAGCCGCCCGAAGGGCCGTTCGGCTTCGGTGGCCCCGGCTACTCCCCGACCTTCGACGCCGGCGACCTCGACGGAGACCACGGCGCCGAGGTGTGCTTCACCTCCCAGTCCTGGGCCGACACCACGGTGGAGACGGTGACGTTCGAGGCCCAGTGCCAGTCGGGGAAGACGGGAGCCGACATCTGGAAGGCCACCCGGACGGCGACGGCCCCATCGGAGAACGGCTACGCGGACGCCTACGGGTACCCTGACGTCGACGTCGACGGCGATGGCGCCGGAGACATCATCGTCTCGACCGGTTCCGGAGACTGCGTGTACGACCCCGACCAGGACGACTACACATGCACCGGGAACTGGCATGACGAGGCGATCTCGAGCCGGAACGGCTCCACGCTATGGACCGATCCTTCGAACGTCGATTACTGGGACTACAGCGCCAGCGACCTCGACGGCACCCCGGGCGCCGACGTCTTCGAGTTGACCGCCGCGTCGACCGAGGACGGCGACCTGGCCTCGCCCGCGATCTTCGATGTCCTCAACGGGCTCACGTTCGCGAAGCGGTGGGGCGCGACGATCCCCACCGGGGGGTTCCCCGGTTACCCGATCGGCGCGGTCTCCGCGAACATCGATGGCCAGGGACAGAACGAGGTCGTGACCACGGCCATCGGCGAGGAGAAGGAGTGCACGCCCTCCGGTAAGCACTGTTGGTACACGGAGCACGCCTACGTCGCCGGGTTCTCTAACAGGCACCTCGCCTGGAACTACGAGCTGTGAGGAGATCCCGCCTCGGCCCCGTCGTGGCCCTGGCCGGGCTGATCGCAGTCGTGGCTGCCCCTGCTCCTGCGACGGCATGGGCCCATGGGAAGACGGGACGCATGTCGCATCGGGCTCCCCGCCATCGTGGGTTCGACAAGGAGTCGATTCGGACCAGGGCCATCACGGCGTTGAAGGACTCGATCGCCAGCGCCGGGGGGAACGCTTCGGCGGAATCGCAAGGCGCCTCCAAGGGGAGCGAGCAGGCGTATTACCCGTTCCCCTACCTCGCCCTCGACCTCGATGGGGACGGAGCCCGGGAAGTCATCCTCCGTCAGTACACGGCGGCGGACTCGAAGGACCTGGTGGCGGTCGGCAGCGACGGAACCCTCTGGTCTACGTCGTTCCCCGACGACGTCGCCATCCAGGGGAACTTCGTCGGAGACTTCGCCTCCGGCGGCGGGGAGGAAGCCCTCCTGCTCGGCGCCCGATGGAGCGACGGCGCGAGCCACATCTACCTCGAGCTCCTCGGTGCGAGCGGTGTCGTCTGGTCGAGGGACTTCGCCGCGCCCCTCACGTCATTCCAGGTCAACGGGTTGACCCAAGCCGACGACGACCCGCAATCGGAGTTCTCGTACACGACCTGGACCGGCTACCGGTCCGCATGGCTCACCTCGGTCGACGGTCAGGACGGCCACGAGATCAACAC
>JBHELK010000055.1:0-17660 GCA_046263085.1 Actinomycetota bacterium
GCCACCCAGGGCTGGTCCCACTGGACGGACATCGAGGACATGCTCCCGGGGCTGTACCAGGACTACCACCGCCGGAAGCCGATCATGGTCGCAGAGACGGCGAGCGTCGAGCAGGGGGGCGACAAGGCGCAGTGGATCGCCCACGCCCATCACATGATCGAGAACAAGTACCCGGACATCGCGGCCTTCGTCTACTACAACGACGAGGATCGCAGCCAACCGGTGTACTGGTGCATCGACTCCTCAGCCGACGCCCTGTCGGCGTTCAGGTCGATGGCTCGCGACAAGTACTTCCGCCGCTTCGCGAACTGAGCCCGACGGCGACGAGCGCCGAGGCGGCCGTCAGTGCCGGGCCCCCCACGCCTGCAGGAACGCCCGCGTCGTGGCCGCGGCGTTGTCCGCCGCGAGCTGGCGGTAGATGAAGAACTGGAACGGGAACCCCGGCAGACCCAGCGGATCGCCCTTGCCGTCGGACTGCGCCCGGAAGGCGATGAACGGCACGTGGGCGCGTGACGCCACCAGCGCGACGCCCGCGGTCTCCATGTCCTCCGCCCGGTACGTGGTATCGGCCGGCGGGGGAGCCTTGAAGTAGCCGAGGAAGAAGTTCGGGTCGACGAACGGAGCCGCTCCCGAGACGAAGCGCTGCACGTCGGGAACCTCGTGGGACGGGGCGCGACACGGTTCGCACCCGAAGATGTCGCCGCCGCCCGGGATGCACGGGAACCGCCGCCCCCCGAAGGGGTCGGTGCTCTTGCCGTTGCCTCCGATGAAGATCCTCGGCGCGTGCTCGAGGTGGATCGATCGCACGAGATCGGGATCGGTGCCCACGCAGGGAGCGTCGCCCACCGGTGTGTCGGCCGAGAGCTGCACGGTGCCGCTGCGCGCCACCTTCCGGGCCGTCGTTAGCATCGCGGGGTCGGTGTGCAGCCACGTCTTCCCCTCGTCGCCGGTCCACCGGCTCGGCACGCCGACGTCTCCGATGAACGAGCGCCCGCCGGACACGCCGGAGAACACCACGCCGGTGAACGCGGTCCGTGAGCCGCAGCGGAAGTGCTTGAACGCCAGGCGCGTGGTCTCGGTGGCGTTGACGAGCCCGATGCCGGTCAGTGCAAGCACGACCTCGTTGGCCTCGAGCTTGCCGACGAAGAACGTGCGGCCGTCCTCGTGCACGGTGTCCTCCGCGCGCAGTGTGGCCTGGGTGAGGAGGCCATCGATCTCGCCGGGGAACGCCGAGAGCACCAGGAGCCTCGACGGGCAGGACGTCCCCCCGGCCTGGGCCGCCCCGGCCAGCGGGAGGAACTGCAGCATCAGGATCGCGAGCCCGATGGGGATCAGCCGTCTCATGTCACGAGATGGATTCGGTGCTGGAGGCCTGATTCCTTCGCCGGGGGCGATCAGGACCGGCGGGTGCGGAACGCAAGGTAGAACAAAAGCCCCGAACCGGCTCCCAGGAGGCCGCCGCCGATGAGCAGACCCACCGCGATCCACAGCAGCGCGGGGATGGGGGGAGGGACCCCCATCAGCGCTCGACCCGCTTGCCCGCATAGGCGGCGGGATCCATGCCGTGACGATACGCCAGGCTGATCCGTGGCCCGGCCTTCGACACCTTGGGAACGCTGTGCTCCCATTCGCGCTGGGTGCGTCCACCGGTGACGAGCAGGTCGCCGGCGCCGAGGAGGAACGTCCGCGACGCCCCGCCTCCCTTGGGTCGGAGCAGGAACTTGCGTGGCTCGCCGAAGGACACGAGTGCGACGACCGGATCCTCGATGGCCTTGTCGATCCGATCGCCGTGCCACGCGACGCTGTCGCGACCGTCCCGGTAGAGATTGAACCCGACGGAGTCGAACTCGCGGCCGTACCGCTCCGAGAGGACGAGGCGGATCTCCTCCAGGATCCGCGGCTCCAGCGGCTCGCCGGAGCGGAGGTTCCACGGCGCGGTCAGCCGCGGCTCCATCACTCGCTTGTCGTACATGCGACGGGAGCGCTGCCCCCAGTCCCGCGAGTTCAGCACCAGCCAGAAGAGCTCGTCGGCTCCGGAGACCCAGCTCGGAGCGTGGTCCACCCACGACGCGGCGTCGAGCTCGATGCGCTCGAGGCCCGAGAAGGAGCGATCGACACCGAGGGCCTCACCGAGGCTCAGCAATGACGGCTGCCACACCAGGTCCGGGGAAGACGGCATCGCGCCTCACTGTATCGCCGGACCCGGCTGTCGAACCGGGCGTCCGATGACGCCGGGTCTGTCGCGCAAACCGGGCGAGTCGGATGTTTTCGATGGCAATGGGTACAGTACTCGTCTTGGATCTGCGCGCCTGTGGAGACGTTCGTTCATCGCTCCCGCACAGGCCGAGCCACGCCCACACGGAGGAGAAGACATGAGCGATGCACCCCGTTCCTCACGCCCTGCATCGGGGATCCGGCTGCCTGTGCGGCGGCTCGTTTCCTCCGTCCTGATCTCGACGGCCGCGCTCGGTCTCGGTCTGGCGCAGGGGAGCCCCGCGGCGGTGATCGGTGGGGGCCTCCACGCCGGCCTGGCGTCGGGGACGGCCGGATCCACCCAGCCCCTGGCAGCATCGTCGGGCACGCCCGGCGGCGACGGCGTGGGTCCCGTCGTTCGGACCGCGAGAGCGTTCGGGGTGTCGAAGCCGGTGGCGCAGCTTCCACGCGTGCCCCAGGCGCTGTCGCAGCGGATCGGACGCGTGTCCGAGAACGAGGGGGGCCACGCGGCGCACACCGTGGAGGCGAGCGCCCCGCTCGGCGACGGCGCGCTGCAGTCGAGCCCTCCCGCGTCATCCATCTCGCCGACATCCCAGAACTTCGAGGGCATCGACGTCGGCGAGAGCAGCAGCGACGGGGTCTTCGTCGGCGCGCCGCCCGACACGAACGGCGACGTGGGGCCGAACGACTACGTCCAGATCGTGAACACGACCTTCGCCATCTACTCGAAGACCGGCGAGCTGAAGGCCGGCCCCTCACCGATCAACTCACTCTGGGACAGCGCCCCTCAGCAGTTCAACTGCGACGCACAGAGCCGCGGCGACCCAATCGTGCAGTACGACGCGCTGGCCGATCGCTGGCTCATCAGCCAGTTCAACTTCCCCGGTGCCGCCGTGATCGCCCCGCCGTTCGACCAGTGCTTCGCCATCTCGCAGACGGCCGATCCCACCGGCGCCTATTTCCTGTACGACTTCACGTACAGCGCCACGCTGTTCAACGACTACCCCCACATCGGGGTGTGGCCCGACGCGTACTACATGTCGGTCAACCAGTACGACACGACCACGCCCAACCAGGACTTCCACAGCGCCGGCGCGTGCGCCTTCGACCGGACGAAGATGCTCGCCGGTGACGCCAGCGCCACCTCGCAGTGCTTCGACGAGTCCGCGTCCGATCCGATGACGCGGAACTCCGGCGGCTACGAGGCGGCGGAGGCGAACAGCGACTACCTGTACCACGGGCAGCTGCCGTCGGATGTCGACGGCACCACGCCCCCGCCGGCCGGCGAGCCGAACTTCTTCATGCAGATGCTCAACAGCAAGACCCCCGGCCAGGACAAGCTGCTCGAGTTCAAGTTCCACGTCGACTGGGCCACTCCGACGAACTCGTGGTTCGGGAGCGCCCCGGGGCAGGGGACCTCGGCCTCGCCGGCGACTCCCATCGAGATCCCGGTCGCCGACTTCGATCCCCTCTGCAACCAGGACAACACGACCGACGACCGCAACTGTATCCCGCAGGTCGACGCGGATCCCAATGCCGACTACTCGCTCCCGGGGATGCCGGACGTCGGCGACTACCTGGATTCCATCGGCGACCGCCTGATGTACCGCCTGGCCTATCGCAACTTCGGCGATCACGAGGCGCTCGTGCTCAACAACACGGTGAACGCCGGCGCCGGTGACACGTTCGTCGGGAACGGGCATGCAGGCATCCGGTGGTACGAGATCCGCGATCCCGACGGCACGCCCACCGTGTTCCAGGAGTCCACCTTCGCGCCCGACGCCGCCCACCGGTGGATGGGAAGCATCGCCATGGATCAGTCGGGAAACATCGCGCTCGGGTACTCCAAGTCCAGCAGCACGCAACATCCCTCGATCAACTACGTGGCCCGGCACGCAGGCGATCCGCTCGACCAGATGACCCTCGGCGAGGGGACCATCATCGACGGGATGGGAACGCAGCAGGACACCGGGCGGCGATGGGGAGACTACAGCGCGATGCAGGTCGATCCCGACGGGTGCACTTTCTGGTACACGCAGGAGTACTACGCCGGCACCGGCACGTTCAGCTGGAACACCCGGATCGGCGCGTTCGCCCTGCCGAAGTGCGGCGATCCCAAGGTCAGCTTGGGCGCTTCCGCGTCGCTCGTGCCGGCGAACACCGACTTCACGTACACGATCGGGGTCATCAGCGGGGTGAACGCCGCCACGGCCACGATCACCGACACGATCCCCGCGGGGCTCACGCTGCTCTCGGCCACGCCGAGCACGGGGAGCTGCTCCGGCTCCGTCAAGGTGACCTGCGATGTCGGGCAGCTTCCCGCGGGGGGGCTGGCCACGATCGAGCTGAAGGTCCACGCTGGCCCGGCAGCCGACATCACGAACACGGTCGACCTCCTCGCGAATCCCGACGGCAACCCGGCCAACAACTCCGCGTCCGTCGCGATCAGGATCATCGATCCCTGTGCGGTGGGTGGAGCGGTCCTGGTGACGGACACGGCCGGCGATCAGGTCGGCACCTCGCAACAGGACGTCGAGTCGGTGGCCGTGGGCGAGCCGTTCGTCGCCGGCGGGGCGAACAAGCTCGTGTTCACGCTGAAGGTGAACAACCTGAGCCCGGCGCCCCAGCCGAACTCCTACTGGTACGAGTACTTCTCGTACGGCAAGGTGTCGTGGTTCGTGGTGATGGAGACGGCGTCGACGCCGGTCAATCCCACATTCCGGTACGGCTACTTTGCCATCGATCCCACCACAGGTGTGAACACCGAGAACGACGTCGGTGTGATCGACGGCAGCGACGGAGACACCGGCGCGTTCAACGCCGACGGAACGATCACGATCACACTATCGGACAGCAAGATCGACCCCGCAGTCGGCGGAGGGTCCGGCACGCCGCCGGGACCGGGGTCGGTCATCACGAACGTCCACGGCGAGACCAGGAACCTCGTTGGGGTTCTGCTCGTCCTGGCGGACGGCACCGCGAGCGCGAACTACACCCTCGTGGGCAACGCGTTCTGCGCGCCGAACACGGCGCCCACCGCGTCGCTCACGGCCACGCCGACCAGCGGCAAGACCCCGCTCCCGGTGTCCTTCGACGCGAGCGGATCGAGCGATCCCGACTCGGGCGACAGCGTCGGGTCGTTCACGTTCCGGTTCGGTGACGGCACCCCCCCGGTCACGCAGGCCACGCCGACCGTCTCGCACACGTACCTCGACCCGGGGGTTTTCCACGCGTCGGTCCTGGTCCGTGACCAGAAGGGGCTCCAGAGCACCGCCGCCTCGGTCGTGGACATCACGGTGACGGGGAAGCCCAGGCCGACGCCGACCCCGACCCCCACGGCGACCGGTCCGCCGCTGCCCGGCAAGTGCACGATCCTGGGGACGGCCGCCGCCGAGACGCTCGTCGGCACGCCGGGGGCGGACGTGATCTGCGGCCTCGGCGGGAAGGACAAGATCATCGGTCGCGGCGGCGCCGACATCATCTACGGGGGCGGGGGCAACGACCGCCTGCGCGGAGGCCCCGGCAAGGACCGGCTGTTCGGCGGCAAGGGCGCCGATCGCCTGGCCGGCGGGTCGAACCGCGACGTCATCCACGGAGGCGGTGGACGCGACCGCATCGGGGGCGGCTCGGCGGGCGACAAGCTGTTCGGCGATGGCGGTGACGACACGCTGAACGGCGGCTCCGGGAAGGACTCGCTGAACGGCGGGCGGGGAAGCGATCGCTGTTCGACCGGTACCGGCGGCGGCTCGAGGAGGAGCTGCGAGCGATAGATGGCATCCGGGGACGAGGTCGCGTCACAGGGTCCCGTCGAACGCCTGACGGCGCTGGCCGGGCTCGTGACGAGCCTCGATCAGCGGGTCGTGGAGGCGTTCGACGCCCTGGCCCGCGTCGGGGCGGCCTCCACCGAGCTGGAGCGGCTCACGGCGGAGACCTCCGATCTGATCGGAGATCTCCGGGGCCGCCTCGACCGGCTCGAGGCCAGGCTGTACTCCGACCTGGAGGACCTGAAGTCGGCGGCGCTGGCCAAGCTCGATGACCTCGACCTGAAGAGCATGGGTGGCCGGATGAACTCCCTCGAGGTGGCCATCCAGAACATCGAGCGCGCCGTGACCAGGGTGGACAGTCTCGTCGAGGGCGTGGTGGACACGGTGCCGGAGTTCATCACGCGACGGGTGCGGGCCCGCGCGGAGCGTGTCGAGGTGGAGGATTTCCCGCCCGAGTAGCGCCTCCGCGATCGCGGATCGGGACGAAAGCCTTGAAGTCCCCCGGGGGATGATGGTAGATGGGGAGCATTCCGATGCGCGTTTCCGTTCTGGTCGTCCTGATCACTGCCCTCGCCGCGGGGCTCGTCGCCACGGGCCCGCCGGCTGGCGCCGCCAACCCGGCGAAGGGCGGGTTCATCGTGACCTGCGACTACTCGCATACGGCCTCGGACGACCCGATCGTGTACCCCGGCCAGCCGGGCGCCTCGCACAGCCACGATTTCTTCGGCAACGAGTCGACGAGCTCCGGCTCCACCTATGAATCGATGGAACAGGCCCCGAGCAACTGCGGCGTGGCCACGGACACCGCGGGGTACTGGGCCCCGACCCCCTCGCTGAACGGCACGGAGATCCATGCGAAGGGCGTCCGGGGGGACATGCGGATCTACTACCGGGTGGCCGGAGCCGATCGGGTGGAGACCATCCCGGCCGGGCTCGAGATGGTGGCGGGGAGCAAGGACGCCACGGCGCCTCCGCCGGCGCAGGTGTTGCGGTGGTACTGCGGGGCCGGGGCCGGCGGCACCACCCCGTTCAGCTCCCACCCCTACGACTGCACGTCGTACGCGCAGCAGTTCGACTTCGTCGACGGTGTCGTGGCCATCGTCAACCTGCAGCGATGCTGGGACGGCAACGGCCTCGGGCCGTCCGATGTCGAGTTCCCCATAGCGGGGGGGATCGACTGTCCGGACGGGTTCCCCCACCTGCTCCCTCAGGTGAGCGAGCGGATCCACTTCGGCATCATGGATCCGTGCGCCGGTTTCACGCCGTGCGGTCCCACGGACCCCGACGTGAACGTGCGGCTCACCATGAGCTCGGGGCCGTACTACACGCTGCACGTGGACTTCTGGAACGCCTGGCATCAGGATGTCCTCGACCGCCTGGTGGAGGACTGCCTGAACGCCCATGAATCGTGCAGCTTCCTCGGTTCGCACTACAAGGTGAGCGTGTCCCAGACCGGGACGGGCACCGGGACCATCACGAGCGATCCGGCCGGGATCAGCTGCGGCTCGACCTGTTTCGCCGCCTTCGACACCTCCACGCACGTCACGCTCACCGCCGTCCCCTCGGAGGGATCGCAGTTCTCGGGATGGAGCGGAGACTGCGTGGGCACCGATCCCTGCACGTTGCTGATGGAGCACCAGAAGGTGGCGACCGCGGTCTTCAACGCTGCGCAGGGACAGACCTACACGTTGTCGGTGACGCCCGAGGGGGAGGGGCACGGAACGGTCACCAGCGAGCCGGCCGGCCTGAGCTGCGGCGACACGTGCTCGGCGACCTTCGACCCGGGTACCACCGTTTACCTCACGGCGACACCCGACCAGGACTCCCTGTTCGCCGGGTGGAGCCGGAGCTGCTCCGGGGCCGAGGACTGCGCGGTGACCATGAACAAGGATCGCTTCGTCAACGCCAACTTCATCCCTCGGGAGTACCGGCCCGACGCATCCATCCGCTTCGGCCATCATCGGCTCGTGGGAGACGGCGTCCGAGGAGCGTCGGGAGCGCAGCAGACGGTCACCGCGAAGGCGAAGCCCGGGTCCAAGTTGGTCTTCACGATCAGCACGCGCAACCGGGGCAACGCTTCCGACGGGTTCGTCTTCCGCGGCGGCGGGGATCACGGGCCGTTCACCGTGCGGTACCTCGCGGGCTTCAGCGGGGGCACCGGCATCACGACGCAGGTGATCCTCGGGACCTACCGCACCGCCGCCGTGACCGAGGGAGAGAATCGGGTGATCCGGCTGGTGGTGCAGGTCCCGCGAACGGCGAAGGCCCACACGGAGTGGACGTGGCAGGTCGTGGCGGCGTCGACCAACCGGTCCGTGTCCCGCGACGTCGTTCGGGCCCATGTGCTCGTGGTGGAGGGACCGCACCCGAAGAGGAAGCACGCATGAACCCCGCCGTCGTCCCCGCGTGGCACATGCGGGGGTCCCTGCTCGGGGCGTGCAACTGCGACTGGGGCTGCCCGTGCAACTTCGACGCCCCGCCCACGAACGGCCACTGCGACGGGTTCTACGCGTTCGCGGTCAGCGAAGGTCGCTTCGGCGACGTCGTGCTCGACGGAGTGAAGTTCCTGTTCGGCGGGCACTCCCCGGGGCCGGTGCACGAGGGCCGCGGCACCGAGATCCTGGTCGTCGACGACCGGGCCACCCTCGAGCAGCGTGAGGCCATCGAGCGGCTGTGGCGGGGCGGCGGGGTGGGGATGCCCTTCGACGTGTTCGCCTCGGTCACCGAGACCCACCTCGATCCCGTCTTCGCTCCCATCGAGGTGAAGCTCGACGGTATCAACTCGAAGTACGTCGTCGCCGGCGGCGCCGTCTACGACCTGGCGATCGAACCGATCAAGAACCCGGTCACCGGTGAGCCGGAGGAGATCTACGTCGACAAGCCCACCGGGTTCACGTCCCTCCGGAGCGAGATGGGGACGTCGTCACGCGCTCGGTTCCGGTCCGGCGACTTCGCGTTCGACCTCACCGGCCGCTACGCGGAGTATGCCGAGTTCTCGTACTCGGGCCCGTAGCGCCCGCTACCGCTTGCGCGCGGCGGCCTTGCCGCCCTTGCGCCCGGCGGCCTTCTTCTGAGCGGTGGTGCCGCCTTGCTTCGAGGAGCTCTTGCTCGATGACGACGAGCTCTTCTTGCCGCCACGGCTCGAGGACCCGGGGGAGTTCGCGATCTTCGCCGCGCGCTCCTTGGACATGCCCTTCTTCTTGAGCCCCTCGTACTGCTTCTCGTTCTTCACGCTTGCTCGTTTGCCCGGCATGACGATGCCTCCTTTCGGCAGGCTTGGAAAAGCTTTCCCCGAAAAACGCGACCGGTATGCGGGAAGGCGGTCTATGGCGGACAGGTGGAGCCGCCGAGCGGCGCCCCGCTGTCGTAGTTGCCCGTGTTCCACAGGTCGTGCTGGAACTTCGGCCACTCGCGTGGCTGGCACGCGGCGCCCTGCGTGCTCCACACATAGAGCTCGCCCTCACGCGTGATGACCGCGACGTCGAGCTTGCCGTCGCCGTTGAGATCGCCCGTGCCCGGCGTGCTCACCAGCCACCCCCCGGTGAACTTCGGGAAACCCGCGGGCACGGTGCCACCGATGCCGTAGGCGCGGAGGTCGTACATGGCGGATCCCTCCAGGACCTCCGGCCGGCCGTCGCCGTTCACGTCGGCGATCGTGGGCGTGTTGAAGAACTGCAGGTCGTTCTCGGCGGCCGGGAAGCCGGGCTCGAACGTCCCCGTCGTGGTGTCCCACGCGGCGACGTGGTCCTCGGCCCCGAGCTGCTGCTCCGGGAGGACGACGTCGACCAGGCGTTTGATGCCGGCGGCGCCCATGGCCACCGAGAGCGACGCGTCGGGTCCGGCGAGACGCCCGAACACCGCGCCGCCGATCGAGGGGAGCGAGGGAGCGTCGGTCGACTGCGGGTTCTTGAACTCCGAGCTGTTCATGGTGATGGCGCCGTCGGGCGCGTTGCCGTAGAAGCTCGTGCCGTCGGCCTTGAGCAGGTAGATCGGCCCGGCGATGGACGCCGTCGCGATCTCGAGCGTGCCGTCGCCGTCCACGTCGGCCATGACCGGCGAGCCGTTGGATCCCTCGCCGACGTCCGGGAGGAGCTCGGTGAGCAGCATGCCGATCTTCACCGGCCACCCCTTGACGTACGCCTGGTCGTCGGGGTTGGCGGTCTGCTCGGATCCGTCGTGCTGGGGGTGGGCCGTGCCGTCGTGCTCCAGCAGGTACACGCGCGTGTTGCCGGGGTGCTCGACGTTGCTCGTGGCGAGCGCCTGCCCCAGCACCTTGAGGCCGGGGTCCCGGCTCACCGACCAGTTCGGCGTCTCCACGTACTGCTCGTTGACGTTCACGGCCACCTCGAGCTGGCCGTCGCCGTCGACGTCGCCGAGCGTGGGAGACGTGATGATCTTGCGGCCCCGAAGCGCGCCGACGCCGGACTTGTACGTGACCTCGTGGGTCACCGGATCGACGGCCGCGATCTTCGCGGGGTCGCCGATCATCACCGGCCATCCCGGCACCGGCGTGCCGTCGGCGTGGAATGCGTAGACGTGGGTGTCGCTGGATCCCGCCACGAGCTCGAGGCCCGGATAGCTCGTGTCGAGGTCGCCCACCGACGGCTGGGAAGTGAACGACCAGTACCCCGCGTTGAACGGATCGCGGACGTCGTGCGCCGACCAGTCGTCGCAGGCAGGCCCGATGGCCAGCTGGCATCCCGGCTCACGCGAGAAGTCGGGGTTGCCGGAGACGGGGAAGCCGGGGACGCGGCGGCCGTGATCGTCGAACACGTAGAGCTTGCCGTCGGCAGCATCCACGGCGATCTCGGGGCCGCCCTCGCCGTCCAGGTTCGCGATGGCCGGGGAGCCGAGGAGGATGGGGGAGTACACGTGCCGGCGGTCGCCCTGCGCGGCGACGGCCTCAGTCGCGGACTGCGGCAGCGTGAGGGGATCGGTGTGCGCGGGGAACCCGACGAGCTCCGAGCCGTTGGCCTCGAACGCGTGGACGAAGCCGTTCCCGTCGCCGAGGACGAGCTCCTGGTGGCCATCCCCGTTCAGGTCGGCGAATGCGGGGGATCCTGCGCCGTCGGCATCCAGGTACTTCGGGAAGCCGAGTAGCGTCGTGGCGTCCTGGAACGAGAAGGCCTGGTGCTGCTCGATGGCGACGTCCGGGCTCGTGTTCAGGACGTGGGGGTCGGCCGGGCAGTCGCCGCCGGCGCAGACCACGACGCGAACGCGGAAAGCGTCCTTCTCCGGCAGATCGCGCGAGGTGGGGTCGTCGGCCGGCGTGTAGGCGGGCGGTGCCTGGTCGATGGCCGCGCGGACCTTCGCCATGTCGAGCGTGCCGAGGACTCCGGCCCTGGGCGCGGTTCGGCTTCCGGATGCGATCGTGGTCCACGAGTCGGACAGCGGCCACCGCGGCGGCTGGACGCCAGGCACGAACTGCACCATGTACGTGTAGGGGCCCGTGCGCGGGGCGGCGACCCGGCCCACGACGGGAACCGTGCCGCTCGTTCCGAGTGGCTGCCACCACCGGGGCGCCGTGAGGTCGGCCTCCGGCGGGATCTTGCCCGCCGCCACCAGCCTGACCGCCCGATCGATGTTCAATCTGCCCCAGCCGGAGATCTGGTCCCAGCCGGCGGTGGTGATGAACCGGGTCGAGTCGGGGATGGAGGTCGTGAAGTTGTTCGGCGGCCCGCACCCCGGGGCGCCGGACGGGCTCGTGCCGCAGCGCGGCGTGGAGAAATCGATGTCGTCGGCGGCGATGCGAAGCAGCTGCTTCGCCTCCTCGGCCGCCAGCGGGCGGCCGGCCCCGTCCTTCGCCCGGTTCATGACGCCCTGCTCCACCGCGTTGCGGGCCGCCGAGTACAGCAATCCGGCCATGCCCGCGGATTGTCCTGTGGCATCGGAGGAGCACGAGGTCGACTCCACCGAGAGCCACGTGTAGCCCCCGAAGTTCGTGCAGCCGTTGAACGAGAGATAGGACGTGGGGTGGCCGTACGGCACGCCGCTCTGGATCGGCGGCGTGACGGAGTTCACGACCATGGTGTGGTTCAGCGCCGCCGGGTAGTTGTGGTGCCCGGCGGACTCGTCCGCCTCCGACGCCACCACCAGCACGCCGCGGCGGTACGCGTAGTCGACGGCCGCCTGCCCGAAGGCCGTGTGGTTCAGCGTGCCGAGAGCCTCCTGGATCACGCTCACGCCGTTGTTGGTGGCGTAGATCGACGCCTCCGCGAAGGCGTTGATGTCGGCCACGAACGAATCGCCGACGCGCAGCGGCATCAGCACACAGTTCGGGCACTGCGCCACGCGCAGATCCGCCTCCGCCGAGGAATCGCGGGCCTCACCCGTGCCGTGGCCGTACTGGACGTCGTCGCCCGGGTTGTTGTCGTGCTCGTAGAAGTCCCAGCCCGAGATGTCGTCCACGTAGCCGTTGTGATCTGCGTCCGTCCCGTCGGAGAACGTCCGGATGAGGTCGGCGGGGTCGAGGTAGTCGTTGCCGTCGTCGGGGTAGTCGCTCACCCGGCCGTCGGTGGCGTAGTCCCGAACGTTGAACACGCCGTCGCCGTTGCAGTCGTAGGGGTGCCCGACCGGCGCGCTGCAGTCGCCGTGCGGGACCGGGAGCTCCCTGGCGTTCAGGTAGAACTTGTTGTTGAGCTCGGGGATGTTGAGGCTCCACTCGATGCCGCTGTCGAGCACGGAGATGACGGTGTCGGGCCGCCCGGTCGTGATCTCCCAGGCCTTGTTCGTGCCGGGGCCTCGGGCCCCCCACAGCTCCTGCGGGTTGTTCTCGACCGAGGGGTCGTAGTCGACGTCCCCGGGGACCGGCGCCTGGTTGCTCAGCTTGAAGTTGCCCTTGCAGTCGAAGTTCTTGGGCAGGTCACTGGTCGGCGTCTTCGGACAGGTGCCGTCGTTGATGTGCAGCTGCGTGTAGTCGTACGGGGTCGTGCCGGGGGGAAACGGGAACGTCGCGGCGGCCGGAGCGGCGAGGGTGCCGATCAGGCCTGCGGCGAGGAGAGCCAGACACAGCGGGCGCCACCGGTTCATCTCGGGACTCCTTCAGGGTCGAACGGGATCGAAGGGGGTCGAGCGCGTCGAAGAGGAGCGGGCTGTTCGTACCCTTCGAGCTCGGTTCGCTAAACGTGGACGGAGCAGGCGTTTCGGCCCCTTCCGAACCGGAAATCAGGAGAGGGAGGAGGAGATGCCGATGTACAGCAAGATCAAGATCTTCGGGCACCCGATCCACCCCATGCTCATCGCCTACCCGGTGGCCTTCTACACCGGGACGCTGGTGGGCTTCTGCATCTACGGGGCCACCGGCGACTTCTTCTGGCTCAAGGCGACCATCGCGCTGAACCTGGCGGGGATCGTCACCGCGGCGCTGGCCGCCCTGCCGGGGTTCCTCGACTGGCTGCTGGGCATCCCGAGCGGCACCGACGCGAAGAAGGACGGCCTGATCCACGCATCCTTCAACGTGGTCTCGCTGGCGCTGTTCACGATCTCGTTCATCGCGTACGCCGGACACTGGAACGGGCCACGGACCGGGGCCGGGTTGGGCATCGTGCTCACCGGCATCGGCGTCCTTTCGACGCTGGCGGCGGGGTGGTACGGCTGGATGCTCGTGCAGGGCCACCACGTGGGGGTCGATCTCGTCGGCAAGCAGGTCCAGGTCGATCCCACCCTGAAGCAGGCCCAGGCGGAGCAGCGCAAGGCCAGCTAGGAGACGCTCATCTCGCGCCGGATGAACGCCTCCCACGCCTGCTGCCAACCCTGATCGGTGCGGGGAAAGCGCTCGGCGGGCGGGCCGGGGGCCTGCTTGTCCCAGATCCCGTAGTACTGCGGCGTGTAGCCGAGCAGGTGCCGCGGGCCCTCGTGGGTGAACGTGATGGATGGGCTAGGGGAGGGCGTCCGGGGAGGCGAGAGGATCTCGGGCGCGCGGGCCGCGGCAGACGGCGCGGCCGCTGCGGGAGTGGCGGCACCGGGGGAGGCCACACCTGAAGGCGCGGCGCCCGGGGCGGGGGCAGACACGGGGGTCGATCCGACGCTCGCTGCGGCGGGCGGCGTCATCTCCAGCGGACGGGTCGCGGTGTCCTGACCTGCCCCGATGCCGGTCGCCGGTGTCGGCGCGGGACCTCCGAGCGCCTCGGCCGGGGTCGTCGCCGCGGCCGGTGGGGTCGCCGACTCCGGGGCGGGAGCCGGCTCGCTGGCCGCGGGGGGCGTGCCGGCGGGCGGGTTCGCCACCACCTTCGCGGGGGGGAGGGTCAGATCGCTGCCGCACCAGCGGCACTTCAGCGCGGCGTCCTGGATCTCCTCGGCGCAGTACGGGCAACGCTTCACGCCGAGATTCAACCACAGTACCCTCCTAGATTCACAAAACGGGCGGGACGACGTGCGCAGATACGAACCGAGCGAGATCGAGCCGGGCTGGGTCGAGCGGTGGGAGGCCGAGGGCCTGTACCGGGCATCCCAGGAGGACGACGGGCGGCCCCGGTTCTACGCGCTGGACATGTTCCCGTACCCCTCCGGCGATCTCCACATGGGGCACATCGAGGCCTTCTCGGGCGGAGACGCCATCGCCCGGTACCGGTGGATGCAGGGCAACAACGTTCTGCACCCCATCGGGTGGGACGCTTTCGGTCTCCCGGCCGAGAACGCCGCGATCAAGCGGGGCACCCATCCCCGCGACTGGACGTACGCGAACATCGACCAGCAGCGCCGGTCGTTCAAGCGCATCGGCGTCTCGTTCGACTGGACCCGGCAGTTCAACACGTGCGATCCGGAGTACTACGCCTCCACGCAATGGCTGTTCCTGAAGCTCTTCGAGCGCGGGCTGGCCTACCGGAAGCTGTCCCCGGTGAACTGGTGTCCCACCGACCAGACCGTGCTCGCCAACGAGCAGGTCATCGGGGGCCGGTGCGATCGGTGCGACACGCCGGTCGTGCGCAAGGACCTCACCCAGTGGTTCTTCAAGATCACCGACTACGCCCAGCGCCTCCTGGACGACATGGAGCAGCTCGACTGGGCCGACCGCGTCCTCAACATGCAGCGCAACTGGATCGGGCGCTCGGAGGGTGCGGAGGTGGAGTTCGAGATCGAGGAGACCGGGGAGAAGATCACGGTCTTCACCACTCGCCCCGACACGCTGTGGGGGGTCACGTTCTTCGTGTTCGCGCCGGAGCACCCGCTCGTCAAGCCGCTCGCGCAGCGCGGATCCTCAAGCGGGCAGATCGAGGACCTGCTGAACCGACTGCAGTCCACGCCGCTGACGTCGCGGGAACAGGCGGAGAGCAGGGAGGGCGTTCCGCTGGGGGTGCACGTGGTGACCCCGGTCAACGGCGAGCACGTGCCGTGCTTCGTCGCGCCCTACGTGCTGATGGAGTACGGGACCGGTGCGGTGATGGGGGTCCCGGGCCACGACCAGCGTGACTTCGAGTTCGCCCGCGAGCAGTCCTTGCCGGTCCGGGTGGTGATCAGTCCCGGAGGAACGGACCTCGATCCGTCCACGATGACGGAGGCGTATCCGCACGACGGCGTGATGGTGAACTCGGGGCCGTTCGACGGCACGCCGTCGATGGACTCGGTCGAGCGGGTCACGGTGTGGCTCGAGGAGCGGGGGCTCGGGCGACATGCGGTGTCGTTCCGGCTCCGCGACTGGCTCATCTCGCGTCAGCGGTACTGGGGATGCCCGATCCCCATCATCCACTGCCCGTCGTGTGGCGAGGTTCCCGTGCCCGAGGCCGACCTGCCGGTGCTCCTGCCGGACGAGGTCGACTTCACGCCGCGCGGTGAGCCGCCGCTCGCGACCAACGAGGAGTTCCTGAAGGTGTCGTGCCCCCGGTGCGGAGGGGCCGCGCGGCGGGAGACCGACACCATGGACACGTTCGTCGACTCGTCGTGGTACTTCCTGCGCTACTGCAGCGTGCCGGACCCGCACCTGGCATTCGATCCGGATGCGGTGGCCACGTGGATGCCGGTGTCGCAGTACACGGGCGGCATCGAGCACGCCATCCTGCACCTGCTGTACTCGCGGTTCGTCACCAAGGTCCTCCACGACGTCGGGATGGTCCCGTTCACCGAGCCGTTCACCAAGCTGCTGAACCAGGGGATGGTGGTCTACGCCGGCGCGGCCATGAGCAAGAGTCGGGGCAACGTCGTGGAGCCGATGCCGCTCGTGGACAAGTGGGGCGCCGACACGATCCGCCTGACGATGCTCTTCGCGGGCCCGTTCGAGGACGACGTCGACTGGATGTACGTTTCGCCGGACGGCGTGCACCGGTGGCTGCGACGGGTGTGGCGGGCGGTGCACGAGGCCGCGGCGCGCGAGGGCTCCGACGACGACTCGCTGCGGCGGTTCACCCACCGCACCATCAAGACGGTCACGGACCTGCACGAGCGGTTCCGGTTCAATCGCATCGTCTCCACCCTCATGGAGCTCACGAACGAGATCGAGCCGGCGCTGGAGCGAGGGGAGCCGGCCCGCGAGTCAGCCGAGATCCTCTGTCAGTTGCTGGCGCCGGTGGCCCCGTTCATCGCCGAGGAGCTGTGGCGCAACGTGCTCGGGCACGAGGACAGCGTGCACGTGTCGTCGTGGCCCTCGTTCGATCCTGCCCTGGCCCAGGAGCAGCGGGTCACGCTGGTCGTGCAGGTCGACGGGAAGGTCCGCGACCGCATCGAGGTCTCCCCCGATCTCACGCCGGAGCAGTGCGAGGAGCTGGCACGCGGCTCGGAGCGTGTGCGGCGTGCGCTGGACGGCCGGGAGGTCGCGCGCGTCATCGCCAGACCCCCGCGGCTCGTGAATCTCGTCACGTACTGACCTCCTCGTGGTGTCTAAACGCGATCCAATCCGTATTGGCTAGCTCTAGGGGAGGGTGAAATCATCGATTTACCCCAAGAATCTGGGCAAACTTGACAAATGATCCGGGGGGGCAATGATTGAGATCAGTTTGGGGGGCAGAAGGGGAAGGAGTCGTACAGGGTGCGCCCCGAAATCTCGAACCGCTCACTGATGCGCGCCGTCCTGGTGATTCTGGGTCTGGGTTCTACCCTCTTCGGGACGGCTTCAGCGGATGCTGCTGATTTCGATGTACTTAACCGCCAATGCGTCGCCAGTGATAGTGGTAACTACTACGACACATTCTGGGCCAACGACGCCGGAGGCGATTTCTACGGCGCGCGCTCACGTGAATGTCGACTCTCCCAAGCTCTGCGCCACAAGCGGTTCGACAGAGTCCATGGCGGCGGTACAACTCGCGGGAAGAGATCAGTACATCGATTCAGTGGGTTGTAATGGGTCGAAGGATGGATACGCGTGGCTTGGGTATCTGAAGAGCGATCACGGCAACGACGAAGGCTCCGTCATGCTGCAGTACTTCTGGCAGAGTGAGGATTGGGAACAGTACGCTTTCGACGGTGCAACTAAGCAATGTTACCTGGTCCCCAGCAACCTGCACGCGGCCGTAGCCACGAATCAATCGCCGGCTGGGGTGAATGTCTTCAGGGTGGCTTACGCAAACAATAGGGTTACCGGGTGGATAAATCCACCCGGCGACGCGGTCGATACCTTCGTTTTGGGAAGAACCGGGTTTGACCCCGCTTCTGGAGATCATGCGTGGCAGACACCTTGGTACCCAGAATGGGGCGGCCAGACCACTCATCCGGAAACCAACATGCCAGGCACTCTCGCCGATCCAGTCTCGTTTA
>JBHELK010000056.1:0-53088 GCA_046263085.1 Actinomycetota bacterium
CTGACCGATCACCGTGAGGAACGCGTCGCCCCTCAACCCGTACGCCGGGATGTCCGCCGCGTCCGCGAGGTGATCCTGGGCGGGATACCCCGCCAGCGGGAAGTCGCGGGAGGTGGTCACGCCCGCCACGACCACGTCCCCGGATGGCCCGAGCGCGATGCCGTAGGCGATGTTCGTGTAGCCGAGCGTGGCATCGGGGTCGGTGCTCCCACCCAGGTAGCTCGACCAGACGATCGAGTGGCCTGTGGGATCGAGCCGGGCGACGAACGCGGCGTCGTCACCGTTCTGGCCCGACCCCCGCCCCGGGTACGTCGGTTGGAAGGCACCGGGCGTGATCGGGAAGTCGGTGTTCGAGTACGTCTCGCCGGTCAGGTACGCGTCGCCGTCGGGGCCCACCGCCACGCCGAAGATCCACTCGGCGTTCTGACCGCCGAAGTACGTGGAGTACACGAGGCCCGAGCCGTCCGGATCCAGCTCGGTGACGAACCCGTCGAGGATGCCGCGGGGGGAAGGCTGGAACGCGCCGGTCGTCGTGGGGAAGTCGCCGGAATTGGTGTCGCCGACCACGAACGCGTGGCCGGCCGCGTCGACGGCGAGGTCGTCCCCGGAGTCGTTCCCGGACCCCCCGAGGTAGGTCGAGTACGCGAGGGAGCTCCCACCGACGCCCGGTCCGGTCCGGACGATCTTCGTGACGAACGCGTCCGAGGTACGCAGCTGCACGCCGAAGGACGGCGTGCCGACCGGCGGCGGCGCAGGGTTGAACACCGGCTGGAATGCACCCGGCGTCGTGGGGAAGTCGAACGAGCCCGTCGAGCCACTCACGTAGGTCGCCCCCGCGGCGTCGAGCTCGATGCTCGAGGCGTACTCGGTGCCGGCACCGCCCAGATACGTGGAGTACAGGACTCCCGATCCGGTGGGATCGAGCTCCGTCACGAAGACGTCCGTGCCGCCGCCCCGGTAGACGCGCTGCGCCGCGTCGGGCGTGATCGGGAAGTCGATCGAGTCGGTGGAGCCGGTGACCCACGCGTGACCGGCAGGGTCGACGGCGATCCCGACCCCGATGTCGGACTGCGCGACCTGTTTGCAGCACGGACTGATGACCGCGTTCGGGAATGCGGTGGTGCCCCCGAGGTAGGTCGAGTACACGAACCGTGATCCCGTCGGATCGATCTCCGCGACGTAGGCGTTCGTCGTACCCTGCAGCGTCCGCTGGAACGCGCCGGGCGTCGTGGGGAAGTCGGGCGAGCCGGTGGATCCGGTGACGAAGGCGTCGCCATCCGCGTCGACGGCGAGCCCGTAGACGTTGTCCCAGCCGCTGCCACCGATGTACGTCGCGTAGATGAGATGTCCATCGGACGCGATCTTGGCCACGAACCCGTCGCGCGAGCCGGGCCGCGAGCTTCCCACACTGCCGGCCGCGCCGGGCAGGTCGGGGGAATCGGTGACGCCGGCGAGGTACCGGTTCCCGTCCTGGTCGACGGCCACCGCCCACGCCCAATCGAACGCGGAACCTCCCAGGTACGTGCCGTACCGCGCGACGGGGGCCCCGCCCCCCGCGTCGGCCGGCGCGGGGAGGAGCGCCACGCTCAGGCCGGAGAGCACCACCAGTGCGATCAGGCCTCGGAACGAAGAACGGCGTTCTGCGGACACGGGTGATCCCATCCCTCGAGGTCGTTGGGGAGGGTTCGCGGCGATCCGCCCGATTTCCTTCTCTGCGCGGGGTTCGGCCTCCCCGGGCAGGCTACCGGCCCTCGGCGACGTGGCCGGAGTCGGTGAGTCGTAGGTCCGTGAGCCCGGAGTGTAGCCGCTCACCCTCGACCAGGATCCGGGCGTCGTCGATGTAGCCGAGCTCCTGCAGCGTGCGCAGCGTGTTCTCCAGGGACTCGATCGGCTCCTCCACCATGGTGTCGAGCACGAGCTCGGGCTTCTCGGGCGCCTCGTACGGGTCGTCGACCCCTGTGAAGCCCTTGATCTCACCTGCCAGCGCCTTCTTGTACAGGCCCTTGGGGTCGCGGTTCTCGGCGAGCTCCTCGAGGGTGGCGTGCACGTACACTTCGACGAAATCGCCGATGAGCGCCCGGCACTCGTCGCGGATCTCCCGGTACGGGGAGATCGGGCAGCAGATCGTGGCGACGCCGTTGCGGGTGAGGAGATTCGCCACGAACCCGATCCTGCGGATGTTGGTGTCGCGATCCTCCTTGGTGAACCCGAGCCCCTTCGAGAGGTTCTGGCGGACGACGTCGCCGTCGAGGATCTCGACCCTCAACCCTCGCGCCTGGAGCTCGTGGTAGAGCATCTCGGCGATCGTCGATTTCCCGGCGCCCGACAGCCCGGTGAACCAGACGGTGAATCCCTTCTGTTCCGGATGATGCGTCACGTGAGGAAGCTCCTTCCCTGCGCGCCCTCGGGCGCCTCGATGCCGTAGAGCGACAGGATCGTCGGTCCGACGTCGATGAGCCGCAGCCCCTCGACGCGGCCGGCGGGCTGGGCCGGGGCACCGACCATGGCGAACACGCCGGTCCGGTCGTGGTTCGCCCCGTCGGGCCCGGTGTCGTTCTCGTAGGTGAACACGCCCTGCACCACGCCGGCGCGCACCGCTCCCACGGAACGCCACTCAAGGTCGCCGAAGTACACGATGAGGTCGGGCGCGACGCCCCGGACCTCGGGGTAGACCTCCTGCGGCTTGATGACCTTCGTGCCGAGGAGCTCGCCCTCGGGACCGGTCATCTTCTCGAGCCGCTCGATGAGCTCGTCGCGGGTGCGCTCGTAGTCGGCGGGCTCCACGATGCCCTGCGGCTCACGCCCCTTGACGTTCAGGAACAGCCGTCCGTAGTAGCCGCCGTCGCCCCACGCCACCGTCCTCGACCAGTCGATCGGCGCCTTGGCGATGGGCGTTACCTCGGTAACGGGCTCGGTGAACGAGAGATAGCCCTCGCGCTCCAGCCAGTCGTTGAAGCACACGCCCCCGACCATCCGCCGGGCGCCGTGATCGGACATCAGGATCGTGATGCAGTCGTCCGGCAGGGTCTCCAGCAGCGAGCCGACCTGCTTGTCGAGGAACCGGTAGTAGTCCTGGAACGCGGTCTCGAACCGGTTTCCCGGCTCATATTTCGGGTGCTCCGGGTCGAAGTGATGCCAGAAGACGTGGTGGAGACGGTCGGGCCCCATCTCGACGAGCATGAAGTAGTTCCACGGCTTGATCTTCACCAGACGGCGGGCCACCTTGAACCGGCGCTCGGTCATGGCGAAGACCTGCTCGAGGACGTGCTCCTCGCCCTTCTCGCGGAAATTCGGGATGTCGAAGATGTACGGCTCCCCGCCGAGCTCCTCCTCGATCTCCCCAGAGAGCTCCTGGGGATGCGTGTAGGTCGGCGCCGACGGCGGGGTGAGGAAGCACGACACCCGCCATCCCTCCACCGGCTTCGGCGGATACCCGGGCGGCACGCCGATGAGGAGCGAGTGCTTCCCGCGGTGCCCGAGCTCGTCCCACACCTGGGGCTCCTTCACGGCCAGGCTCGTGGCGAGCGAGAGCCCCTCGTACGTGGTGTCCTTGCGGTTGCGCATGCCGTAGATGCCGAGTTGGCCGGGCGTCTTGCCCGACATGGCGCACGCCCATGCGGGGATGGTGATCGGCGGGGTGATGCTCTCCAGGTCGCCGTACATCCCTCGCTGCAACAGCGCGTTGATGTTCGGGATCTCGGCCGCGAGGTCGTCGAACAGGAGCCCCGGCGTGGCGCAGTCCAGGCCGATCACCGCGATCCGCACGTCGTTGGTCATCGAGACACGTTCCTTTTCGATCGAGGGGTCCGCTCACGAAGAAGAGCGGGCCTCGTGCAGGCCGCGCTCCGGGTCCGGCTCATTCTACCCGGCGGCCCGCAAGGCAACCAACGGGCGTTAGCATCGCCCCTCGTGGCCTCGCTCCGTCGGACCCTCTATCTCGGCGCCGTGTTCGCGCTGGTGGGCGGGCTCCTGCTGGCGGTCGCCCCCCACCTCTTCCTGGTCCGCGTGTTCGACCAGCCGCCCTATCCCGAATACGCCGGCGCCCGGATGCTCGGCGTGGGCATGTTCTCGTTCGGGCTCCTGCTCGTCATCGTGGCCAACCACCTCGAGGACGCCTGGTGGTGGTCGTGGGCGTTCGTGGTGGCCTCGGTGGGATTCGCCCTCGTGGCCTTCTTCCAGGCCATCCTCGGCGACGGCCCCTCCGGGTTGTGGTGGGGAGCGGCCGCGGCGAATTCCGTGTTCAGCATGTCCCTGATGTGGGGATTAGCGAGGACGGGAACCGAGCGCCCGCCGGTGTGAGCCGGGGAAGGAGCAGGACGTGAGCGACACACCGAACCGTCCCGACCATGAGCCGACGTCCGCCGGATCGTGGGCGCAGGCAGAACCGCCGGAGCGGAAGCGCCGAGCCGCTCCCGTTGTCGCGATCGCGGTGGCCGCCGTGCTCGTGCTGGGCGGGATCGCCGCGGCGGTGGGGTTCTTCCTTCTGCGCGGCAGCCCCGACGTGCTGTCGAAGATGGCGCCGGCGGACGCCGACGTCTACGTGACCGTCTATCTCGACCCCAGCGCCGGGCAGAAGCTCGCCCTGCGGAGCCTGGCCTCGAGGTTCCCCGCTGTGGGAAAGAATGGGGTCCAGGACCACGTCGACTCGCTCCTGGAGCCGGCGTTCCGTCAGTCCGGACTGTCCTTCGAGCGCGACGTGAAGCCGTGGCTCGGATCGCAGATCGCGATCGTGGGCAAGGTGACCGGCGAGCGATCCCTCGCGGTGCTCATCGCGTCGAAGGACGACGGCGCGGCTCAGACGGCGATGCGCAAGGCGCTCGCGTCGACCGGCGGCACGCTCCACGGGGAGCAGCACGGCGACACCACCATCACGGTCTCGATGCAACCGGGCTCGTCGACGCCGGACGTCGTCACCGCGTACGCGAACCACACCGCGATCATCGGCAGCGACGTCCCGTTCGTCGGGGAGATCATCGACACGGCGGAGGGAGGCGCGTCCTCGCTCGATTCCTCCTCCGCGTACCAGCACGCGGTGGACGGCGTCCCGAAGAGCCGGCTGGTGCTCGCGTACGTCGATTTCGGATCTATCCTCCAGCAGATCCAGAGTGGGCTCCCGGGACAGGGTGCGGCGTCGCCCTTCCTGCCCGGCGGCCTGGTGAACCCGAACGCATATGGCGCCATGGTCGCGACGCTGCGGGCCGAGTCGAACGGGGTGGCTCTCGACGCGTCGGTCACGATCGACCGATCGAAGCTCACGGCCGAGCAGCAACAGCTCCTGGACACCACGGGGGACATCAGCAAGGAGATCTCCCTCACCCCCGCCGACGCGTACGGGGTGATGGCCCAGACAGGGCTCCGTCAGGCGATCCAGGGGATCATCGACGTCCTCCAGCGGCAGGATCCGTCCGTCGCCGACCAGGCGCAGCAACTCGGTCTGACCGGTCCCGGCGGCGTCGTGGACCAGCTGACCGGGGACTACGGGATCACGGCCGGACCGTGGGGGGCCGACGGTGGCCCGGGCGGGGCCTTCATGGTCGGGACGACGAACGAGGGCAAGCTCCGCTCCCTGCTCGACCGACTCGCCGAGATGGCCATCGGCGAGGCCGCGGACCAGGGTCAGGGCCCGGCGCAACGCACCCAGGAGCGGTACCTCGGCTCCACGATCGTGTCGCTCGCAGCTCCGGAGCTCCAGGACGCCGGCTTCCTCCCCTCCTACACGGTGACGCACGGGCAGGCGATCGTGGGGACCACGGCGAACGCGGTGAAGTCGGTCCTGCGCGCGCAGGCGGGGCAGGACGACACCATCGACACGAGCGAGAGGTACCGGGCGGTGATCCACCAGACGGGATCGCCGACCCAGGGGATCCTCTACGTCGACGTGGGGTCGGTCCTGGACGCGGTCAGAAAGGCGATCCCACCCGCCGTGCGCTCCGGGTTCGAGCAGACCGCGAGGAACATCGAGCCCGTTCGGGCCTTGGCCTTCACGTCGGACACCCAGGGCGACCGGCAGCGCGTCCACCTCTTCGTGCTCATCGAGTAGCGATCCGGCTACAGCTACGGGGACGTGTCGTAGGCGAGCGTGAGGACATCGGCGTGGTTCGTGGGGTCACTGCCCGTCTGCACCCCCGCGTTGAAAGGTCCGGCCGCGCCGGTGACGAATGCGCGTCTGCCGTCGAGTGACAGGGCGATGTCGAACGCGAAATCGTCGTCGTCCGGCGCACCGTAACGGCCGACCCACGACCGCGCGCCGGTGGTGGTGTCGTAGGTGATGATCGTGGCCGCCGCCGCGGGTGGGCTGAACGTACCCGCGACCGTCGTCCCGATGTAGAGGAGCTCGCCGGTCCCACTCACGCCGCTGACATGGAGGGCGCGGCCATCCGGGGAGATGGCCAAGCCGGTACCGTAGTCGAAGAGGTTGCCCGGCCATCCGTAGGTGTCGGACCACAGCTGGACACCGGATGCACCGTACGCAACGGTCCCGACATCCCAGTTGTTCACCGTCCCCTCGAGCGTCCCGGGACCCGTGGCGACGCCGGTCACGAAGAGGTCTCCCGTCGGCGCCGCCGCGATGGCGTACGGCAGGTTCCAGCCGTTGAACGCACCCCGGTACCTGGCAGCCCAGCGCTGCTCGCCGGATCGCGTGTCGAAGGCGACCGTGGCGTCGTCCTGCGGCTCCAGGCTCCCGAAGATCGGAGGTGTGCCGGGGTCGCTTCCGCCGGTGAGATACAGCGTGCCCCCGTCGGGCGAGAGCGCCATGGCGGTCCCGTAGTCGTAGTCGAAATACCCCGCGACGCTGCCGTTGTACGTGGCCTGCCACTGAAGGTCGCCCTCGTGCTGCTCGTCGCGGGCCGAGTACGCGAGCGCCACGAAATCCTCGTGCCGCGGGGCCGTCGTATCGATCGTGCCTCCGACGTAGACCGTGTTTCCGTCGGGGCTCACGGCGATCGCGGCGGCGGAGTCCGCGTCGTTGCCGGGCTCCCCATCGCCGTCGACGGTTGCGCCCCAGCGTTCCTCGCCGGTCGCAGCGTCGTATCCGATGGTCTCGATGTCGCAGCCGGCCGTGTTGAAGCAGGCGCCGGGCTTCTCGTCCTGCACGCCGGTGGCGTACACGCGGTCGCCCGAGGGGCTCACGGCCAGCGCGGTGATGGCGTCCTGCTGCCCGGCCGGACCGTCGTGGGTCGCCGTCCACAGCTCCCCGCCGGTCGCGGCGTCGTAGGCGACGAGCGCTGAGTCCCCGCCGCCCGGCGACACGTCTTCAGCACCGCCGACATACACCCGGGCCCCATCCGGACTGACCACCAGTGCGTTCGCGAAGTCATCGGCGCCGCTGTCGGCTCGTGCCATCCACACCTGCTGCCCTGTGCTCGTGTCGTAGGCCAGGGTGAGCATGTCGTAGCCGGTCGCGTCGTCCTTGCTGTATCCCGCGACGTAGAGGCGGTCGCCGCTCGGTGAGAGCGCCTCGGCAACGGCGAGGTCCCAGCCACCGCCGGCATGCCCGTCGGGATCGTCGTAGGAGGCCACCCAGGCCGGACACCGGTCGTTCACCCCGGCGACGGCGGTGCAGGCGGGGAGGTCGGAGCCCGGGGTCGACGGACGGGTCGCCCGGGGTGCGCTCACCCCGCCCTGGCAGAGGGAGAGCCACGCCCCCGGCGCCAGGCCGGGGTTCGTCAACAGGCAGCGGACGAGTCCGGGATGCCCCGGTTGCGCATCTTCGAACCCGGGGCCGGCGACGCCCGGTGTCGGAACGCAGAGGACGAGCACCACCGCCATGACGAACGCCGTGAACCCGAAGCGGGGAGCGGCTCGACTTGGTGTCACGCACGGAGAGCTTCGAGGTCTCGGTGCCACCACCTCTGTGCACTTGCACAAGGGAGATCCGCCCGGGCCCGCGAATCTCGTGGACATGCCTGCCTTGCCTGCGCCCACCCCGATCACCGGACGGCTCCGCCGGGGGGCCATGCTTCTGGCGATCGGGGGGCTCGCGGCCTCGCTCCTCGCTCCGGCCCCCGCCGGGGCGCGGACACTCCCCTGCATCACGCAGCTCGACGGCCGCTGCGAGGCCTGGGCGTTTGCCTATGACGGCGCTGCACAGAAGGACGACGTCTCTCGAAGCGTGGCCGTCTCCGCTGCGGGTGACCGCACGTACACGGCCGGCTTCACGACCGAGGCCGACGGGTCGATGCGGATCCTCGTGGTCGGCATCGACGCGGCCACGGGCCAGACGCGCTGGACCCGGACCTTCGGGCGCGCCGAGGACCAGTACGACAGCCCGGAGGCGGTCGCCGTGTCCCCGGACGGCTCGAGGGTCTTCGAAGCGGGCTCGCTCTGCGGGTCCGTCTCGGACGGCAGCTCGTGTGACTTCCAGGTCGCCGCCCTCGACGCCACCGACGGCCACACGATGTGGGACCTCGTCCTCGATCCGGCGCAGGGTCTCGACTCGGCCACCGACGTGGCAGCGAGCCCGGACGGGCCCAGTGTCCTCGTCACCGGCCAGGCCTCTTTCGATGGGGAGACCGGCACCGACTACCTCACGATGTCGCTCGACGCCGACACCGGCGAGGAGCGCTGGAGCGGGCGCTACGACGGGCCGGCCCACGGCGCGGATCGCGCCTCGGCCATGGTCGTCGACGGAGCGGGCGGAACGGTTCTCGTCACCGGCAGAAGCCTGGGCGAAACCGCCACCGACATCGCGACGGTCGCGTACGACGCCGACACCGGCGCCCGGCGATGGGTCACCCGCACGGGCGGCGGCGAAGGCAACGCCATCGCGCTCGGCGGCGGCAGGGTGTTCGTCGCGGGACGGCGGTCGGCCCCCGCCCCGGCGCTGCCTGTGATGGTGGCGGCTGCCTACGACGCCGGTTCGGGCCAGCAGCTGTGGGCCGGATCACTCTCCGATTCGCTGTACGTGGGCGGCTTCGCGACGGACGTGGCCGCGGCGCCCGATGGCAGCCGCGCGTACGCCGCGGGGTTCACGTACCGGACCGACGGCAAGGGGCTCACGGTGGTGGCGTTCGACGGCGCCACGGGTCAGCGCGCCTGGGCCTCCAACATGACGAACACCGCGGCGTGGGGCCTGGGGGTGAGCCCCGATGGGACGCGCGTGTACGCCACGGGAACCTCCATCGAGACCCGGGACACCGAACATCTGACGATCGGCTACGACGCAGCGTCCGGCGCCGTGCGCTGGACCGGCAAGTACGAGGAGACCGGGCCACCGACGGGGCTCAACTCCGGGCTCACCACCGCGTCGTTCCTGGCCATGAGCCCGGACGGGACCCACGTGTACGTGAGCGGCATGCAGAGGCCCGCGCTCGGCGCGAGCTACGACGCGTTGACCCTCGCCTACCAGGCCTGAGGCCGCTCAGCCCGAGCGCGTGGCGACCACGACGACCTCGTCCCCCGGCGCGAACGCGAGCCGTTCGGACTTCGTCGGATTGAGGACCACCCGGCCGTCGGCCGCGGTCCGGTAGCCCAGCACCGACTCGTTGAACCGGTTCCCGGCCGCCACGACCTGGGCGAACGTGACGGTCCCGTTGGGCGCGAAGCGGCCGGCGGGGCGGAGCGAGATCGAGGCCCCGTCCGCGTCGAAGAGCTCGTCGAACACTTCCCGAAGCTCCGCCCGCTCGGAGAGCTGAGCGAGCATCAGGCTGGCCAGCTCGTCGCTCACGATGAAGTCGTCGACTCCGGCCATCTGCGCGATGTGGACGTTGCGCTGGTCGAGGACCTCCGCCACCAGGCGAACCTCCGGCGGATGCCCCTTCGGCCACCGCTTGCGCAGGGCCATCAGCGTGAGGAGGGTCCGGGCGTCGGCGTCGCCGTGCGAGATGCCGTGGCGGTACCCGAGCAGGATCCCCTGGTCGTACTCCTCGTCGCCGAGGAGCTCACCGAGCCGTTCGGGGCCTCCCGAGAGCGGACGTACGTCGACGGTCGAGTTCCGGAGCTCGTCCTCGATCTGGACGTCGCTCGTGGAGATGAGCTCGGGATCCACCACCACGGTGAACCTCGAACCCGGGGCGAGGAACTCGTCGAGCTCGCGGATGACCCGCGGGGCGAGGCCGCTCCACCCGACGAGGAGGACGTGCTTCGGGAGCTCCGGATCCGGCTGGTCGCCGACCTCCACCGCCGGGACGGGGCGCCGGCCCGTGGACTCGAAGACCGCGTCGTCCTCGGCGAGCGCCAGCACGCGGTCCTCGGCGCCCACCACGCGATCCGGCGGCGGATTCAGCACGACGCCGTCGTCGTCGGCGAGCCCCAGCACCGCGGCCCTCTCGAACGCCTGCTGGACGTCGGCATACGTCGAGCCGGCCAGATCCGGGAACGCCTTCAGATACAGCTCGTCGCCGTCGAAGTCGAGCAGCTCCCGGAACACTTCGGCCAGCCCGCGCTCGTGGCAGGCCTGGGCCGTGACCTCCGCGATGACGCGGTCCGAGTTCACGGTGAGGATGGCGCCGTCCGTCACCGCCTCGAGGGTGTCGGCCTGTGCCGCCGACTCCATCTCCACCAGGATCGGGACGCCGTCGAGACCGAGGCCGAGCACCGCGAGCGACGTCTTCACGGCGCCGGCGTCGCCCTCGCCGCCGCTCATGATCACGATGGATCGCGCGTCCCGGGCGCCGACGAGCTCGAGGTCGCTCAGCCGGCCCGGGTCCCCGCGACGGCCGATCAGCCGGGTCGTGCGAAGGTCGCCGACCGCCGTGCGCAGCGTCTCCTCCATCTCCGTCTTGTCCACGTCGGCGAGGACGACGATCGCCGCGCGCTTCTCGCTCTCGTTCGCGATCACCAGCTCGCTCACGATGGTCGGCACGCGCGCCGACCATCCGAGGATCAGGGTGTGGCCCTTCTCCAGCACGTGGCTGCGGCCTCGCCGAAGGGCGTCGATCTTCTGGTCGACGGCCGAGGAGATCAGACCGATCAGGCTGCCCGCGATGAAGATCCCGGCGAGGGTGACCATCAAGGCGAGCACCCGGGTGGGCCAGGACGAGTCGGCGGAGAACGTGCCGCCGTCCACGACGCGAAGCAGCATCTGCCAGAGCGCCTCGAAGAACCCGAGGTGGTCGTTGCCGCCACCCCAGCCGGCGAACCGGGCCAGGGCCGCCACCACGGCGGCGACGACGACGATGCCGAGCGTGACGAGCCCGAGGTAGCCGATCACCACCCAGGCCCCGCGGCTCAGCGCGGTGTCCAACCGATAGCGGATCTTCGAGCGGAGCCTGGTCGGCGGTCGTGTGGACTGGCCGTTGCCGACCGGTTGGATGACGGGCGAGGCCCGGTGCCGTCTGCCCACCGCCTTCGTCTGACGGCCGCGTCTCGGTGGCGTGCTCACGCCGTGCGACTGACTCACTGGACCCAGCATATCCAGGGCCGCAGGCTTGTTCCGGACATGAAGAGGGCGGGGCCGGGGCCCCGCCCTCTTCCGTTCGGGTCCAGCTAGTGCATGTGGCCGTGGCCGCCGGCCGCCGGCTCCTCCTCCTCGGGCTTCTCCACGACGGCGCTCTCGGTGGTGAGCACGAGCGCGGCGATGGAGGCAGCGTTCTGCAGCGCGGAGCGCGTGACCTTGGCGGGATCGACGATGCCGGCCTTGAACATGTCGCCCCAGTCGCCGGTCGCCGCGTTGAACCCGCGGCCGTTGCCCTCGGACCGGATCCGCTCGACGACGACGGCGCCCTCGAATCCGGCGTTCGACGCGATGAGCCGCGCCGGGTCGGACAGCGACTCGCGGACGATCCTCGCGCCGGTTGCCTCGTCACCCTCCAGATCGAGCTTGCCGAGCGCGTCCTCGGCGCGGATGAGCGCGACACCGCCGCCGGCGACGATGCCCTCCTCGACCGCGGCCTTCGTGGCGGACACGGCGTCCTCGATGCGGTGCTTCTTCTCCTTGAGCTCGACCTCGGTTGCCGCGCCGACCTTGATCAGCGCGACGCCGCCGGCGAGCTTGGCCAGACGCTCCTGGAGCTTCTCCTTGTCCCAGTCGGAGTCCGTGCGGTCGATCTCGGCCTTGATCTGGTTGATGCGGCCCTTGACCTCCTCCGCGTCACCGGCCCCCTCGATGATGGTCGTGTCGTCCTTGGTGATCACCATGCGACGGGCCTTGCCCAGCAGGTCGAGCGTGGCGTTCTCGAGCTTGAGGCCGACCTCCTCCGAGATGACCTGGCCGCCGGTGAGGGTGGCCATGTCCTGGAGCATCGCCTTGCGGCGGTCACCGAAGCCGGGAGCCTTCACCGCGGCGGCCGTGAACGTGCCGCGGATCTTGTTCACGACGAGCGTGGCGAGGGCCTCGCCCTCGACGTCCTCGGCCACGATCGCGAGCGGCTTGCCGGCCTGCAGGACCTTCTCCAGCAACGGCAGGAGCTCCTGCACGGAGGAGATCTTCTTGTTGAGGAGCAGGATGTAGGGCTCCTCGAGCACCGCCTCCATGCGCTCCTGGTCGGTGACGAAGTACGGCGAGATGTAGCCCTTGTCGAACTGCATCCCCTCGACGGTCTCCAGCTCGATGCCGAACGTGTTGGACTCCTCGACCGAGACCACGCCGTCCTTGCCGACCTTGTCGAGCGCCTCGGCGATGGTCTCGCCGATCTCGGGCGACGCGGCGGAGATGGCCGCCACGTGCGCGATCTCCTCCTTGTTCTCGATGTCGCGTGCCTGGTTCTTGATGGCCTCGACGGCCGCGGCGACGGCCTTCTCGATGCCGCGCTTCAGGCCCATGGGGTTGGCGCCGGCGGCCACGTTCTTCAGGCCGCGCTTGACCATGGCCCGGGCCAGGACGGTCGCCGTGGTGGTGCCGTCGCCCGCGACGTCGTTCGTCTTGGTCGCGACCTCCTTGGCGAGCTGCGCGCCCATGTTCTCCCAGGGGTCCTCGAGCTCGACCTCCTTGGCGATGGTCACGCCGTCGTTCGTGATGGTCGGGGCGCCCCACTTCTTGTCGAGCACGACGTTGCGGCCCCGCGGCCCGAGCGTGATGGAGACGGCGTCGGCGAGCTTGTCGACCCCTGCCTCGAGCGCCCTGCGGGCCTCCTCCGTGAACTTCAGTTGCTTGGCTGCCATGGATCCCTCCCCTTCAGATGTGGGCCGGTGGTGGCCCATTCAGATGTGGGCCGGGGCTTGGCCCCGGCCCACAAGGTCACTGCAGGTCGGCGGGGACGAGCCCCCGCCCCACCTATTTCTTTACGACCGCGAGGACGTCGCGGGCGGACAGGATCAGGTAGTCGTCGCCCTCGACGGTGATCTCCGTGCCGCCGTACTTCGAGTAGATGACCTTGTCGCCGACCTTGACGTCGAGAGGCACGCGGTTGCCCTCCTCGAACCGGCCGGGGCCGACAGCGACGACCTCGCCCTCCTGGGGCTTCTCCTTCGCGGTGTCGGGGATCACGATCCCGGAGACCGTGGTCTCCTCGGCCTCCCCCGGCTTGACGACGATGCGGTCCTCCAGGGGTTCCAGATTGAACTTCGCCATGCTTCCCTCCTACGTCTCGGTTAGCACTCTAGGGACACGAGTGCTAACAGGATAGCGAGGAGACTGCGAACGGTCAACGCGGGCCAGGAGGGCCAGGGCGGTGAGGGCCGCGGCCGTGGAGACCAGGGCCCCGAAACCGAAGGCCATCCGCGGTCCGAAGTGGCCCCCGATCCAGCCGACCAGAGGTGCCCCGATGGGGGTCGTCCCGAGGAAGGCGATCGCGAACAGGGCCACGACCCTCCCCCGGTACGCGGGATCGGTCCGGAGCTGCAGGAGGGAGTTCGTGGCGGCGACGAAGATCGTGCTCGCCCCGCCGACGGCGACCATCGCCAGCATCTCGGCCCCGAACGTCGGCATCACCGCGGCCACCATGAGCAGCAGGCCGAACGCCAGCGCCGCCGTCGCCGCGATGCGCGCGGTGGTCCGGCCGAGGGTGGCGAAGGTGAGGCCGCTGATCACGGCACCCACGCTCATGACGGAGAACAGGACGCCGTAACCGGCGGCGCCGTGGTGGAACGTGAACCTGCTGAGGAGCGGCAGGACCACGGAGAAGTTGTAGCCGATGGCGGCCACCACGACCATGAGCGAGAGCGGCAGCCAGAGGTCCGGGCGGGCGCGCACGTAGCGCAGCCCCTCGCGAAGCTGGCCCGGCGTCCGCTCCGCCGGCACGACCGCCTCCAGGTCCTGGCGCCGCATCCGCAGCAGGCTCGCGACGACGGCGATGTAGGACGCCGCGTTGATGAGGAAGCACACCCCGATGCCGACGGAGGCGATCAGGAATCCCGCGACGGCCGGCCCCACCACCCGGGTGGCGTTGGCGAGCACGCTGTTGAGGCTCACGGCGTTGGTGACGTCCTCGCGCCCCACCATCTCCGTGACGAAGGCCTGTCTCGCGGGGTTGTCGACCGCGGTGACCACGCCGAGGGCGAATGCGAGCGCGAAGACCATCCACAGCTGCACGACCCCGGTCACCACCAGGAGGCCGAGCAGGAGGGCCAGCCCGCCGGCCGTGGACTGCGTGGCCACGATGAGCCGCCTCTTGTCGACACGGTCGGCGAGGACGCCGCCGTACGCGCCGCCGAGCAACATCGGAAGGAACTGCAGGGCGGTCACCGCGCCGATGGCGAAACCGCTCCCGGTGAGCCGCAGCACGAGCCACGCCTGCGCCACCCACTGCATCCACGTGCCGGTCATCGACACGAGCTGCCCGCCGAAGTAGAGGCGGTAGTTGCGGACCTTGAGCGAGCTGAACGTCCGGGCGGCGACGGCGCGGGGGCTCATCGGTCCTCCTCCACCAGCCGCTCCAGGATGGTGACCGCTCGGGAGAGGGCCGCCCGGTCCTGCGCGCTCAGCTTGCCGATCCGGGTGGCGAGGTACGCCGTCTTTCGCGAGCGGGTGGCCTCCACGAACTTCCGGCCCTCGGGGCTGAGCGAGATCCAGGCGATCCGGCGGTCGTCGAGATCGGTGTCCCGCGCGACGAGCCCGGCGGCCTCCAAGCGGCCGATGATCGTGGTCACCGTGGGCGGCTTGACGCGTTCGTGCGCCGCGAGCTCGGACAGCGTCATCGGGCCGTAGCGCTCGATCGTGGAGATCGCCGAGAGCATCGAGGGCGTGGCGTCCCCATCGGTCTGCTGACGAAGACGACGGGCCAGGCGCATCACCGCCAAACGAAGCGACGAGGCGAGGGGAAGGATCGCCTCGCCCCTGGTGGGTCCCCTCTTCGTCCGTGTCGTCATTGCCATCCCGGCCCCTTAGTCATCTGAATCATTTCGCTTAACTAATTAGAGTATCGAACTTGTTCCTCGGAATGACAACCCTTGGACACGCCAGGGTTCGAAGGGGTTACACCCTGGTCTTGACCACCCCGCGGATGCGGGCCACCGTCTCTTCAGGCCGTCCCCGAGGTGGGTCCAAGGGTGCCACGTCAGCCAAGGCTCATTTTCTCTTGCCACGGATCAACTGAGCGCGGAGCATGCTCACGACAGCGCTCAAACCGGGCCGGAGCGTGGCCTCACAGCTTGCTAGTGGGTACCGATCTTAGCGTACGTCGGCATATTGCTTGGAGGTCATCCACCACGGCAACGAATCGTCGAACAATGTCAGCGGCAGGAAGCGAGACCAGAGATTGGACTCAGGTAGCCGATTACCGATTCCGAAGTCGTCGAGCTTGTGCGTTACGGGGTTGAAGGCAAGGATAAGGTAATTACCTGTTCGCGCAGGTAGGCAGCAAGGCTCAAAGCCATAAGCGTCAGTAAAGCTCCCGCGCACAATAACGACATCCATCATCCGACTTGGAGTGCCCCTTGGTATGAGGTTCGGGTCGAGCCCTATAAGCGGATCTCCTTCGCGTGCTGAGATGAGCGACCACTTTGCCCAAGCAGCATTTGGATCGCCATTTGCCGCTGCAATTCTCTCCGTAGTATCAGCCAGCCAGTGAGGGCCTTCGAGACTGAGGTGCCCAGTCTCCGCTTGGCTTACAGCAAAAGCCCCAAGCATTAGAGCTAGTCCCAAGAGCAATCCTGCGCCAAATCGGAATGTCTTGCCGGTCATGCTCTGTCCTTGCGGAGGTACGGCGACACAGCGAGCCGGACCATCGGCGAACAATATGCTTGCCTCATGGCCACATCCAGTCGTTTAGGTGTCTCGGTTGATCGCCATCCCATTCTGAATGCGCCGGCGAATTATGCATCAAGACTGTTGAATCCGGCCACTGATCGCTCCAATTTCCCTGCCCATCAACGTAATTGAGCTGGTACGAATAAGGCCCCGTGCTCGATGACTGGCCCATCGTGTTGTAGCAACTGGTTGACTCGATTCCTGTCTCCATCGACTTACTTGCAGGAGGATTGTCCACAGACTCCGTCGGATTTCCATGGTCATCAGACCAGATGATCCCATCGATCAGAACGTTCCAGGTATTGCTCTCCTTCCCAGTGGCGGTCTTTCCAGCGTATTCAATCCGAACTGCATGCCAAGTTCTTGGGACCGCGGTGGGATTCGCGACTCGATGGACGTAGAGAGCAGAATTTGGTCGCTGGTCTGCCCAGTACCACGTATACTCATTTGGAGACCCAGAGGCGAACGGGTATCCACGGATCGCGCCTACTTCGACCCACTTGCTAACATCCGTAACATTGTTGGTCCCCTCCCACAAAGACGAGAGTATGAATCCTCCATTTTTCCAGTCGCGTGCGATGCCGTCTTGGATGAAGAACGAATGACTTCGGGACCCATAATTTGTGGGTGCGTTCGCGCTGAGCGCTTGCCCGTAGTAGTGCCCGTTGTTCGAAGGCTGACAGGATGCAACTGTGGGGTGCGGATTAGACAATGCGCCAGTACAACCTACCGCGAGCGTTCCCCCAATGCAGGCGCCGTTCTCCTCGTCGTACGTCGCGATCGGAAGTTCCGAAGTCGGTGCGGGAATCGGGCCCGTACACAACCACCCGAAGGCCCCTATCGTCGGTTCAATGCATAGCCCCTCGGAAGCATCGTAAGTCACATTAGGTGCTGTGGAGCTTGGGAGGGGACCCGAACAGACGTCGCTCGGGATCAACGAGGAATATACACAGATCCCGTCAATATAGTCGTAACTGAAGCCGGGATAGTTCAAAAACCCCATTGGTAATCTCGCCCGTACAGGCTGACCCCACACATATGCCGGAATGGGGATCATAGTCAGCGTTGACACCCGACACCGCCCCCGTGCACTGGCTCAATTCATGAGCCCAAACGCAAAGTCCATCATTGCTATCCAAGGTTATCGCCGGGATAGTTGCTCCCGTGTCAGGACTAAAGGGGCCCGTGCATGCATTCTGGCCCGCGGGTGGGATCGCTTACGCAAACGCCTGTCGCGGGCGTGTAGGTCACGCTACTCAGCGGCGACATTGCCTCGGCCGATCCGGAAGGGAGAGCCGCGCTAGCCAAGAGAACCGCCGTGAAAATCCCGCGCAGGACGGTCGACATTACCGGCCCTCGGTGTGTGCGTTCTGTTTTCCCCGATCGTCGCCTTTGCGACCACGAGGAGCCAGGCGACGGGATCCCTCTCGGCTCCTCCGAGAGGATACGATGTCGGCAATATAGGCCCGGGGCGCGGGAGACATCATCACGATCCTCCAGATCTATTGCACGAACCATTACATATCGGCCTGTAATGCGTCAAATCCTCGATCCCGTCATTCTTGGCGACGAAATCGTCTCGGTTGTGTCGGCTTAGAGCCCGCGGATGTGCGCCACCGTCTCTTTCAGGCCGTCCTCCAGGTGGGTCCAGGGGTGCCAGGTCAACGCCTCTTGGGCCAGCCCGATGTCGAGGGCGATCCTGCGCAGCTCCCCCTGGGCCTGGGGCCCGAACAGGGGCTGGCCGCTGAACCCCGTGACCTCGGACATCATCCGGTACAACCCGTTCACCGAGGTCTCGAGCCCGGTCCCGACGTTGATCAGCCTGCCCGACCCGCGCTCATGGGCCAGCGAGAACGCGTGCACGACGTCGTCCACGAACACGAAGTCGCGGGTCTGGTTCCCGTCGCCGAAGATCGTGGGACTCTCCCCCTCCAGCATCTTGGCGCTGAATACCGCGATGACGCCGGCCTCCCCCGTGGGGTCCTGCCGGGGCCCGTACACGTTGGCCAGGGCGAGCGCGGTGAAGTCCAGTCCGCGGTATCGCTGGTAGAAGCGGAGGTAATCCTCGACCACCTTCTTGCTGATGGCGTACGGCGACAGCGGCCGGGACCCGAGCGCCGCGGTCTCCTTCACCGGCAGCTTCCGCGGCTCCCCGTAGAGCGACCCGCCGGACGCCGCGTAGAGCACCTTGCGCACGCCCGAGTGCACCGCGCACTCCAGCACGTTCAACGTCCCCAGGATGTTGACCGCCGCGTCGTGCTGGGGATCCTCGACGGACGGGCGCACCCCGGACTGCGCCGCGAGGTGCATCACGATCTCCGGCCGGTTGCGCTCGAACAGCGTGCGGAGCCCCTCGGCGCGCACGTCCATGTTGTAGAACGTGAACTCCTTGCCGTAGCCGCGGGCCTCCCCGAGGTTCGCGATGCGGCCGGTGGAGAGATCGTCCACGGCAACGACGCGATGCCCCTCGGCGAGCATCCGGTCGCAGACGTGCGACCCGATGAACCCCGCACCGCCCGTGACGAGGACCGTTCTCACCTGGCAGCTCCCAGCGCGAGCCCGGGATCGGCCGACAGGTCGAGGCCGCTCCGGTCGCCCCGCAGGAGCCTCGACGACCCGGCGACGGCGATCATGGCCCCGTTGTCGGTGCACAACGGGAGCGACGGGAACCGCACCTCGATCCCTTCCCTGGCCGCGGCGGGCTCGATGAGCTCACGCAAGCGCGTGTTCGCCACGACGCCTCCGCCCAGCAGGATCCGGGGGACATCCATCTCCCGGGCCGCGCGAACCGTCTTCTGCACCTGGACGTCCACGACCGCCTCCTGGAACGAGGCCGCGAGGTCTTCGGGCTTCGGCTCCCGCCCCTCGGCGCGTTCCTTGCGGACGTGGCGGATCACCGCGGTCTTCAACCCCGACAGCGAGAAGTGGTAGTCGCCGGAGTCGGCCATGGCCCTCGGGAAGCGGATGGCGTCCGGGTCACCCTTCTCGGCGAGCTCGTCGATCACCGGCCCGCCGGGGAAGCCGAGACCCATGAAGCGCGCGATCTTGTCGAAGGCCTCACCCGCCGCGTCGTCCAGGGTCTGGCCGAGCACCTCGTAGGTGTGCTCCGCCGGCATGTGCACGACCATGGTGTGGCCGCCGGAGACGAGCAGGCAGACGTACGGGGGGTCCGGGTCGCCGTGCTCCAGGAAGTTCGCGTAGATGTGGCCCTCGAGATGGTTCACGCCGATCAGCGGCGCGCCGGTGGCGAGGGCGATGGACTTGGCGGCGGCCACGCCCACCAGGAGCGCGCCGACCAGCCCGGGCCCGGACGTGACGGCGACGCCGTCGAGGTCGGCGAAGCGGACGCCGGCCTCTCGGAGCGCCTCGTCGAGCAGCGGGTTCAACACCTCGATGTGGGCCCGGGAGGCGAGCTCCGGCACCACGCCGCCGAAGCGCCGGTGGACGTCGATCTGGCTCGAGACGAGGTTGGAGCGGACGGTGCGGCCGTCCTCGACCACGGCCACGGCGGTCTCGTCACAGGAGGTCTCGATGCCGAGGACGATCATCCGCCTTCGAGGGCCCCGGGGCCGTTGTCGACGACCTGGTCCAGGAGGCGGCGGTACGGCGGCTTGTCGACGTCGTCGACCCACATCACGAGGGCGTCCTCCCCGGTCTCCTGGTAGTACCCCTTCCGCACGCCCACCGGCCGGAACCCGAACCGCCCGTACATCCGCTGCGCCCCCCAGTTCGACATCCGGACCTCCAGCGAAACGGCCCTCGCCCCGAGGTCGACGGCCTCGCACAGGAGCTCGTACATCAGCCTCGTCCCGATGCGTCGGCGGTGCTGGTCGGGCTCGACGGCGATCGTCGTGACGTGCGCCTCGTCGCCGTAGCAGATCATGCCGCCGTAGCCGACGACGTCCTTCCCGATCTTCGCCACGAGGTACGCGCGGTTGGTGGGCTCCGACATCTCCGAGATGAACAGCGACGGTGACCACGGACGCGGATACACCTGACGCTCGATCGCCATCACTCCCTTGAGGTGACGGCGCTTCATCCGGGTGATCTCGAGGTCAGCCGGCTCGGGTTCGCTTATCCCAAGCGATCTCCGCATCGGACTTCCTCAGGTACAGGGGTAGGACGTCGGCCACACGGTCGAATTCTTCCCTCTCCAGTCGGGGGACCGAAAGCTCCACCAGGCAGGCTGCCTGAGGATACGCGAGCGAGGGGGAGGCGAACTCGACCTGCCCACCCAGGGCCGCGAGCTCCCGGCGGTACCGAAGTGCCCCGTCCCCCACGAGCACGACCTCCTCGCCCCGCGCCTGGAGCTCGGCCACGAGCCCCTCCGGGGAGGAGACGGTGAATTCCCCCACCCTGGCCACGCCACCCGGCACCGGGCGATAGAGGGCGAAGAAGACCTCCCCTCGCCTGGCGTCGATCACGGCACCGATCGACCGGCGGGCGTCGCGCAGGGGGAACGCCAGCACGTCCAGCGAGGGGATGCCCAGGATCGGCACGTGCAGCACCTGGGCCAGGGTTCGGGCCGTCTCCACACCCACCCGGAGGCCGGTGAACAGGCCGGGGCCGATGCCAACCACGATCCCGCTGAGCCGCGAGAGCTCCGTCCCGGACCACCGAAGGAGGTGCTCGATGGCGGGCACGGCGATCTCCTCGTGCGAGCGCCCCACGGCGAGCCCCATCTGAGCCGTCGTGCCGCGCTCGGTGCCCAGCGCCACGCTGGTCTGGGGCGTCGCCGTGTCGATCCCGAGGACGATCACGTGGGCTCCCCGGCGTGCGCCCAGGGGGACAGCACGGTCTCGAGCCGCTCCCAGCGCTCCGCCCAGGCCCGGCCGTGGCCGGTCACCACGACGAGCCGGCCGTCGTCCTCGGGCCGGGTCCACAGCTCCACCTCGAGGTACGCGTCGGGCAGGAGTCCCTCGATCACGTCGCCCCACTCCACGAAGGTCACGCCCTCGGAGTCGAACAGGTCCTCGAGGCCGAGATCGAGGACGTCCTGGATGCGATCCAGCCGGTAGACGTCCACGTGATGCACCGGCCGCGTGCCCCGGTACCTGCGCACCAGGGTGAACGTCGGCGAGGACACCGGCTCGTCGACGCCGAGAGCGGGCGCCGCCCCCTTCACGAACGTGGTCTTGCCGGCCCCGAGATCGCCGGTCAACACGACGACGTCACCGCCGCCCAGCAGGGACGCGACGCTCGCGGCGAGGTCCTGCATGGTCTGCGGCGTCGGGGCGCTGAGCTCGAGGACACCGGACACGTCAGCCGATCCCCATCAGAACAGGTCGAGCTGCTCCACGGGCGGGGGTGGCGGGACCTCGTGGAGGGCCTGGCGCACCGCCTGGAAGTCCGCCCGGACGTCGGCCATCTGCCTCGAGGCCGCGCCGCCCCCGCGGATCAGCGCGGCCGGGTGGAACGTCGGGATGACGATGCGGCCGTCGACGTGGAACGTCTGGCCGCGGACCCGGCTGATGCCGATGGGACGGCCGAGGATGAAGCGCGTCGCGAAATTCCCGAGGGTCATGATGATCCGCGGATCGACGAGCCCCAGGGTCTTCTCGAGCCACGGGGTGCACGCCTCGATCTCGTCGGGCATCGGGTCTCGGTTCCCGGGAGGTCGACAGCGCAACACATTCGCGATGTAGACGTCCTCGCGGCGGAGGCCGATCTCGCCGAGCAGCGTCGTCAGGAGCTGGCCGGCGGCGCCGACGAACGGCTCCCCCCGCTTGTCCTCGTGGAATCCGGGCGCCTCGCCGATGAACATCAGGTCCGCGGTGGGATGTCCCACCCCGAACACCACCTGCGTCCGGCCTTCCGAGAGCCTGCACCGTGTGCACGTGGCGGCCTGGCGCGCCAGCTCGTCGATCATGGTCACCACCGTCATGTCCCCAACTCCTCCACGGACGGGGCTCCCGGAACGGACGCGGCGTGCCGGATCGCGCTTCGGATCGCGTCGGCCGTGACCTGCTCCGCGAGGCCCTCGATCACTCGTTGCGGAGCCTCCGTCTCGCCGGTGGCGAGGGAGAAGACGGTGTCCCCGTCGAGGATTGTATGCGCGGGACGGATGGTCGAGGCAAGGCCCGCGTGGCCGGCGAGGGCCACGAGATGGGCCCGCTCCCTGGACAGCCGGGCGTTGGTGGCGACCACGACCAGCGTGGTGTTCATCCCGGGGAGCGTCTCGGCCTGGGGTGGGGCGCCCGGACCGTCCGGGGCTTCGGCAGCTTCGGCAGCTCCGGCAGCTTCGGCATCGGCAGCTTCCGTCCTGGATCGCGCCAGGACCTCGCCCCGCTCGTCGAGGATCTCGCCGTAGGCGTTCACCGCCGCCAGGGCGCCGACGATCAGTTCTCCGTCCACGGCGGCGGCCGTCCCCAGGCCGCCCTTCACCGCGCCGTCGAGTCCGTTCTGCTTGGCCACGGTGGCGCCCGTGCCCGCCCCCACGTTGCCCTGCGCCACCTGGGTTCCCGCTTCGAGGCAGGCCCGGTGGGCGTCGTCCGCCGTGGGGCGGGCCCTGGGGTCGCCGACGGCCAGATCGAACAGGACCGCGGCGGGAACGATCGGAACCCTCGCCACGCCGGCGTCGAAGCCGACCCCCCGTTCCTCGAGGAACCGTACGACGCCCTCGGCGGCGGCCAGACCGAAGGCGCTGCCGCCGGCGAGGAGCACCGCGTTGACCTCCTGGACGAGCATCCCCGGGCGCAGGAGGTCGGTCTCCCGCGTTCCCGGCGCGCCGCCGCGGACCTCGCCCGATCCGACGGTGCCCGGGGGGCACAGCACGACGGTGCACCCCGTGAGGCCGTCGGGATCGGTGAAGGACCCGATCAGGATCCCGGGGACGTCCGTGATCAGCGCACGGCCTCCGCGGAACGGGCGAACGCGTCGCTCAGGAATCCCCGCAGGACATCGTTGAACTGGTCGTGTCGCTCCATGGGGGCCATGTGCCCGGCGCCCTCCAGGACGACGAGCCGCCCGTCGGGCAGCGCGTCCTTCAGCGCCAGGGCCGACGACGGAGGGGTCAGCCGGTCGAGGTCCCCCACGATCACCAGGGCCGGGCACCGGACGTGCTCGATGGCGTGGCGTAGGTCCATCTCCATCAGCGCCGCGATGCCGTCGGTCCACACCTCGATCGGCGAACGCATGGACACGCCCACGACGTACTCCACCATGGAGGGCGACGCGTGCGGCCCGAAGTTCGTGAGCCGCGCGACGAGGAACGCGAGATCGGACTTCGGGGCGCGGGTCCGGACGGCGTCCCGGGTGATGGTCCGGGCGAAGCGACGAGCCAGGTTCGGCACGAGCGTGACCAGCCGAACGCCGAGCGCCCCGGCCGCGCCGCGCACCAGCTCCGCCGCCGCGGTGTCGGCGAAGACGGCCCCGGCGATGCGGGTTCGGAACAGGTCAGGGCGGGACTCCGCGAGCCCGAGCACGCCCATGCCGCCCATGCTGTGGCCGAGGACGACGACGGGTCGGTCCTCCGGCACCGCCGCGTCGAGCACGGCGGCGATGTCGCGACCCATCGCCTGCAGCGAATGGTCGCCGCCGGCCGCTTTCCCGCTCCTCCCGTGCCCTCGCTGGTCGAAGAGGATGCACCGGTATTCGCGCGAGAGCTCCTTCCACTGGTAATGCCACGTCGTCAGGTCGACGCTGTGCCCATGGGCGAAGAGGAGCACGGGGTTCTCCGGATCGCCGGCCGCGCGCACGTGGAGCAGGGTGCCGTCGAACGAGACGACGGGACTGAGATCCTCGGCCGGGAGCTCGTCGAACCGCTCCCCCGCCGCGTCGTCGGGCTCGCGACGCTCCCGGCGAGCGAGCAGCTTCCCCGCGGTGACCGCCCCCGCCACCGCCAGCCCGGTCCCTGCGGCCCACATCGCGCCGCGACGGCGGTTCCTGTTCACCCGGAAGCCTCCCGCGGAACGCGGGGACCGAGACCGCACGTGATCTCGTAGTTGATCGTGTCGCAGAGGCCCGCCAGCTCGTCGGCCGTGATCTCCTCCTCGCCCTGCCGCCCGATCAGCACGACCTCGTCCCCGGCGGCCACGTGGTCCTGCCCGCAGTCGACGACGATCTGATCCATGGTCACCGTGCCGGCGACTCGCCGCCGTCGCCCGCCGATGAGAACGTCCGCCCGCGAGGAGAGCGCCCGGCGGTAGCCGTCGGCGTATCCGACGGGAACGGTGGCCACGGTGCACGCGTCGCCCAGGCGATACCGGTGGCCGTAGGAGACCGGTTCCCCCGCAGGGAGCTGCCGGACCGCGGACACCTCGGAACGCCACGTGAGCGCCGGCCGCAGACCGGCCCGTCGCCCGAGCCCGCCCCCGGGATCGAGGCCGTACAGGGCGATCCCGACGCGCACCAGGTCGAAGTGGGTCTCCGGGTAGAGGATCGCGGCGGCGCTGTTCGCCGCGTGCACGAGGCGGGGGCGCTCCCCGAGGCCGTCGAGCACCTCCTGGAAGAGGGCGAGCTGGGCGCGGGTCGTGGCTTCGTCCTCCTCGGCTCGCGCGAAGTGCGTCCAAACCGCATCGATGCGGCAGCCCGCGGCCACGGCTCGCGCGACGAAGTCCGGTGCGTCCCCCGGCGGGTGCAGACCGACCCGATGCATCCCGGTGTCGACCTTGACGTGAACGCCCGCGGTCGTGTCGAGGGACCGAGCGGCCTCGGCCACCGCCTGCACGGCGCGATCCGTGTACACGGTGGGCGTGAGCCCAGCCGCGAGGGCGTCCTTCTCGGATCCCGGCGGGAACTCCGACAACACGAGGATGGGCGCGTCGAGCCCCCCGTCGCGGAGCGCGACCCCCTCCTCGACGAGCGCCACGCCGAGCCACGTGGCGCCGGCCGCGAGCGCGGCGCGGGCCACGTTCACGGCGCCGTGCCCGTAGCCGTCCGCCTTGACCACGGCCATGAGCTCGGCGCTCCCGGGCTTCAGGGTCCGGACGTTGTGCCGGATCGCCTCGAGGTCCACTTCGACGATCGTCGGCCGATACGCGTTCACAGCGCCCGTCTCCGAACCGTCACGCGTACTCCGTCACGCGCCGGACCGCCTCGGGCACCCGCAGCAGGACATCGAGCGCCGTGGCGCCCTCCCCCAGATCGAGCCCCGCGAGGTCGCCGGCCAGCCCGTGGACGAATGCTCCCGCCATCGCCGCGTCGGGCGGCATGAGCCCCCGGGCCAGGAGCGACGCCACCACACCGGTGAGCACGTCGCCGGTGCCGGCGGTGGACAGCGACGACCCGCCCGTCGGGTTCACACCGATCTCCCCCGACGGCGACGCCACGACGGCAGGTTTCCCCTTCAACAGGACGGTCGCTCCGGTCTCCGCGGCGAGCTTGCGCACACTGCCGAGCCGGTCCTCGTGCAGCTCGGCGGCCGATCCTCCCGACAGCCGCGCGAACTCCCCCTCGTGTGGCGTGAGGACGAGGTCGCCGTCGCGCGCCGAGAGGTCCGCGGCCCGCCCCCGGAAGGCGTTCAGCGCGTCGGCGTCGGCCACGATCGGCACCGGCGCCGAGGTCACGATGGAGCGCACGAACGAGGTCGTCTCGGTCGCGGTCCCCAGCCCCGGCCCGATCGCGACGGCGTCGAACCCCTCGAGCCGGCCCTCGAGCTCGCCGAGTGCCCCCTGCGCAACGCCGCCCTCCTCCGTCTCCGGCAAGGGCAGGAACGTGGCCTCCGAGACGAGCCCTTCGACGACGCCGAGGATGCCCCTCGGGACCGCGATCGTGACCAGGCCCGCTCCGGCCCGGTACGCCGCCTCGGCAACCAGCCGTGCGGCTCCGGTCATCGATCTCGAACCCGCCACGACCAGGATGACTCCCGAGGTCCGCTTGTGCCCGGCGGGGTTCCGGCGCGGCCAGAGAGCGCGGACGTCCTCGGCCTCCACGAGGCGCACGTCGCTGTGGAGGAGATCGGGGGGGAACCCGATGTCGGCGACCTCGACGAGGCCCGCGTGCGCGGCGCCGGGGTGGAAGAGCAGCCCCGGCTTGGCGGCGCCCATCGTGACCGTGACCGTGGCCCGCACGGCGTCACCCGCGACGGCGCCCGAGTCCCCGTCCACGCCTGAGGGGATGTCGACGGCCACGACCGGCACGTCCGCCTCGTTGAGCGCCGCGATGGCCTCGGCCGGGAGGTCCTCCGGTTGGCCGTGGAAGCCGGTCCCGAACACCGCGTCGATGGCCACGTCGGCCCGCGCGAGCTCGCGGCGAAGCGAGTCGGGACCGAGAACCGGCGCTCGCGCGTGCAGCAGCGAACGAAGCATCGTGGCCGACGGCTCGCCGAGTGAGTCCGACTCGGGCAGGAGCACGGCGGTGGCCTTCATCCCCCATCGCGTGAGGTGCCGGGCCGCGACGAGCCCGTCCCCGCCGTTGTTGCCCTTCCCACAGACCACTACCGCTCGCCTGCCGTACGCGCCGCCGGCGAGCGCGACGGCCGCGCGCGCGACCTCCCATCCCGCGCGCTCCATGAGCGTCTCGACCGTGATGCCGCGGTCTCGGCTCCGCCGGTCGAGGTCCGCCGCTTCCGCCGGGGTCAGGATGGGCTGCACGCCGTCACCTCCACGTCACGCACCCAGGGCGAGACAGCACGCCACGGCCTGCGACCGCTCGTGGGAGAAGGAGACCAGGATCCGTTCCGCTCCGACCTCCGCGGCCCGCGCTCGGGCCACGCCGTCGAGCTCGATGCTCACCGCGCCGTCCTCGTCGCGGACCACGCGGATGTCGCGCCATCGCGCCTCCGGGATGCCGCCGAGGGCCTTGGCGCAGGCCTCGCGCGCCGCCCACCGGGCCGCGTAGCACTCCGCCGGTCGCGCCGTGCCGTCGCACAGCTCGATCTCCTCGGCGGAGAACACGCGCCGCGCGAAACCGTCGTCCTGGAGCAGCCGCTCGATCCTCTCGACGTCGACGATGTCCACCCCGAGCCCGATGACGTTCATCGCGGCAATTGTAGGGCGGGGCCTGTCCCCACCGGCCGCTTCGTGCCCGGCGGGAGATGCGGCCTATTCGACCGTGACCGACTTGGCGAGGTTGCGGGGCTGGTCGACGTCGCAGCCCCGGAGCTTGGCGATGTGATACGCGAGCAGCTGCATCGGGACCGCCGCCACGACAGGTGAGAGGAGCTCCGGCGTCGACGGCACGAACAGCACGTGGTCGGCGAGGGAGTCGATCCTGGTGTCGCCCTCCGTGGCCACCGCGATGATCTCCGCGCCGCGCGCCTTCACCTCCTGGATGTTCGACAGGACCTTCGGGTAGACGTGGCAGTCCGTGGCCACGACCACGACCGGGACACCCGGCTCAACCAGGGCGATGGGGCCGTGCTTCAGCTCGCCGGCCGGATAGCCCTCGGCGTGGATGTAGGAGATCTCCTTGAGCTTCAGCGCACCCTCGAGGGCCGTGGGGTAACCCGTGTGGCGCCCGAGGAAGAGGAAATCGCGGGCCTGCGCGTACCGGGCCGCGATCTCCCTGACCTGCCCGTCGAGCTCGAGCGCGCGTTCGACCTGCCCGGGGAGCTCGTGCATGCGGTCGATGGTCTCGCTCACCTCGTACGGGAACATCGTGCCCCGCACCTGCGCCAGGTACAGCGAGAGCAGATGCAGCGCCACCATCTGCGTGGCGAACGTCTTCGTGGCCGCAACGCCGATCTCTGGCCCCGCGTGCTGGTACAGCACGCCGTCGGCCTCGCGCGTGATCGACGAGCCGATCGTGTTGGTGACGGCGATGACCCGCGACTCCTGGCGGCGGGCATGACGGATGGCCTCGAGCGTGTCGATGGTCTCCCCCGACTGCGACACGCCGAGGGTCAGCGTGTTCGTGTCGAGCACCGGGTCGCGGTAGCGGAACTCGCTGGCGATGTCGATCTCCACCGGCAGGCGCGTCCAGTGCTCGATGGCGTACTTCGCGACGAGCCCCGCGTGGAACGCCGTGCCGCAGGCCACCACGAACACCTTGTCCACCTCGCGCAGCGCGTCCTCGCTCATGCGCAGCTCGTCGAGGAGCAGGGCGCCGGAGGCGTCGACCCGCGCGGCAAGCGTGTCGCGGATAGCCGCGGGCTGCTCGTGGATCTCCTTCAGCATGAAGTCGTCGTAGCCGGACTTCTGGGCCCGCGAGACGTCCCAGTCCACCTCGATGGGCTCGACGTCGAGCACGGTGCCCTCGAAGTCGCTGACGATCACGGAGTCGGCGCGGACCTCGACGACCTGCCCCTCGGCGATCGGGATGACCCGGCGGGTCCGCGACAGCACGGCGGGGATGTCGGACGCGAGCAGGTTCTCGCCGTCGCCGAGCCCCACGACGAGCGGCGACGAGACCTTGGCGCCGACGATGACCTCGGGGTCGTCGACCGACAGGGCCACGATCGAGTACGCGCCCTCCAGCGCCTTCACGGTGGCCCGGACGGCGGCCGGCAGGTCGCCCTCGAATCGATCCTCGATGAGGTGCGCGATGACCTCCGTGTCGGTGTCGGAGGCGAAAGCGTGCCCGTCCTTCTCCAAACGGAGCCGGAGCTCCGCGAAGTTCTCGATGATGCCGTTGTGGATCACGGCGAGGCGTCCGCGGCAGTCGAGGTGCGGATGGGCGTTGCGATCGGACGGAACCCCGTGGGTGGCCCAGCGCGTGTGGCCGATGCCGACGGTGCCTCGAGGCGGCTCCTCGTGCTCGAGAGCCCGCTCCAGCTCGGCGATCTTCCCCTCGCGCTTCACCATGCGGAGGCCGCCGTCGACGGTGGCCACGCCGGACGAGTCGTAGCCACGATATTCGAGACGCTTCAACCCTTCGAGAACGATGGGGAGCGCCTCGTCGGAACCCACGTACCCGACGATGCCGCACATGAGAGGAGGATGGTACCAGTGGCCCGAGCTGCGTAAACCCGCTCTTGGGCTTAGTGCTTTTCCTCGCCCAGGCTCGCTCGCACGCGCTCCGCGATGGTCGCGGCGTGCGCGTTGGCCTCGTCCTCCGTCTCGGCCTCGACCATGACCCGGACCAGGGGCTCCGTGCCCGACGCCCGCACCAGGACCCGTCCGCGCTCGCCGAGGGAACGTTCCGCCGCCCGGACCTCGTTCCACACCTCGGCGGCTTCCTCGAGCCCGTCCCGGTGACCCACCCGGATGTTCTCGAGGACCTGCGGGTAGTGCCGCATGACGTCGACGAAGGTCGCCAGCGGCTCGCCGCTGGCCGCCGCGAACCCCAGGAGCTTCACCGCCGTGAGGATGCCGTCGCCGGTCGTCGCGTGCTCCCGGAAGATCAGGTGCCCGGACTGCTCGCCGCCGATCACGGCCCCGGTCCGCAGCATCTCCTCGAGGACGTAGCGGTCCCCGACCCTCGTGGTCAGGACCTCGATCCCCGCCTCGCGCATCGCCTTGTGGAAGCCGAGGTTGGCCATGACGGTCGTGACGACCATGTCGCCGGCGAGCCGGCCCCGCTCCTTGAGCGCGAGCGCACAGGCCGCGAGCACCTGATCGCCGTCGATCACCGCGCCCGCCGCGTCGGCGAACAGCGCACGGTCGGCGTCGCCGTCGTGCGCCACGCCGGCGTCCGCCTCGATCTCGACGACCCGCACGGCGACGACCTCGGGGTGCATCGCCCCGCACCCCACGTTGATGACGCGTCCGTCCGCCTGGTCGAAGATCGGGTGGACCTCGGCCCCGAGGCGGCGGAGCGTCTCGGGTGCCGCGACGGAGGACGCGCCGTTCGCGCAGTCCACCGCGACCCTGAGACCCTCGATCCCGCCCTCCGAGCTCGCGACGAGGTGCCGGACGTATCGCTCCGTGGCGTCGCCCAGCTCCTCCCGGCTCCCCGGCCCCCGATCGGTTGGCCCGTCGTGGACGACCTGCTCGATCTCCTTCTCGAGCTCGTCGGAGAGCTTCTGGCCGGTGGAGCCGAAGAGCTTGATGCCGTTGTACTCGGGGGGATTGTGGGAGGCGGAGATCACCGCGCCGGCCGCCGCGCCGAGCTCGGTGATGAGGAACGCGACCGCCGGTGTGGTCTGCACGCCGGCCAGCAGGACGTGGCCGCCCGCGGCCTCGATGCCCTCCGCGAGCGCGCCTTCGAGCGCCGGGCCCGACAGCCGGGTGTCCCGGCCGACCACCACCCGCGGCCTCGCCTCGCCGTGGCCGCGGAGCACGAGCGCTGCGGCCATCCCGAGGCGCCGGGCCAGGTCCTCGGTGAGGTCCTCCCCGGCGATCCCTCGGATCCCGTCGGTTCCGAACAGGCGATCCACGGCCGGGAAGGGTACCCATCCCCGGGGGTCGTCACCGGGCCCGGATGCGGCGCAGAATGGAGCCGTGGACCGCCGCTACTCCGGCTCGCTCGTGCTCGTGTACTCGACGTCCTCGCTCACGGACGGCTACCTGGCCCGCGGCAGGCTCGAGGCCGAGGACATCCCCGTCATGTTGAAGGGGGAGGGCGAGGGGCCCTATCGGATGGGGCCCGTGCATCTGTACGTGCCCGAGGAGCTGGAGGTCCAGGCCGCGATGCTCCTGGAGGAGATGCGCTCCGGCCGCCTCGAGGTCATCGAGGACGAGGACCTCCTGGAAGAGACCGACTGGCTGAACGCGGAGTCCGAACCCGAACGCTTCTTCGAGTAGGGCCGAACGGCTAGCGCTTCGAGTACTGCGGAGCCTTGCGGGCCTTCTTGAGCCCGTACTTGCGGCGCTCCTTCTCTCGCGCGTCGCGGGTGAGGAACCCCTCCTTCTTGAGCTCGGCGCGGAGCCCGGGGTCGAGCTCGAGAAGAGCCCGGGAGATGCTGTGGCGAAGCGCCCCGGCCTGGCCGCTGACCCCGCCGCCGTGGAGCCGCGCGATGACGTCGAGCTCCTTCTCCTTGCCGGCGAGCCGCAGCGGCGACTGCACGATCATGCGGTGCGAGCGCGTCGGGAAGTACTCCTCGAGCGTCCGGCCGTTGAGCGTGAACTGCCCGGTGCCCGGGACCAGCCGGACCCGCACGACGGCCTCCTTGCGACGGCCGGTGCCTTGCGACGGAGCGTCTGCCTGCGTCTGCGCCACCCGCTACTCCTTCTTGGTCCTCGACGAACGTCGTGTCGTCGACTTCTTCGTGGCGGCCTTCCTGGCCGCTCCTTTCTTCGCTGCCGCGGCCGGGGCCGGCTCCTCCTTGGCGGCCGCTCGGCGAGTGGCCGTCTTCTTCGCGCCCGCTGCCTTCGCGGGCGCCTTGGCCGTTGCCGCCTTCCGCGCCGGCGCCCGCTTGGCCTCGCTCGGACGCCGCGGCTCGGGCGCCGGCTTCGGCTCCCGCTTCGGCAGCCCCTCGAACCGGGGAACGGCTCCCAGCGCCAGCGGCTCGGGCTTCTGGGCGGCGTGAGGGTGCTCGGCCCCGTCGTAGACCTGGAGCTTCCTGACCATGGCCCGGCCGAGCCGGGTCTTGGGGAGCATGCCCCGGACGGCCTTCTCGACCACGTAGCGGGGGCGCTTCTCCAGCAGGTCGCCGTAGACGGTCTCGGTGAGCCCGCCCGGGTAGCCGGAGTGGCGGTAGGCGATCTTCTTGGTCTCCTTGCCGCCGGTGAGCCGGATCCCCCTGGCATTGATCACGATCACGTGGTCGCCGACGTCGGCGTGCGGGGCGAAGATGGGCTTGTGCTTGCCGCGGAGGATCTTGGCCACCTCCGAGGCGAGACGTCCGAGCACGACACCGTCGGCATCCACCACATACCAACGGCGCTCGACATCGGCCGGCTTCGGAGCGTAGGTCTTCATACGTGAAAAAAGCGGCCTGGCGGCCGGTCCCCAATGCTACCTGCGGGTTCGGGAGACCGTCAAAGCCTCATCGGTCCGAAGGATCAAACCCCTCCGGCAGATCCCTACAGGCCCGCGATGGCCCTGAGGCGGCTGTTGTCCTCATCGGCCACATACAGGACCCCGTCCGGACCCATGGCGAGACCCATGGGGGCACAGAGGAGGGCCGCCGCCGCCGGCCCCCCGTCGCCGGAGAGACCGCATCCACCGATGCTCCACGTCGTCTCCATGGTTCCGGAGCCGGCGACCGTGGTGATGGTGCCATCGGGCGCCACCCTGCGGATCCGCGCGTTGCCGGTGTCCGCGATGTAGACCGAGCCGTCCGAACCGAAGGCGATCCCGTGAGGGAATGCGAGCTGAGCGGCCGTGGCCATCCCGCCGTCCCCACCGAATCCCGCGAGGCCGGTGCCCGCGACCACCGACGAGATGTGTTGGGGAGATGACATGTCGAACCTGATCACCCGCGATCCGTCTTTCGTGGTCGACCCGGGCATGGCGCCGCTTCCCTGTTCGGAGACGTAGAGGTTCCCATCGGGGCCGAAGGCCAGCGTCTCGGGGCCGCACACCGCCGTCAGGACCCCCGGGATCCCCGTCTGCGTGTTCGTGCCGCAGGTGGTGCCCAGCGCGTACGTACCGGCGAACGGGAGCACCTCGCCCGTGGTCGCCTCGATCTCGCGGATCGAGTAGTTCCCGGCGTCGCTCACATACAGATTGCCGGCCGCGTCCGCGGCGACGTCACCCGCGTATTTCGAGCCGTTCTGCGTCGCCGGGAGCCCCTCGCCGCAGTACAGGTACATCACGTTGCACGTCCCGTCGTAGTAGAGCGGCGGCTTGACGGGGTTCATCGTCGAGTACCCGGGCCCGAAGATGGTCTGGATGTCGCCCGGCTTGATCGTGATGGGGCTCGCGGAGAGCGGGTAGACGACGAAGCTCGAGCTGCCCATGTTCACCTGCCGGACCCGCTGGTGCCACGTGTCGACGATGTAGAGCTGCGTCCCCGTCCGGTCGAGCCCGATGCCGCTGGCGCCCCTCAGGAACGCCTTCGTGGCCGGGCCGCCGTCACCGAGAGCGGTCCTTCCCTCGTTGAAACAGGCCATGGTGTCGGTGAGGCAGCCCGAGCCGGCAACGGTGGCGATCGTGCCGTCGGCACCGATTCGCCGAACGCGGTTCTCCTGTTTGTCGAGCACGTAGAGATTGCCCGTCCGGTCCGCCGCGACGTCGTAGGGCGTGGCGAGCTGCGCGGACGAGGCGGGGCCGCCGTCGCCGGAGAACCCCCCTGCCGGGGAACGGAAATCGCGGAAGCCGTCCCACGTGACGTGGTGGTGGTACACGCCCGGTTCGAACAGGGGAGCGGCGTAGGGGTCGTAGGCGGCCCCGTTCCCGGCGATCGTGCTGATGACGCCGGACGCGGCGTCCACGCGGCGGACACGGTTGTTGTGGATGTCGGAGAAGTACAGATCGCCGTCGTGATCGACCGCCATCCCACCTCCGGGGCTGCAGCAATACGTGAAGCCGATCCCGAGCTGGGCCTGGACGGCGGGTCCGCCGTCGCCGGAGAACCCGTCGTGTGCCTCCGCCGAGTCTCCGCCGCACGAGCACCCCGCCACGTGCTCGACGATGCTGGAGGGACCAACGGGCGCCTCGACCACCTCGATGCGGTCCGTGCCGGAGTCCATGAGGAAGAGATCACCGCCGGGGCCGCAGGCCATGTTGCTCACATTGCCGAACCGGGCGTCACCGGCCATCCCGCCCTCCCCCTCACCGGGCACGGCTGCGCCTTCATCGGTGCTTCCGGCAACGAGCGAGAACGCGCGGCCCTCGAGGTCCATGCGGAACACGGCGGTCCCGGTCGAGAGGTAGATCGTGTCGCCGGGACAGAGGGTGGTCGCGAGCGCGTTCGCATCGAGGTGGGCACCGTCGAAGGGGGTCTCGTCCCGGACCGGGGTGTCGCAGCCGGGCCGGAGGTTGCCGCACCCCACCACCGCCGCGATCGTGCCATCCGGGTGGATCCGGCGGATCCGGTAGTCCCCCCGGTCGTTCACCAGCAGGTCGGCCTTCGAGTCGAAGTGCAGGTCACTCGGCCAGAACAGCGACGCGTCGGAAGCGGGGCCCTCCTCCGACTCTCCCTTCCACGTGTTCGAACCGTTGCCCGCCACCGTCGAGATGGTCCCATCGGCCGCCGCAACCTTGCGGATCCGATAGCCGTTCCACTCCGAGACGTAGACATCACCGTCGGGCGCCACCGCGAGGCTGTTCGGCAGCGAAAGCAGGGCCCGGGTGGCCGGCCCGCCGTCGCCGACGTCCTCGCACTCGGCGGCGTCGAGCGATTGGGAGCTGCGGATACATCGGCTCCCGGAACCGGCGACCGCATACTCCATCCCGTCAGGAGCGACGCGGTAGACGCCGCCCGCGGCGAGATCCGTGACGAAGAGGTTCCCGGCGCCGTCGAAAGCCAGACCGGCAGGCTGGAGTGAGATCTGGGTCGCCGGGAGGCCCGAGGGAAGGCCGCCCGCGATCGTCGAGATCGTCGGCGCAGACTCGCCGGCCCGAGCTGGAGTGGCGATCGAGGCGAACGCCGCGGCCGAAGCCGCCGCCGCGACGCACGCGATCACGGCTCGGCGGAAGGGACTCGGTGCCGAGGCAGCGCTCATGGTGGAATGAGGTTCGACGACAGGGCCGGCGGCTCCTGTGTGCAGATGCACAGCACACAGACACGAGTGGGGCTCGAGTCGACGCTTCCGCGGGCTGCCTGTGTCAGGGACGACGCGAAGGCCTCGGGCGCCCATAGACGACCCGCTCGAGGGTGAGCCCGTGGGGCGGCGCCACCGGCCCCGCCCCGGAGCGATCGCGGGCCGCCAGGACCGCCGGCATGGCGGCGGGGTCGAGCTTGCCCTCCCCCACGGCCACCAGGGTCCCCACCAGGCTCCGGACCATCTGCTGGAGGAACGCGTTCGCTCGGGCGGTGACCTCCAGGACATCCTCTCGTCGAACGACGGACAACCGTTCCAGGATCCGGGCCGTCGAGGCACCCGGATCGTCCGACCGGCGTCCGAACGACGCGAAGTCGTGAGGGCCGATCAGGTGCCGGGCCGCGGCTCGCATGGCGCCGAGCGATAGCTCGCCGGGGCGGTGCCACGTGAACCGGGCGGTGAACGGGTCCGCCACGGGACCCACGTCGATGCGGTACCGGTATTCGCGTGCGTTAGCGCTGAACCTCGCGTCGAAGCCCTCCGGCACGCGCGACGCGCTCCGCACGACGATCTCGGGCGCGAGCATGGTGTTCAGGCCTCGCCGCAGGCGGTCCAGATCGAGCTCATCCGGCGCTTCCAGGGACGCGACCTGGCCTCGCGCGTGGACTCCGGCGTCAGTTCGGCCGGCCACGGAGATGGAGGGGGTCTCGCGAAGCATGCGCTGCAACGCTTTCTGGAGCTCGCCCTCGACAGTGCGAACGCGCGGCTGCTTCGCCCACCCCCGGAAGCCGGTGCCGTCGTAGGCCAGCACCAACCTGATGATCACCGGCTCGAGGCCACTACTCCTCAGCAACCCCGAGGAGTTCGATCCTCGCCATCGGAGCTCCGTCACCCTGGCGCTGACCCAGCTTGAGGATCCGCGTGTAGCCGCCGGGACGCTCAGCGTACCGGGGGCCGATCTCGGCGAACAGCTTGTGGACCACGTCACGGTCGGGAACCACCTTCAGCACCTCGCGGCGGGCGGCGACGTCGCCGCGCTTGGCGAAGGTGATCAGCTTCTCGGCGAACGGGCGGAGCGCCTTCGCCTTGGCCTCCGTCGTGGTGATCCCCTCATGCGTGAACAGCGACGCGGCCTGCCCAGCCATCAACAGCCGCTGGTGCGCCGGCCCGGAGCCGAGTCGAGGTCCCTTGCGTGGCTTCGGCATCGACGACTACTCCTGCTTCAGACCGAGGCCGAGCTCGTCGAGCTTGCCCTTGACCTCGTCGATCGACTTCTGGCCGAAGTTGCGGATGTCCATGAGCTCGGCCTCGCTCTTCTGCACGAGCTCCCCCACCGTGTTCACGCCCTCACGCTTGAGGCAGTTGTACGAGCGCACGGACAGGTTCAGCTCCTCGATCGTGATGGCGAGGTCCCCTGAGAGCTGCGTGTCGTCCTGCGCCGGGCCGACTGCCAGGCCCTGCGCCTCGGCCAGCTCGGAGAACAGGCTCACCAGCTCGAGGAGCGTGGAGCCCGCCGAGGCCAGGCCCTCGCGCGGCGTGATGGAGCCGTTCGTCTCGACGTCGAGGATCAGGCGGTCGCGGTCGGTCATCTGCTCGACCCGTGTGTTCTCGACCGCATAGGACACCTTGTGGACCGGCGAGAAGATCGAGTCCACGGGGATGACGCCGATGGGATCGCGGGGCTTCTTGTTGCGCTCGGCGGAGCGGTAGCCCACGCCGCGCTCGACCACGAGCTCCATCTCGAGGGAGCCCCCCTTGCCGAGCTCGGCGATGTGCAGGTCCTGGCTCAGGACCTCGACACCCGCCGGCGGCGAGATGTCGGCGGCCGTGACCTCGGCCGGGCCCTTGGCCTTCAGGTAGATGGTGGCGGGCTCGTCGAGCTCCGAGCGGAGCACGAGCCCCTTGAGGTTCAGGATGATGTCGGTGACGTCCTCGGTCACCTTCGGCACGGTGCTGAACTCGTGCAGCACGCCGTCGATGCGGATCGAGGAGATCGCCGCTCCCGGGATGGAGCTCAGCAGGGTGCGACGCAGCGAGTTCCCGAGCGTGTAGCCGAAGCCCGGCTCGAGGGGCTCGATGATGAACTTCGACCGCGTGTCGTTGACGGTCTCTTCCTGGATCGTTGGCCTGGCGACGATGAGCAACTGCCTCTACCTCCCTGGCGCGGGATCAACCACTGCTACCGCGCCCATGTGCCGGGAACGAGCCCCGGGCATTTCGTGCCGCGAGCGAAACGAAGCCCGCGGCCCTCGCCGAGTCAGACCCGGCGGCGCTTCCTGGGCCGGCAGCCGTTGTGCGGCACCGGCGTGACGTCCTGGATACCAAGGATCTCGAGCCCGGCCGCAGCGAGCGACCGGATGGCGGTCTCGCGCCCCGAGCCCGGACCCTTCACGAACACGTCGACCTTCTGCAGGCCGTGCTCCTGGGCCCGTCGGGCGGCGGCCTCCGCGGCGAGCTGCGCGGCGAACGGCGTGGACTTGCGTGAGCCCTTGAAGCCGACGTTCCCGGCGCTCGCCCACGAGAGCGTGTTGCCCTGCAGGTCGGTGATCGTGACGATCGTGTTGTTGAACGTCGACTTGATGTGAGCCTGGCCGTGCGCGACGTTCTTCTTCTCTTTCCTTCTGGGCTTCTTCGTCTTGGCTTTCGCCATGCTGTCCTCTCCTATCGAGGCACCGCTGGCCTTCGGCCAGCTACTTCCTCGAGCTCCCTACTTCCCCTTCTTCCGCTTGACGCCCACGGTCTTCTTCGGGCCCTTGCGGGTCCGGGCGTTCGTGTGCGTGCGCTGGCCGCGCACCGGGAGCGACCGGCGGTGCCGGATGCCCTGGTACGAGGTGATCTCGATCTTGCGCTTGATGTCCTGCGCCACCTCGCGGCGCAGGTCGCCCTCGACCTTGAAGTTCCGGTCGATGTACTCGCGGATGCGGATGACCTCCTCTTCCGAGAGGTCTCGCACCTTGGTGTCGGCGGAGATCTGCGTGCCGTCGATGATGGCGAACGCGCGCGTCGGACCGATGCCGTAGATGTAGCGGAGCGCGACGTCCACCCGCTTCTCGCGGGGGAGGTCGACGCCGGCGATGCGTGCCATGTGCTATCCCTGCCTTTGCTTGTGCCTGGGGTTGTTCGAGCAGATCACGAGCACGCGACCACGGCGCCGGATGATCTTGCACCGGTCGCACACCTTCTTGACGCTCGGACGAACCTTCATCGGATCACCTGTACCTATATACGATCCTGCCGCGCTGGAGGTCGTAAGGCGAGAGCTCCACCAGCACCCGGTCCCCGGGAAGGATCCTGATGTAGTGCATCCGCATCTTCCCGGAGATGTGGGCCAGCACCTTGTGCCCGTTGTCGAGCTCCACCCGGAACATCGCATTCGGAAGGGGCTCGGAGACCGTTCCCTCGACCTCGATCGCGTCCTTCTTCGGCATACCTTCCTTCGTCGCCGGCACGCCCCCGGGCCAACAGCCGTGCAGGTCGGGGACGAAGTGAATAGCCCCGGGTCAGCCCGAGGCCGAACGAACAGTATAGGGACTCGGCTCCGGAGGCGTCCACGGGGCGATCTCGGGGGCATTTTCGCTGGTCAGACGCAGTCTCCGCAGGCCCCACCCGAAGGCCGCCAGCCAGGAGACGGCGATGAGTGCGAGAGCGATGTATGCGGCGAGCTGCAGCCCGGAGCTGCCGCCGGCGGCCTCGCGCTGGAGCGCGGTCTTGTCGCGCACGAAGTGACGCGTGAACCGCGGCGTTGCCGGGATGAGGTTCGCGGGGATGGCCGGGTCGAGCGGCATGTACACGGGGACCACCTCGAGGGCGTTCCCTGTCTCGAGCCGGATCAGGGCTTTCCACTCTCCGTCCACGGGAAACGGCTCGGTCGTGTGGTAGACGCCGGGGGCGACGGGCTCGAGATCGGAGATCACCAGACCCCCGTCGCCGTGGCGGGCCCCCTGCCAGGCGGTCACGTTGAACCAGTCGGCGTGATCCGCGAGACCGGGCGGATCGAGGTGAACTGTGGCGGTCATGGTGCGGTGCGGAAATGGGGTGACCGTCTGGAGCGTGACCGTCGCCCGATGCGTCGGGTCCGCGGTCATCGGCAACGGATACGCCAGGCAGATCAGGATGGCTGCGGTCACGGCCACGACCGGCGCCACCGGGATCCGCGAGGAACGGATGCGATCCTCGGCGAGGGCTCGTCCGACCAGCGCGCCGACCACGCTCCCAGCGACCGCCGCAGCCAGCCCGAAGATCGCGGCCTCGGGAAGGAGCGAGAGGTGCCACGGAAGGGGCATGAACAGATGGCTCCACCCCCACTCGGCGGCGAGACCCACCGTTCCGATCAGGACGCCAGCCGTCAGCGCGAGGCGCAGAGGGCGCTCCCGCGGGATCCGCAACGCCACGAGCTCGACGAGCACCGCCTCCGGCAGGTACAGCGGGAAGTGCAGGACGCTCCGCCCGAGCCCGGGTCCGATGAGCAACGTGAGCACGCCACGGATCGCCAGGAAGCCCACGGCCGCACCGAGCGCGCTGCCCCGGCCGCCCCGGATCCGCACGGCGACGAGGGCGATGCCGGCGGCGAGCATGATCAGGATCGGATGGAAGAGCTGCCGGAACTGCGGCACCCCGAAGTCGAACTCGGCCTGCAGCGTGGAGAGGCCGACCAGGAAACCAGCCGTTCCCACGATCCACCGTGCGCGCATGGGGCCGCGCATCAGCGCGTCGGTGCCGACCGTCCTGCGTGCCTCGGATTCCAGCACGAGCAGCGCGAGCGTTGCCAGGGACGCCCCGGCGATCATCTGGATGTGGGTCGGGCCCCACAGGGTCACGTCCTGCCCGAACAGCCGATGCCACACGTCATCGAGCGGGAAACCCAGCAATGCGACGCCGCCGCTCAGCAAGAGGAGCAGCCCGCCGATGGGCGAACACAACCTCCTGCCGATGCGGACCGCGGTCGCGGGTGGCTTGTTGGATCCGAGGAGCACGCTCACCGCTCCGGCCAGGGCGATCCCGCCGAGACCGATGAAGATGAACCAGTGCGCTGGGTTGGCGAAGGGTCCCGGGTCGCGCCCCCGGTCGATGTGCCAGGAGACGTCCCAGTAGAAGCCGAACACCGCCGCTGCCAGCGACGCTCCCGCCAGCTCGAACGGCACGGCGGCCCAGCCGGGGAGTCCCGAGGCGCGTTCGACTCGCTCGGAGAGCCGATCGAGCAGGGGCAGGCGGCCCGCGACGTAGAGCGCTCCGATAACGAGGACGCCCCCGAACAGCACGGCCCCCACGAGGGAGGCGAAGAGCACGTCCTGGAGAGGCGCTCCCCTGGCCGGGGCGGCGGCCTGAGCGATGGAACCGATGCTCATCGCTTCCGCCGCATCGAGACCACGACGTCGCTCGGCGCCGGGTCCGACGAGGATGCGACCGGAACTGCCGGCCGCCCGGAGCCTCCGAAGCCACCCCACAGCAGATCGGTGAGGTACCCGACCAGCCGGGCGCGCGGCAGGACCGGGCGGTCCACCCACCAATCGACTGCCGAGCTGATCATCCCGACGATGGCGTGGCCCCACACCTCGGCCGGACCGCTGTCGAGCCCCGCCTCCCGCAAGCGTTCCCCCAGGACCAGGCCGATCTCGTCGCCCAGGCACCGCATGAAGTCCTGCACGGGGCCCTCGCCGGACCACCCGGACAGCCGGCCGCGGCGGGTGAGGAACCGGTAGATCTCGGTGTCCCGCTCGACGAGGCGGATGTACGCGTCGATCGCCGAGCGCAGCACGGCTCGTGGGTGATCCTTGCGCCGCATGGGCTTCCGAAGGCTGGCGGCCACGAGGTCCAGGTATCTCGCGGCGAGTGAGTCGTAGAGGTCGGCCTTGTGCCGGAAGTACCGGTACAGGATGGGCTTGGTGACACCGGCCTCGGCCGCGATGTCGTCCATCGACGCGTCCGGGCCCTCGCGTCGGAGGCACTCGATGGCGGCGTCGAGGAGCACCTCGCGCCGCTCCGCGCGCCGGGCGGCCCGATCCACACCTTGCCGACCCGATGACCTGCTTGCTCTGTTACTCATGGTAACTGTTACTGACGGTAATACCACCGGACGCCCGCGTCAAACGCGCCTCAGCCGACGGGATTACGACCGTGCCGTGAGGACCTCGGGGCCCTCGTCGGTGACGGCGATGGTGTGCTCGAAGTGCGCGGACAGCGAGCCGTCGGCGGTGACCACGGTCCAGTCGTCGGCCAACACCCGCGTCTCCCATCCCCCCATGTTCACCATGGGCTCGATGGCGATGACCAGGCCGGTCTTGAGCTCGGGCCCCCGCCCGGGCGGGCCGTAGTTCGGGATCTGCGGATCCTCGTGCAGGTTCTGTCCGATGCCGTGGCCGACGTATTCGCGCACCACGCTGAACCCCGCGCCCTCCACCACCTGCTCCACGGCGTGCGAGATGTCCGAGAGATGGCTCCCCGCCTTGACCTGCGAGATGCCGGCCTCGAGTGCGTCCTGGGTGACCCGCACCAGCTTCTCCGCCTCGGCCGACGGCGGCTCGCCGACGAAGACGGTGAGGGCCGAGTCCGCGTGGTAGCCCTGCCAGATGGCCCCGAAATCGAGCGACAGGATGTCCGCCTCCTCGAGCCTGCGGTCCCCCGGGATGCCGTGCACGACCTCCTCGTTCACCGACGCACAGATCGACGCCGGGAACCTCCGGTAGCCCTTGAAGGACGGGACGGCATCCGCGGCGAGGATATGCTCCTCCGCCACCCGGTCCAGCTCGGCCGTGGTGACCCCGGGACGGACGCTCGAGACCACGCGGTCGATGGTCGACGCGACGATGCGTCCGGCCCGGCGCATCTTGGCGATCTCCTGGGGCGACTTGAGGATGATCACGGTCTCACGCGCGTTCGCTGAGGTCGGCCAAAGCGTCCACCGCCCGGTCCGTGACCTCGTCCTCCAGGCCCTCGGCGTCCACCTCTCGGAGGAGCCCCCGCTCCCAGAAGAAGAACTCCAGCGGCTCGGTGTCGCGGTGGTAGATCTCGAGACGGTGGCGGACGGTTGCCTCCTCGTCGTCGCGGCGGTGGATCAACGCGTCGCCGCAGCGATCGCAGATGCTCTCGACCGCGGGCGGCCTGAACTCGACGTTGTAGGTGCGCCCGCACGTGGCGCAGGTGCGGCGTCCGGCGAGCCGCTTCACGGCGATCTCGTCCGGGATCACGAACTTCAGCGCCGCCGACAGCGGGCGGTCCTGCTCCGCCAGGGCGTTCTCCAGCGACTGCGCCTGGCCCAGCGTGCGGGGGAACCCGTCGAGGATGAACCCGTTGCCGACGTCGGATTGATCCAGCCGGTCGAGCACCATCCGTACGACGACGTCGTCGGGCACGAGATCGCCCTCCTCCATGTAGGCCTTCGCCTCGCGGCCGAGCTGGGTGTCGCCCTTGACGTTCTCGCGAAAGATGTCGCCCGTGCCGATGAGGACCACGTCGAAACGATCCTCGAGTCGGTGGGCTTGGGTGCCCTTCCCCGCTCCGGGCGGGCCCAGGAGGACGAGTCGCATGACCCTAGGCGAGGAAGCCCTCGTAGTGCCGCATCAACAGCTGCGACTCGAGCTGTTTCATCGTCTCCAGCGCGACCCCGACCGTGATGAGGATGGACGTCCCTCCGAACGGGAACTGCTGGATGTTCCACGTGTTGAGCACGATGTAGGGGACCAGCGCGATCGCGGCGAGGAACAGCGAGCCGGGCAACAGGATGCGTACGAGGATGTGGTTGAGGTGATCGGCGGTGGGCCGGCCGGGTCTGATGCCGGGGATGAACCCACCGTACTTGCGGATGTTGTCGGCGGTGTCGACGGGGTTGAATGTGATCGCCGAGTAGAAGTAAGCGAAGAAGACGACCAGCAGCCCGTAGATCACCATGTAGAGCACGCCCCGGGTGCCGAGCTGGTTCTGGACGAAGTTTTGCAGGCCGGTCCAGTGCACGGTCGAGGCCAGCAGCTGCGGGAAATACAGGACCGACACCGCGAAGATGATCGGGATGACCCCGGCCTGGTTCACCTTGAGCGGGATGTACGTGCTCTGCCCGCCGTACATGCGGCGGCCCACCACCCGTTTCGCGTACTGCACGGGGATGCGCCGCTGGCCCTGCTCCATGAACACGACCGCGACGATGATCGCAAGCGCGATCGCGACGATCGTGTAGAACTTCGCCGCCCCGGCCTGCTTGAGGATGGCGGTGCCTTGCTGGGGCAGCCTCGAGATGACGCTCGTGAAGATCAGCACGGACATGCCGTTGCCGATCCCCCGCTGGGTGACGAGCTCACCCATCCACATGATGGTGGCCGTGCCGGCGGTGAGGATCAGCACGATGAGCGCCACGTGCGGGGCGGTGAACTGTCCCGGCGGGAAGATGTCGAAGCCGACCCCTCCCGCCGACCCGAAGCCCCGCTGTCCCGTGTGGAACAGGAACACCAACCCGGTCGATTGGAGCAGCGCCAGCGTGACCGTCATGTAGCGGGTCCACTGGGTGATCTTCTTGATGCCGACCTCGCCCTGCTTCTGCCACTGCTCGAGCTTCGGGATCACCACGGTGAGGAGCTGCATGATGATCGAGCTCGTGATGTACGGCATGATCCCGAGCGCGAACACGGCCATGTTCGTGAGGGCGCCGCCGGAGAACAGGTTGATGAACTGGAGGAAGCCCCCGCTGTTGTTCTTCAGCTGATCCTGGAGCTTGCCGATGTCCACGACCGGCACGGGCACGTGGGACCCGAGCCGGAAGATGGCGATGATGAGCAGCGTGAACAGGATCTTCTTGCGGAGATCCGGGATCTTGAACGAGTTGACGAAAGCCTTCAGCATCGCCCGCCGCCCACCGTGGTTCCCCCCATCTTATCGAGTCGTCCGTTCGAGGACCTCGGCGGTGCCTCCGGCGCGCTCGATCTTGGTCCTGGCCGCCTCCGAGAAGGCGTGGGCGCGCACCGTGAGGGCCTTGTCGATCTCCCCCTGGGCCAGCACCTTCACGGGGAGGCCCTTGCGGACCAGCCCGTGGGCGTGCATCTGCTCCGGGCCGACCGCCTCGGAGGCGTCGAAGACCTCGGCCAGTCTGGCCACGTTGATGGCGGCGTACTCGACCCGGTTGGGGTTGGTGAACCCCTTCAGCTTGGGGATCCGGCGGGCCAGGGGCATCTGGCCGCCCTCGAAGCCCTGCTTCGGCTGCTGGCGCGCTCCCCAGCCCTTGGTCCCACGCCCGGCGGTCTTGCCGCGCGTCCCGGCCCTACCCCGGCCGACGCGCTTCTTGGCCCGCTTCGATCCGGGCGCAGGCTTCAGATGATGGAGCTTCACTCGCTCACTTCCTCCACGTCGACGAGGTGACGGACCGCGGCGATCATCCCCCGAATCTCGGGGCGGTCGTCCTTCACCACGGAATCGTTGATGCGCTTGAGGCCCAGCGCGCGGACGGTCGCCTTCTGGTCGCGCGGCCGGTCGATGACGCTGCGCCGCTGGGTCACCCGGAGCTTCGCCATCTCAACCCCCGCCGTCGGAGCCGCCCATGTGGTCCTCCGCCTGCTTCGCCCGGCGGCGGGCCTCCGCCTGCTCGACGGCCTCGACCATCGGCCGCAGGGCGACCTGGTTGACCTCGAGTCCCCGGAGGCGCGCGACTTCCTCGGGACGCCGGAGCTCCTTCAGCCCGGTGACGGCGGCGTGCACGATGTTGATCGGGTTGTCCGAGCCCAGGGACTTGGACAGGATGTCCTTGATGCCGGCCGCCTCGACCACGGCGCGGACCGGGCCGCCGGCGATGACACCGGTTCCCGGAGAGGCCGGCTTCAGCAGCACGACGCCGGCGCCGTCCCGTCCCAGCACCTGGTGCGGGATCGTGGTGCCCATGAGCGGCACGTCGAACATGTTCTTCTTGGCTTCCTCGGCGCCCTTGGAGATGGCCGCGGGGACCTCCTTGGCCTTGCCGTAGCCGACGCCGACGCGCCCGGCCCCGTCGCCCACGACGACGAGCGCGGCGAACGAGAACCGGCGACCGCCCTTGACCACCTTGGCCACGCGGTTGATGGAGACCACGCGCTCCTCGAGCCCGCCGCGGTCCTGTGGATTCGGATCGAAACGCCTCACTAGATCTTCAGGCCTCCCTCACGGGCACCGTCCGCCAGCGCGGCGACGCGCCCGTGGTACAGCCGCCCTCCGCGGTCGAAGACCACAGCCTCGATGCCGGCCTGCTTCGCGCGTTCCGCGATGAGCTGGCCGACCGCCTTCGCCTGTGCGGACTTGTCGTCGTCGGACTTGGTCTTGGCCTCCGAGTCGGAGGCCGCAGCCAGGGTACGCGATGACAGGTCGTCGATGAGCTGCGCGTAGATGTGCTTGTTCGACCGGTACACCGCCAGGCGGGGCCGCTCGGCCGTGCCGCGGATGCGCTTGCGCACGCGCGCATGGCGGCGGACCCTCGCCAGTCGCTTGACCTTGGCCTCGGTCACTTCGTTGCCCCCTTGGCGGCCTTCCCGGCCTTCTTGCGCACGAACTCGCCCTCGTAGCGGATGCCCTTGCCCTTGTACGGCTCGGGCTTGCGGATCTTGCGGATGTTCGCGGCGATCTCACCGACCGCCTGCTTGTCGTTCCCGCGGATCGTGATGCGGTTCGGCGCGGGCACGTCGAACTCGATGCCCTTCGGGGCCCGGACGAGCACGGGGTGAGAGAAGCCGAGAGCAAGGTCCAGGTCGGACCCCTTGAGGTTCGCTCGGTACCCCACGCCGACGATCTCCAGTCGCTTCTCGAACCCGTTCGTGACGCCCTCGACCATGTTGGCGATGAGCGTACGGGTGAGCCCGTGCAGCCCGCGATGGAACCCGTCCTCGGCGGTGCGCTCGACGAGGATCGAGCCGTCCTCCTTCAGGATGCGGATCTCGTCGTGGAACCGCTGCTCGAGCGATCCCCGCGGACCCGACACGGCCACGCGCGACCCGTCGACGACGACGTCGACGCCGGTCGGTATCTCGATTGGCTGCTTCCCGATCCTACTCACAACTTCCCTCTCCTTCGTGGGGCGGGGCTTGTCCCCGCCTCACGGCCGGGCACCAGGCCCGGCCTACGATTTACCAGACGTGGGCCAGCACTTCGCCGCCGAGGCGCTGCCGCGATGCCTCGCGGTCGGTCATGACACCCTGCGACGTGGACAGGATGGCGATGCCGAGGCCGCCGAGGACGCGCGGGAGCTTGTCGCGCCCCGTGTACACCCGGCGCCCGGGCGTCGAGATGCGCTTGAGCCCGGTGATCGTGCGCTCCCGGTTCTTGCCGTACTTGAGCTGGACGCGCAGCACCGGGAACTTGTCGTCGGTCTCCCTCACGTAGCCGCGGATGTACCCCTCCCGCTGCAGGATGCGGCAGATCGACTCGCTCATGCGCGAGGCCGGGACGAACAGCTCGTCCTTCGCGGCCAGGTTGGCGTTGCGGATCCTGGTGAGCAGGTCCGCGACGGGATCGGTGACGTTCGAGGCCAGCCTCACCATGACGACTTCGTCACCCCCGGCACCTCGCCGGCGTGCGCCAGCTCTCGCAGACAGATGCGGCACAGCTTGAACTTGCGGAACACCGCGCGGGCTCGTCCGCACCGCCGGCACCGCGTGTACTCGCGGACCCGGAACTTGTTCGGTTTGCCCGACTTCTCGAGGAGTGCCTTCTTCGCCATGACTCTCTCCTACGAGGCCGCCGCAGTCACCGCCGGCATCCCCTGGAACGGGAAGCCCAGCGCCTGCAGCAGCGCTCGTCCTTCGTCGTCGTTCTTCGCCGTCGTCACCACCGTGATGTCCATGCCCCGGACCTGCGCCACCTTGTCGTAGTCGATCTCCGGGAAGATCAGCTGCTCGGTCACGCCGATCGTGAGGTTGCCGTGGCCGTCGAACGCGTTCGGATCGAGGCCGCGGAAGTCGCGGATGCGCGGCAGCGCCGTGGACACCAGGCGGTCGAGGAACTCCCACATGCGCGCGCCGCGAAGCGTGACCTTGGCTCCGATCGCCATGCCCTCGCGGAGCTTGAACCCGGCGATGGACTTCCGCGCCTTGGTCACGAGCGGTTTCTGGCCCGTGATGATCTGGAGATCCTCGAGCGCGGCGTCGAGCAGCCGCCCGTCCTTGACGGCGTCGCCGATGCCCATGTTCACCACGATCTTCTCCAGGCGCGGCACCTGCATGGGGTTGCGGAAGCCACGCTCCTCGCGCAGGCGCGGGAGGACCTCCTCGCGGTACCGCTGCTTGAGTCGTGGGATGTCTGCCATCATCCGTTCCTAGAGGTCGGCGTCACACTTGCGGCACACGCGGATCTTCTTGCCGCCATCGGCGACGCGATGGCCGACCCGCGTCGGTTGGTTGCACTTCTTGCACACGATCTGCACGTTCGAGAGATCGATGAACAGCTCGCTCTCCACGATGCCGGCCTGCTGGAGCTGCTGGCCACTTCGCGAGCGTTTGCCGCTCATGCGGGTGTGGCGCTTGGCCCGGGCCACTCCCTCCACCATCACACGGCCCTCGCGCGGCAGCACATGGATCACCCGGCCGGTGTGGCCGCGATCCTTGCCGTTCATCACCCTCACCTGGTCGTCCTTCTTGACGTCAACGCCCGGCATCTACAGCACCTCCGGTGCCAGCGAGATGATCTTCATGAACCGCTTCTCCCGCAGCTCCCGGGCCACCGGCCCGAAGATGCGGGTGCCGCGGGGATTCTTCTGCTCGTTGATGAGCACGACGGCGTTGTCGTCGAACTTGATGTAGGAGCCGTCCTGGCGGCGGCGTTCCTTCGCCGTGCGAACGACGACGCCTTTCACGACCTCGCCCTTCTTCACCGCGCCGCCCGGAAGGGCGTCCTTCACCGACCCCACCACGACGTCGCCCAGGCTCGCGTAGCGCCGGCCGGAGCCGCCCAGGACGCGGATCACCAGGACCTCCTTGGCCCCGGTGTTGTCCGCCACCTTGCAACGCGTCTCCTGCTGGATCACTCACTCGTCTCCTCGGGCTACTTGGCCCGCTCCACGACCTCGATGACCCGCCACCGCTTCGTCTTCGACAGGGGGCGGGTCTCCATGACGCGGACCGTGTCGCCCACGTGCGCGTCGCCGGCCTCGTCGTGCGCCACGAGCTTTCGCGTGCGGCGCATCGTCTTGTGGTACGCGCGGTGTCGCACGGCGTGCTCGATGCGGACCACGACGGTCTTCTCCATCTTGTCCGACACGACCACGCCCTGACGCACCTTCCGCTGCCCTCGTCCGGCTTCGGATGCGATGGGATCGCTTCCTGCTCCCGGCCGAGTGAGACCCTGGTCCACGGTTTCGGGCTGCTCGCTCATTCCTCTTCCTCTTCCGGCACGTACTCGGCGCCCATGGCGGCCTCCTGCTCGATCGAGGCCTGCTGGGCCATCTCGCCGAGCGCCGTGCCCTTCTTCTCGCCCCGGGCCTGCGCCTCGCGGGACTCCGCGAGGGCCTCCTCGGTGGACCGGGCCACGGCGCGCTCGAGGTCCTCCTCCGACGACCGCTCGCGAAGGACGGTCAGGATGCGGGCCACGTCGTGCCGGACGGCCTTGATGCGCGTGGGGTTGTCGAGCTGGCTCGTGGCGAACTGGAACCGCAGGTTGAACAGCTCCTCTTTCGCCCCCTCCAGGCGCGTGAGCAGCTCGTCGTCGGGCAGCTCGCGCAGATCCTTGGCGTTCGCCATCACTCGGCCCCCACGCGGGAGATGAACTTCGTCTTGATCGGCAGCTTGTGCGCCGCACGGAGCATGGCCTCGCGGGCCACGGTCTCCTGCACGCCCGACAGCTCGAACATCACGCGGCCCGGCTTGATCACGGCGACCCAGCTCTCCGGGTTGCCCTTCCCCGAGCCCATCCGGGTCTCGGCGGGCTTCTTCGTGATGGGCTTGTCGGGGAAGATGTTGATCCAGACCTTCCCGCCACGGCGGATGTGCCGTGTGATGGCCACACGGGCCGACTCGATCTGGCGGTTCGTGATCCAGCCCGGCTCGAGCGCGAGCAGCCCGTAGTCGCCGAAGTGGACCTCGGTGCCGCCCTTGGCCTGACCCCGCATGCGGCCCCGGTGCTGCTTGCGGTGCTTGACCTTCTTCGGGGCGAGCATCAGTGATCCCTCCCGTGGCCCGGCGTGGCTCCGAGAGCGTCGCTGCGCCACACAGGCAAGGCGCGAGGAGTGCCGCGTACCTGAAAGGTACGCAAGCGACGAGCAACGCCGCATGCGGGGATGCAGCGACGCTCGAATGCAGCTGGGTTCGCGGGAGGGATCACTCGCCCTCGCCTCCCTCGTCCGGAGCGCCCGACTCGGGGCCGGATTCCGGCTCGCCGGGCTCCACGGGGACGTTCTCGGTCGCGTCGCCTTCGGCGGGCGTCGCGGGCTCCTCCGGCGTCTCGATCGGGGACGGCTCCGTCGGCTGCTCCTGCTCCGGTTCCGGCTCCTCGACCTCGGCGAGCTCCTTCACGTCGGTGATGAGCGCTCCGGTGGAGGCGCCGCCCGCTCCGCGGGCCTGCATGCCGGCGAGGGCCCGGGCTCGCACCCGCGCCGTCTCCTGCTCCTGGATCGGGATCTCGTCGCCGTGATACACCCACACCTTCACGCCGATCTGGCCGAACGTGGTCTTGCTCTCCGCCAGGCCGTAATCGATCTTCGCTCGCAGCGTGTGCAGCGGGACCCGTCCCTCGCGGTACCACTCGCGCCTCGACATCTCGGTGCCGCCCAGACGCCCACCGCACTGCACCCGGACCCCGAGGGCCCCGGCGCGCATGGCGGTCTGCACCGCGCGGCGCATGGCCCGACGGAACGACACGCGCCCGGCCAGCTGCTCGGCCACGCCCTGCGCGAGGAGCTGGGCGTCGGTCTCCGGCCTGGAGACCGTTGCGGCCTGGTTCATGTCCTCGACCTTGACGTCGGCCCGGTGCCCGGTGATGCGCTCGACGTCCTTGCGGATGCGCTCCACCTCGGCCCCCTTGCGGCCGATGACAATGCCCGGACGCGCCGTGCGGATGAACACCTGGATCTGATCGCCCCGGCGCTCGATGTCGATGGAGGAGATGCCGGCGCGCGAGAGCTTGCCGCGGATGTGCTTGCGGATCTGCACGTCCTGGTGCAGGGCGTCCGCGTACTCCTTGTCGGCATACCAGTTCGACTTCCAGGGGTAGATGACCCCGAGCCGGAACCCGTACGGATTGACCTTATGTCCCACTTGCTGCCACCTCTTCGATCGGTTGGATCGACTCCACGACGAGCGTGATGTGCGACGTGCGCTTGCGGATGCGAGCTGCCCGCCCGTAGGCGCGAGGCCGGAACCGCTTCAGCGTCGGGCCCTCGTCGACCCACGCCGCCTTCACGATCAGGTTCTCCGGGATGACCCCCGGGGTCTGCTCCGCGTTGGCCACCGCCGAGTCCAGGACCTTGCCCACGGTCCGGGCGGGGCCGAGCGGCGAGAAATGAAGGATACGACGCGCCTCCTCCACGTGACGACCCCGGATGAGGTCGATCACGCGCCTCGCCTTGGAGGGCGTGATCCGGACATATCTCGCTCGTGCCTTGGCTTCCATCGTGTGAGCAGGGGACGAGCCCCGGCCTACCTCCTTCTCATTTCAGTGACGAGCTTCGCTCGGTGTGGTGACCGTGCGTGCGGAAGGTGCGGGTGGGCGCGAACTCGCCGAGCTTGTGCCCGACCATCGACTCCGAGACGAACACCGGGACGTGCTTGCGCCCGTCGTGCACGGCGATGGTGTGCCCGATCATCTCCGGCACGATCGTCGAGCGCCGCGACCACGTTCGGATCACGCGCTTGTCGCCCCGGCGGTTCATGTCCTCGACCTTCTCCATGAGATGGCCGTCGACGAACGGTCCCTTCTTGATGCTGCGAGGCATGCGCTAGCCCCTTCCCTTTCCACGCCGGCGGATGATCTGCTTGTCGGAGGCCTTGCCCTTCTTGCGGGTCCGGCCCTCCTTCTTCCCCCACGGGCTCGTGGGGTGACGGCCGCCGGAGGACTTGCCCTCGCCGCCGCCCATGGGGTGGTCGACCGGGTTCATGGCCACGCCGCGAACGGACGGGCGCTTGCCGAGCCAGCGGTTCCGGCCGGCCTTGCCGAGGGAGATCAGCTCGTGCTCGGGGTTGCCGACCTCGCCGATCGTGGCCTTGCAGTCGGCCTCCACCAGCCGCATCTCGCCGGAGGGGAGCCGAAGCGTGGCGAAACGGCCCTCCTTCGCCACGAGCTGCACGCTCGTGCCGGCCGACCGGGCCATCTTGGCGCCCGCGCCGGGCCGGAGCTCCACGGCGTGGATCACGGTGCCGACGGGGATGGTTCGAAGCGCCAGCGCGTTGCCGGGACGGATGTCCGATCCCTTGCCGGACTGCAGGCGGTCGCCCACCGAGACGCCCTGCGGCGCAAGGATGTAGCGCTTCTCCCCGTCGGCGTAGTGCAGCAGCGCGATGCGGGCCGAGCGATTCGGGTCGTACTCGATGTGCGCGACCTTCGCCGGGATGCCGTCCTTGTTGCGACGGAAGTCGATCACGCGATAGCGCTTCTTGTTGCCGCCGCCCTGATGCCGGGTGGTGACCCGGCCCTTGTTGTTGCGGCCGGCGCGCTCGCGTCCCTTGGCGACGAGCGCCTTCTCGGGGCGGTTCCGGGTGACCTCGTCGAACCCGGACACGCTCGAGCCGCGTCGTCCCGGTGTGGTCGGCTTGTACTTGCGGACGGCCATCTTCAGCTCACCTGGTCTCGAAGATCTCGATCTGGTCGCCCTCGGCGAGGGTGACGACGGCGCGCTTCTGGTCGGGGCGCTTTCCCTCGACCATGCGCTGGCGCTTGATCTTGCCCCTGCGCTTCAGCGTGTTGACGTTGACCACGTGGACGTTCCAGATCTTCTGGATCGCCTCCTTGATCTCCGTCTTGCTGGCCTCCGGATGGACCTGGAAGGTGTACTTGTTGCTCTCCAGGCCGGCGTAGGACTTCTCGCTCACGATGGGGCGGATGATGACGTCGCGAGGGCTCTTCACTCGTCGTCACCCTCTTCCGGCTCGGTTGCGCTCTGGCCGCCGCCGGAGTCGCTGCGCGGTGTCCCCTCCAGAACATCCAGGGCCGCTGCAGTGAAGACCACATGGTCGGCTGCGACGACGTCGTACACGGAGAGCGACCGTGAATAGGTGACCTTGACGTGCGGCAGGTTCCTGAACGACAACTCGGTCTCCCGCTGCGGCTCCGGCAGGACGATGAGGGTTCGCCTCGTCAGCTCCAGGGCGTCCAGGAGAGCTACCGCGGCTTTGGTGCTGGGGTCTTCGAACGTGAGCCCCTTGATGACGGCGAGCTTGTTGGACTGGAGGGCGTCGGTGAGGGCGCCCCGGAGGGCTGCCTTGCGCATCTTCTTGTTGACGCGCATCGAGTGGTCGCGGGGCTTGGGGCCGTGGGCGATGCCGCCGCCTGACCAGATCGGGGAGCGGATCGAGCCGTGGCGGGCCCGGCCGGTGCCCTTCTGGCGCCACGGCTTCTTGCCGCCGCCACGGACCTCGGCCCGGGTCTTCGTCGAGTGCGTGCCCCGGCGGATCGCGGCGAGGCCCGCCACCACGACCTGGTGCATCAGCGGCACGTTCACCGGAGCCTCGAACAGCTCGGCGGGGAGCTCGCGGGTGCCGGCCTTCTTGCCGGTCGCGTCACGCAGGTCGATGTTCGCCATGCTCAGGCGCCCTTCTTCGCGGCCGGCTTCTTGACGCTGGAACGGATCATCACCAGGCCGCCCGGCGGGCCGGGGGTGGCACCTCGCACCAGGAGGAGGTTGCGCTCCGGGTCGATGTGCACCACCTCCAGGTTGAGGATGGTGACCCGCTCGTTGCCCATCTGGCCCGCCATGCGGGTCCCCTTGAACACGCGCGACGGCGTGGCGGCGCCGCCTATGGAGCCCGGCATGCGGTGCTTCTTCTGGGTGCCGTGGGAGGCGGGCATGCCCCCGAAGCCGTGGCGCTTCATCGTCCCCGCGAAGCCCTTCCCCCTGGAGACGCCCACGACGTCGGCGTGGTCACCGGGCTGGAAGATGTCGGCCCGGATCTCCTGGCCCGGCTCGTAGCTCGAGGCGTCGTCGGTGCGCAGCTCGACCACGTACTTCCCGGGCTTGTCGCCGTGCTTCGCGAAATGCCCCTGCATCGGCTTGTTGATCTTGCCGTTGCGGTAGTCGGTGAACGCGAGCTGGACCGCCGAGTAGCCGTCGCTCTCCGGGGTCTTGACCTGCGCCACGAAGCACGGCCCGGCCTTGATGACCGTGACGGGGATGGCCCGGGCGTCGTCGAAGATCTGGGTCATGCCCAGCTTCTCGCCAAGGATCCCCTTCACGTCCGGCATCGGCTCAGGCACCCACCTTGATCTGGATGTCCACCCCGGCCGACAGCGACAGGCGCTGGAGCTCCTGCACGGTCTTGGGTGTGGCGTCGAGGATGTCGAGGAGCCGCTTGTGCGTGAGCATCTGGAAGTGCTCGCGGCTGTCCTTGTCCTTGTGCGGCGAGCGGATCACGGTATAGATCGACCGCTCGGTGGGCAGCGGCACCGGCCCCACGACGCGAGCGCCCGTCCTCGTGACGTGCTCGACGATGTCGCGCACGGCCGAGTCCAGGATCTCGTGGTCGTAGGCCC
>JBHELK010000057.1:0-99480 GCA_046263085.1 Actinomycetota bacterium
ACACCGACCCCCACCCCGACACCGACGCCGACGCCCGCGCCCACCCACTCACCACCGCCGACCCAGTCCCCGCCGCCCACCCAGTCCCCACCCCCGAGCGTGGTCCCCACGGGTTCGCCGACCCCGGTCGCCTCGTTCGCACCTCGCGCGTCGTAGCGGAGCGGCCGCATCGGCTGAAACCGGACGGGCCGCCTAAGATGGCTCCGTGTCCCGGCTGAGACCGGAGGTCGTCGTGGTCGTGCTCACGCTCGTGGGCGCGGGGATGGTCGCCGCGGCGGACCTCAGCCGCAGCTATATCCCACTGTTCGTGGCGTGGTTCGCGTTCGCCGCCATCCCCTGGGCCCTCTCGCGCATCGAGGCCTCTCGGTGACCTTAGGGCTGGACGAGCAGCTTGCCCTTCATCCCCGGGTGCAGCGTGCAGTAGAACGTGTAGGTCTTCCCGGGCTTCAAGGCGTTGAGTCCCTGCACGGGCTCCGACTGCTCGAGGCCGATGAGCGGGCTGTAGAAGACCGGACAACGGCCCTTCTTGAACTGCTTGCACCATTTGGCCTTGGCGGACCCGTGCACGCCGTCCGCGTTCACGTCCTGCACCACGTTGTGGCGCTCGACGTCGACGTTCGTGTACGTGATGGGGCCGCCCTTCTTCACCACGACGAGTGGCGTGACGTAGCCGTAGTACTTCGCCGTCGGCCCGCTCAGGATCTGCGTGTCGGTGGGCGCTGCCGCCGATGCGGCGCCCGCGGCCGCCGGAGCGGCACCGGTCAGCACGGCCAGCAGGAGCGGCAGGAACACCGTGCGAGCCCTCATCGGGTCACGATCCCGGCGCCCGGTACGCGACCACGAAACCGTCCGGCAGTCCCGTGATGCCGACCGCCGCGTACACGGTGTTCCGCGCGACCGAGACGCCGCCCCACGAGGCGGTGAGGCCGCCCGTGTCGACCTCCATGGGGTGCACGAGCAACGGCGCGCCCGTGGCCGCGTCGAACGCGTCGAGGCAGCCGCGGAGATCCACGGTGTAGACGACCCCCTTCGCGACGGCCACCGCCTCGCCCCAGTGCGCGCCGTCGGCGACGGGGGAGAACCAGTCGTTGTTCCCGTCGTGGATGGACGCGGCCCACAGGTAACCCTGGGTGGTGGGGCCGTAGATGGCGTCGCCGTCGGTGGCCGTCGACCCGACAATGCCGCCCACCGAAGACGGGACTCCCACGGTCGCCGCGCCGGTCGGCTTCATCGTCTTCGCGTTCAGGATCCAGTAGATGCCGGACTTCTGCCCCTCGCCGACGTGCTGGATGCCGTCGCGCCGGTACAGGTTGGGCGACGCCCCGAAGTCGAGGTCGAGCTGCATGCAGCTCCCGAGGCCCTGCGGGTAGTACGGCGGCGGGTTGCCCGGGATGTCGTAGCAGGGGAGCTGCTCGAACGTCTTCTCGTACGTCTCGGGGATGCCCTGGAAGCTGTCGATGATCCGCCCGAAGCTCCGGTGGCCGCGGTCCAGGTCGATCTTGAGGATGGCGTCGGTGTACCTGTGCTGCGCCGTCGCCCGGAACGGGTTGCCGGTGCCGACGTACGCGAGCCGCGCCTTGGGGTCGACGGCGGCCGTGGACCAGATGCCGCCGCCGGCGAAGTCGTCCTTCTGCTTGGGGTTCGGAGGGTGGATGGTGTAGGTGCGCTTCAGCACCCGGCCGGTCGCGGCGTCGAGGATCACGAAGCCGCCCTGCAGCGCTCGCCGGTCGTCGTCGTCGCCGAGCTCGGCCGACCCGCCCGACCACCCTGCGATCACCATGCCGTCGAACACCACCGGGCTGGAGTAGACGTCGGTGCCCCTCTGCGTGGTCTGCACGGTGCGCCACAGCAGCTTGCCGGTGAGCTCGTCGAGCGCGATCACCGACGGTTTCGACGTCTGGGACACGGTGAAGAAGACGCGTCCTCCGTCGACGGCCGCCGAGGAGTCGATGCTGCCGTTCTTGCCGCCCACCTTGGACTGCCACACGGGGGCGCCCGTGTCGGCGTTCAGCGCGTAGGCCCAGCCGCCGTTCGATCCGACGAAGACGCAGGCGTCGGCCACGACCGGCGTCCCGGTGAAGTCGCCGTGGCCCTCGGTCGAGAAGGTCCACGCCGACTGCAGCGTGGCGGCCTCCGTCGTCCCGATGGTGAGCTCCTCGTCCTGGAACCGGCTGTTGCCGTAATCGTGGCCGTACATCGGCCAGTCGCCCCCGGCGTGGGCGGCCGGCGCACACGCCGCCTTCCCGGCCGATTCGGCGCTCGGAGCGAGCACGGCGCCCACGGCGATGGCCGCGAGGACGACCGCGAGCCCCCTACGCATGCTTGACGATCACCTGCGTGAACTCGGCCTCGGCCACCTCGGCGTTGGGGCACGCCGAGGGGACCTCCAGTCCGAAGTCCACGACGACGGTCGACCCCCGCAGGGCCGGCGTGTCGAGCGGCACGCTGATCGCCCCGCTCCCGGTCACCGGTCCACGCATCTCCTTCGAGCCGAGGAACAGGTTCCGCTTGAGGTCCCGCACGCTCGCCGTCATGAAGCTGTAGGGGTCGACGAGGGCGTTCGCGTAGTCCACCTCCACCGAGGCGATGCGCTTCGTGACCTTGACCGGCAGCCGGAGCGACACGTAGCCGCCCTTCGAGTCTCCGCAGGTGAACGGGTTGTAGCCGGGATAGGCCCGGAGCACCATCTCCCTTCCCGAGGCGGGGTCCGCGTAGATGAAGTTGGCGTTGTCGCCGCCCTGGACACCCTTCTTGTACGGCGGCTTGTGGGTGTCGGACCTGGTTCCGGCCGCCGCGACCGCGATCGGAACCAGCAGGAGGACGAGCGCTCCGGTCAGCAGCGTGAGGGCCAGTCGGGAACGGAGCGCGTTCTTCATCGATCCACTCCTATGGATGCCACGGGCCGGAGAAGATGTCCTTCAACACCTCGCGACGGGTGCGATGCCCGTACGAGGCGTTCGCCCGCAGGGGGGCGCGTGCGACCGGCGTGCCCGCGCCGACGACGTACTCGTCGTGAAGCTGGTTCACCTCGTCGCACTTGATCTTCTGGAGCTTCGCCCTCGCGTCCACCTGGTAGATGCGCGCGGCGTTGTATCCGAAGACGTGGTTGCGGATGGTCCGCTCCGGGTGCGCCCGGTGATCGGTGGGCCAATCCTTCACGACCGGATGCGGCTTCGTGTAGGTCGACGCCGCCAGCGCGTTGCGGCGTGGATCGAACGCGTCGCCGTCGAGACCGAACGGCAGGTTGTAGAGGGCCTTGGCCTTGTCGGAGAACTCGAGGGCGCGGAAGGCGATGATCTCGGCCTGCGGTGAGCCGAACCACAGGCTGTCGGTGCCCCAGCAGATGCGCTGCGGACCGACGTACTTCACGAGCTTGCCCATGAGGTGGGCGGCCTGGTTGGGATCGCGCATCACGCTCCGCCACGTGGAGCCGATCTCCGCGTACACGTTCGGCGAGTTGCCGTGCTCGAGGCCCGCCGGGATGAACCTCGTGGCGTCGAGCCCGTTCTCGCGCAGCGACTTGATCAGCGAGTCGACCGTGCGATCGGCGGAGTTCACCTTGTCGTCGCCGGGATACGGGCCGACCGTCTCGCCGTCGTAGCCGGAGTGATAGGTGACGATGGTCACCTCGGGGTTCTGCCGGGCCGCCGGCCCCACGTCGCGCGGCGAGGCCGCGCGCTGATCGAAGCCGGTGAGGGCGAACCCCTTGTGCACCGCGAACAGCTTCGGCGTCCCGGTCTCGTCACCGACCTTCTTGACCTGGTCGAGGAAGGCCATGCCGATGTCATCGTCCAGGAACCAGCCGGACGCGTACGGCACGTCGCCCCAGGCGGTGTAGACCTTCCACCCTCGGATGCGGTCGCCGTACAGCTGCTTGTTCTCGCGCATCATGTCGAACTCCTCCTGCATGTAGAGGGGCTTTGCCCCCAGCAGGGAGGTGTTCATGCCACCCGATCCACGGTTCGGCATGACGAACGCGTGCATCACCGAGCGGCGGTTGCCACCGGCGAGCTCCTGCACCGTGTCGATGGTCTGCGCCGCGACGTCCACGGGCAGGGGATTGTTGTCCGGATCCGACGGCACGGCCGAGAGCACCGTGAAGTTGGTGGAGGAGTCGAGGAAGAGCTCCTTCAGGTAGTGGAAACGGGAGAGGTCCTCGATGGGGTCGATCTCGCGGCCGCCGCGGAACGGCGTCTGGGTCGGCCAGTATTTGTCGGGGGTGGCGGCCCCGGCCACGCCCGTCGACTGGGGCCAGATCGCGGCGAAGAACACCTCGATGGCCGGATTCGTGATCCGCCACTTGCCGTGCGGATCCACGTGGTGGGACTGCACGTCGAAGATGAACTCGCCGGGCAGGTTGTTGAGCTGCGCGTGGGGCCACTCGAGGTCGCAGGCGTTCCACGTCTTCGTGTTGTGTGCCGCGGCGGTGTAGCTGCCCCACTCCGTGCCCATGACCTGGTCGATGGCCCACAAGCCGATCGTGTAGGCGGCAGCGGTTCGGACGAACTCGCGCCGGGTCATCCCGAACCTGCGGCGGGCCTCCTCCGTGGCCTCCTCCGCCAGCGCCATCACGCGCCGTTGCTGCGGCGTGACGGGGCCGGGGTCGAACTCGCCGTTGGAGCAGGGATAGACGTCGACGGGGAGGCGTTCGGAGACTCGAGGCTCGTCTCGCCAGCGCTTGCTGATCCAGTTGTTCACGGGGCGCTTCCTCCTACGGTGCGTACGTGTGCCGTGGGCTCCTTCGCCGGTGCAATGCTTCCGCTACTTCACGACCTTGACGACCCCCCGCATGAACGGATGGATGCGGCAGAAGAACGTGTAGGTCCCGGTCTGCGTGGGCGTGAACGTCCAGGAGGCGCCGTCGCTGAGGGTCTGGTCGGGGGGTTTGTTGTCCGATCCGATCTGGCCCTTGGCGGGGGAGAAGAACACGCCGTAGCCGAGATCCATGGACTCGAAGTCCATCGGCCCCGTCCCGCCGTCCGCGAGGGGATAGTCCAGGCCGGTGCGCCCGTCACAGGGCGCCGCGCAGCGCGTGATGGTGTGCCAGATGTCCCCCGAGGTGTCGGCGTTCCAGAACGTGACCGGCTTGTTCACCATGACCCTCGGGATGCCGGTCTGCCCGACCACACCGAGGTCGGCCACCCCGTAGGTGAAGTTCCCCACAGAGATGTTGTCCACCATGGGCCCGACCTTCTTGGTCAGGGCGTCGCACGACGCGTCCTGATCGTCGCAGCCGCCGAAGTCGCTGGCCTCGAAAAGATGCCCGTGCGTGATCTGGCCCCGCAGGCAGAGGACCTTGTTCGGGCCGGTGAGCTGGGGGCGACACGTCGGCTGCCGCCAGCCGGGGACGAGTGGAGCGCCGAAGGGGACACCCGGGTCGATCTTCACGTCGTCGTCGAACACGTCGACGCCCGGCGGCCCGTGCGGGTCGTCCGGCGCGACGAGCGCCACGACGATCCCCATGTTCTCGTACCAGCTCGCTTCGCTGTTGTCGTAGACGGCGTTCAACCGGAGGATGTCGCCGGGCTTGATCTTCACCTTCCAGTCGAGCGGCGCCCCGGTCACCGTCATCGAGAAGTCCCAGGAGTCGTCGGGGCCGCAGCACCGGTCTTTGGTGGCGTGCTGCCGCCTGACCTGCTTGCGTTTCCAGTACACGGCGTCGGACCAGAAGATCGGTTTCTCCACACCGTCGCGCACCAGGCTCACCTGGTCCTGCAGTCCGCCCGGATGGAGATGGCCGCCGAGCCCGATGATCGTGCCTGAGAGGTCCTTCGGCACCTTCCAGTCGGCGCCCCCCACCTGCACCGGTTTGCCCTGCTGCGGCGTGACGTCGCCGTAGACGTCGAACCGGGAGCAGTTCTCCTTGGGCCAGATGCACACGTGCCTGCCGAAGCGCTTGTCGTAGTGGCCGAAACCGCGCTGTACGTTGAAGACGGGGTTACCGGAGGTGTTCGGCGCGCCATCGGCGACGGGCTGGCGCTGCACGTCGAGCCAGATCGGCTTGACCGGGGCGATGCCGAGCTCCTTCGCGGGCGCGTCGGCCACGTAGTCGATGTCGTACGTGATCCACACCGTGGAGGGCGCCGGGCCCTCGTTGTGCACCATGTACAGCAGGCCCCACGAGTCCGCGGCGCCGACGTGCATGCCGTATCCCTTGGGGAAGGTGGCGATGGTCTTCTCCTCGCCGGCGGCGAAGAACGGCCCGCTGCCGTACTCGGGATAGAAGTTGAGCCACGTGGCGTGGTGAAGGTGGACGTCGACGATGGGGGGCGGCTGCCCGCTGGCGTCGACGAGGTTGGGGAAGAACCGCACGATGTAGCCGTCGTACCAGGGCTTCTCGATCGTGACCGGCCCGACGAGGACGTCGTTCTGGCCCGGCTTGACGACGATCGGCCCGTACTCGAAGTGGAGGCGGCGGCAGGCCTTGCCGTAAGAGGCCTCCGTGTCCGACCAGAAGTGCCGCTCGTAGGACGTGGCGGGGGTGCAGGCCGATGCCGGGACGTCCTGGCCGAGGAACGCGGGGTCGGGGGTGGGCGGCGCCGCGGCGGCCATGGCCGGCAGGAAGGCGAATGCCGTGGCGAGCATCGTCCCGATCGCAACCCGCCGCATCGGCGCATCCTTCCCCGTCCGGTGTGCTGCCGGCCGTGCAGGCTCCCCGGCGTGCGTTGGCATGCCGAGCCCGTGGTCGGCTAACGGATTGACATTCCCGTCATGCGGCCGGGGCAAACCAGGCCATGGGGCCCGAATCGGGCACGGCGACGAGCTGAAGCCGCCTGGGGTCGCTAGAGGTGGACGACGGGGCAGGTCAGGGTGCGGGTGATCCCCTCCACCGCCTGGATCTTGGCCACGACGAGCTTGCCGAGATCGTCGACGTTGCGGGCCTCGGCCCGGACGATGACGTCGTAGGGGCCGGTCACGTCCTCGGCCTGGGTCACGCCCTTGATGCTCGCGACCTCCTTGGCCACCTGGGCGGCCTTGCCGACCTCGGTCTGGATGAGGATGTACGCCTGGACCACGTCGACCTCCCCTGCAAGCGCGAACCGGGCCGCACGGCCCGGTAGGCGGGCATCCTAGCCACCGCGGTTTCGAGGGGCAAACGGCAGCGTGCCATCATCGGGGCATGCCCCCCAGCAAGAAGCAGCCCGATGAGCCGCTGGACGCGTACCGGCGCGTCCGCAAACCCGTCCCGCCACCGACCAAGGTCGTGCCCGACCGCCGCCGCCGGATCCGCGAGGAGCAGGACGAGCGCGAGCGCCGCCGCGGGGGGCTCGAGGGGGGAGCTCGCCGTCCGACCCGAGAAGCCGATGACGACGGCGAGCGGACCCCTCGATCGGGAAGCCCGGAGTAGGTGTTCCGCGACCGGCGGGAAGCGGGGCAGCGGTTGGCGGATGCGCTCGCCGGGTTCCGCGGGGAGCCGTGCGTCGTCCTGGCGATCGCTCGGGGCGGCGTCGTGGTCGGGGCGCAGGTGGCGAAGGCGCTCGGCGCCCCGCTCGACGTGGTGATCCCCCGGAAGGTGGGGGCCCCCGGCAACCCCGAGCTCGGCCTCGGCGCGGTGGCGCCCGGTGTTCGCGTGCTCGATGAGCGGCTGGTCCGCGACCTGCGCGTGTCCGAGGAGTATCTCGAGCGGGAGATCGCCGCCCAGGAGCGCGAGATCGAGCGACGCTCCGAGGTGTACCGCGCGGGGAGGCCGCCGCTGGACGTGAAGGGGAGGGCGGCCATCGTCGTTGATGACGGGGTCGCCACGGGCGGCACGGCCGTGGCAGCGGCCCGGTGGGCGAGGCGGGCCGGCGCGAGCCGCGTGGTGCTCGCGGTCCCGGTGGCCCCACCGCAGTCCCTGGCCGGCCTGTCGGAGGAGTGCGACGAGCTCGTCACGCTCGCCACGCCGGAGCCGTTCTACGCGGTTGGGCAGTGGTACGACCGCTTCGATCAGGTGTCGGACGACGAGGTCGTCGCGACGCTCTCGTCGGCGGGCGCGGAATGAGGGTCTTCGAGCTCGCGGTGGCCGCCGTGTTCGGTCTGCTCGGCATCCGATCGCTGGTCGTGTGGGGGAGGCGACCGCTCGACTCGAGAGCGCTCGGTGATCACGTGCTGTATGCCCTGTGGATCCTGGCGCGGGCGGGATTGTGGTTCGCCGTCGCCGGCGTGTTCGTGATCTCGGCGACGATCCACGAACGGGGTCGTGCCTTCGTGGACGAGTGGAACGGCTACCGCTGGTACATCCTCGTTCCGCTGTCACTCGCCGTGGTCCAGGCGCTCACCTCTCACGCCCTGGGCCGCTCCCGCGATTGACCGCACCGCGCGATTGACTAAACCCCGCGGGCCGGCCGGGCGAGTAACCCCCGAGACCATGGACATCGCCATCGGGGAAAAGGACGCAGCCGTGGGCGCCGGCGTCGATGAAGGGTCATTCGCTCTCTTCTACGAGCGTGAGTTCACAGCGGTCGTGGGTCTCGCCTATGCACTTTCGGGAAGCCGCTCGGGTGCCGAGGACATCGCGCAGGAGGCATTCCTCGCGGCGCATCGGAGCTGGGACCGCGTCGGCGCGTACGAGCAGCCGGGGGCGTGGGTCAGGCGAGTCACCGCGAACCTCGCCGTCTCGACGATCCGGCGCCGGCTGAGCGAAGCGAGAGCGATGGTCCGCATCGGTGCTCGGCGCCAGGAACCGCTCCCTGAGCTCGGGGTCGAGAGCGAGGAGTTCTGGCGGGCCGTGCGAGCGCTTCCGAAGCGCCAGGCGCAGGTGGCGGCACTCCGGTACATGGAGGACCTCTCCGTCGCGGACATCGCCCGGGTCCTCGAGATGGCGGATGGCACCGTCAAGGCACACCTTCATGCCGCGCGCACCGCCCTGGCGCGAAGGCTCCAGCTGGACATCGAGGAGGGATCGTGAACCTGGACACCCGGGGACGCCGGGCCGCCGAGGAGATCCGAGAGCGTGTGCACAGCCCGATCGGCACCGCCCGAAGGGTGTCGATCGATGCTCTGGTCAACCGGGAGCGGGGTCGTCACCGTTTCCGTGTCGCGACCGCCGCCATTGCGGCCGCAGTCGTTGCGGGGGCGGTCGTGGGCACGGCCCTCTCGCTACGCAGGGAGGCATCGACGCCTATTTCGCCCGTATCGCCTTCCCCGGTGCTCCCGTCGCCTGCACCAACGCTGCCTTCAGATGTCTCGATCGGATCGCTCTCCACTCAAGGGATCGCGATCGGCGTCGCGGAGGGCGTGCGGTTGATCGCTCCGGACGGGCATGTGGAGCGGATGCTTTCCGGATACTCCCTGTGGGGGCCGCGCTTCGGACCTGTCGTCGTCCTGAGGCGCAAAGACCGGGCGCTCTTCGAACTGGATGCGGACTCGGGGCGCCTGATCGGTCTGCCGTCGAGGGCCGCGGCCCGGAACCTGGTCCGGCCGATGGATCTGGACCACCTGCCACCGGCCACGGGATCGCCTACGTTCAAGGGCGAGCCGACAGGGTCCTGGTTGTGGGCGGAGATGTCCCCGAACGGGTCGACGGTGCTCGCCGAGTGGAGGGATGAGTGCGATTTCCACTCGGCATGGTTCATCTCGACCTCCGGCGGCCCGCCTCGCACGGTGATCGGTGGCGGCTACGCCCGGGCGCCCATCTCCTTTCCCCTTGGATGGACCCCGACGAACGAAGCGGTCGTCCAGCTCGAGGAAGCCTTCGATTGCGGCGGAGTCGGACACCGAGCCGGGCTCTACGCGGTCGACCCCCGGGGCGCCCTCACGCTCATTTCACCGGCGATCGGGCCCGCGGCCATGTGGGGGAGCGCAGGCCGGCCTGTCGGCCGCGGATAGCGCGCCCAGGGGAGCACTCAGTCGGCACCCTCTCCTGGCTACTCTATTACTACCTAGGAGAGGGTCCGGGTGCCCCCAGGCCCGTCGGCACCTCCATTCGCTCGCCAAGGGAGGGCCTGTGGCTACCCGACGGCGCGGAGGATCTCATTGCTGAGCTGCGGGAACTGCGCCAGGTGCTCCTTGCGCTCGGCGCGGAGGCGCTCGACGAAGCCCTTGTACTCGTCGCTGCGGCCGGTGCCCTCGTAGAGACGCCACGGCTGGAGGAGCTCGATGTCGTCGATACCCGGCAGGTCCTCCGCGACCTCGTAGCCGAACTCCGGCTCGTCGGTCCATTTGATCGTGTTCTCGGCGATGGCCTGCACGACCGCACTCGACGTCGGGATCTTGATCTTCTTCGAGCGCTCGTCGTCCTCCTTGCCTCCGACCCGTCCCGTGTTCATCAGGAACACCTCGATGGGGTGTGACGCCAGGAGCTCGAGGAACCGGTTGCCCTGCAGCCCGTGGGGGAGCGGGAAGAACGGGTTCGTCCCCGGCACGCGCAGGAACTTGCCCTCCTCCGACTTGCCGCCCGCCGACGTGCCCGTGGTCTCGCCGAGCATGAAGTACGCGGCGGCCTGCTCCTGCGACAGTCGCGACACCGCCGGGACGATGTTCTCGTTCCAGTTCAGGATGAGCAGGAAATCGACGGCGCCGACGCTGCCCGAGTCGCGGAACCGGCCGAGCGCGTCCATGCCGAACACCGCGCGCCCGTTCTTCGTGTACGAGGTCTCGAAGAAGTTCACCTGGCCCGTGTCGTCCTGGTAGACGTTCTCCAGATAGGACTGCGGCTTCACCACGGCGTTGAAGATGTTCGGCTCGAAGTCGGGATCGAGGGAGAACGTCTTCGCGAAGCAGCCGTTCTCGCTGCCGTAGATCTTGCCCTCGGGCATGAGCGCCACGAAGTCGTCCTGCACCGGCAGCGAGTCGTTCTGCGTGGTGAACGTGGTGGTGGTCTTGCCCGTGCCGGAGAGCCCGATGATCAGGAAGGTCTTCTCGCCGCCGTTCACCGGCACGACCTTGCACCCCGCGTGCAGGGCGAGGCCGCCCCGGTCGTACACGATGCGATTCCACATGCGCAGGCCGCCCTTCTTCGACTCACCGAAGTAGTCGGAGTTGATGACCCGCGTCACGTTGTTCTCGAGGTCGACGGCGATGCAGCGGTCGTCGGGATAGCCGGGCATCTCGAGGTTCGGCGTGTAGATGACCTGCACCGTGGGCTCGCCGGGCTCGCGGTCGAAGTAGAGCTTCTGCTGCATGCCGGCGATGTTGGCGTTCGCCTTCTCGATGGTGAGGCGGGCCGGCACGCGGAAATCCTGGTCGGAGCCGATGTAGCCGTCGATGACGACCATCTCTTGCTGTCGGATGTAGCCGTCCTGGAGCTTCGCGACGCGCTCGTACTCCTCGCGCGTCATGGTCTTGCCGGAGGCCGTGGTTGGATCGTCGGTGACCAGGAACGTGCTCGCCGCGCTGCGCGACGTCACCCGCGTCTGGACATTGGGGTTGTCGAACTCGGTGATGCTGCAGTTCGGCATGCCCTCGGTGAATGTCCGCAGCTCCTCGGCGGATGGGTTGTCGTGGATCCTCTTCGCTTCGACGGTCACGGTTCGGTCACTCCTTCGGCTCGGGCCCAATGCAAGCAAACACGAACAAAGCGGTGTGGGGCTGGATTGTACCCGTCAGCGGGTCAAGCGAAGCGATCGTACGGGCCGCTGCGGCGGCTGCGGGGCTAGCGGGTTCCCTCGACCTCGAAGTACAGGCGAACCTGGGTGCGGTACTCCACGATTCGGCCCTCGGCCACGCTCGTGCCGGTGCCGAGAACCTCCATCCGGTTGATGTGGCGGATGGTCCTCGCGGCCTCGCGAAGGGCCACTCGAGCCGCGTCGCCCCAGCTCTTGTCCGATACGCCCTCGAGCTCCAGGGTGTTGATGACGCCCACGACCTCCCCTTCCTGACAGGTAGCCTTGGATTATGGCTGCTCGACGGGGAGAGGGGTTCACCGAGGACGAGCTGGTCGGGGTGATCCGCAAGGTCCTCTCCGGCGAGGGGCCGGGCGTGATCGTCGGGCCGGGCGACGATGCGGCCGTTCTCGAGTCCGGCCGGGGCCTCACGGTGGCGACGACCGACATGCTCGTCGAGGACGTGCACTTCGAACGGTCCATGGTGTCCGCCCGCGACCTCGGGGCGAAGGCCATCGTCGTCAACGTCTCGGACATCGCGGCCATGGCGGCATCGCCTCGATACGCCCTCGTGTCGCTGGGTTTCGCCGCCGACGTCGACGTCGCGTGGGTCATCGAGCTCTTCGGCGGGATGCGGGCGGCGTGCGACGAGTACGCGCTCTCGCTCGTCGGGGGCGACCTGAACCGCTCGCCGCAGACCGTTGTCTCCGTGACCGTCATCGGTGAGGTCGCTCGGGGACGGGCCGTGCTCAGGTCAGGCGCCCGGCCGGGTGATCGCGTCGTGGTGACCGGGACCCTCGGCGCTTCGGCCGGGGGGCTGCTGCTCGCCCGCGCCGGGGGCTCGTCGGTGACCACCCCGTGGGGCCGGGAGCTGATGGAGGCGCACTTCCGGCCCGTCGCTCGGATCGGGGAGGCGGCAACGCTGGCCCAGGCCGGGGCCACGGCCATGATGGACATCAGCGACGGGTTGCTCCTCGATCTGTCCAGGCTCTGTGCGGAGAGCGCCGTCGGTGCCCGGGTCGAGTTGGATCGCGTGCCGGTGGCGGAGGCGCTCGGCGAGCTCCGGAGCGCGGTGGCCGATGCGGATCCGTTGCAGCTCGCCCTGTCCGGCGGCGAGGACTACGAGCTGCTGGCCTCGATCGATCCCGCGGCCGTGGAGCCGGCGACCGCGAAGCTCGAGGACCGGTTCGGTGTGCGCCTGACGGACATCGGCGAGATCACGGACACCGGCCTCACGGTGGTCGACGCCGAGGGGAACGAGCGGCCGCTCGAGGCGGGGGGATGGGATCACTTTGCATCGCGTTGATCCGGTGCCCCGGGCGCTGACGATCGCCGGCTCCGATTCCGGCGGCGGCGCCGGCGTGCAGGCCGACCTCAAGACGTTCAGCGCGCTCGGGGTCTACGGCATGACCGCGATCACGGCGGTGACCGTGCAGAACACGAAGGGCGTCTCGGGGTACGAGGAGCTGTCGCCCGAGACGGTGGGTCAGCAGATCCGAGCGGTGGCGACCGACATCGGCGTCGACGCGGCCAAGACCGGGATGCTCGCCTCGGTCGGGATCGTCGAGGAGGTGGCAGAGGCGGTCCGGGAGTCGGGGATCGCGGATCTCGTCGTGGATCCCGTCTCCGTCTCGAAACACGGGCACCAGCTTCTGCAGGACGACGCCGTCGACGCACTTCGTTCGCGGATCGTGCCGCTGGCGGCCGTCGTCACCCCGAACCTCCCCGAGGCGGCTGCGCTCGCCGGGTTCCCGGTCGAGACGCGCGACGAGATGAAGCGAAGCGCGGAAGCCATCGTCGACCTCGGCGCGCGCTCCGTGCTGGTGAAGGGCGGGCACATGGAGGAGTCGGGCCGCGCGTCGGACCTGTACTACGACGGCGACTGCATGGAATGGCTCGAGGCCGAACGCTTCGACACGCCGAACACCCACGGCACGGGCTGCGTGCTGTCGGCCGCGATCGCCGCGCACCTGGCAAAGGGGTTCGAGCTCCTCGACGCGGTCACGAAGGGCAAGCAGTTCGTCACGGAGGCCATCAAGGGCGCCCTGCAGATCGGCGAGGGCATCGGCCCGGTGAATCCGTTGTTCGGCGTGTGGAGCTGAGCCGGCTCAGCCGACCGGCCGCGAGTACGCGCCGCTCCCGACGGTGCCCGCGTAGAGCGTCGAGCCACTGATCGAGAGGGCATCGACCGACCGGGTTCGCAGCCCGGAATTCATCGGTGTCCACCTGGCCCCTGCATCTGCACTGCGAAAGACGCCGTATTCCGTTGCCACGTAGATCTTGGGCGGCGAGTTGGGATCCACGACGATCGCGAGCGGCCTCGTCCAGTGCGGGAGACCGTGACTCGAACGGTGCCAGCTCTGTCCTTCGTCCGTGGACTTGAACACGCCCCGGTCGAGACCCACGTAGATCGTCCCCGGATCCGCTGGGTCGAGAGTGACGGTCGAGATGAGGGGGCCGTAGGTGCTGGGCAGGCTATTGCCGACGCTGCTCCAGGTCTCGGCCGCGTCCGTCGACCTGAAGAGGTCAGACCCCTTCCACCACGTGCCCAGGAGGAGCCGGTCGGGATCGTCGGGGTCGATGGCTATTGACGTCACGGGAAGCGCGAACCCCTCGTGACCCGTCAGATCCGATGTCGTGTCGTGCCACGTCTTCCCGCTGTCCGTGGTCTTGAGCAGGCCCCCGCCCGTCCCCGCGTAGATCACCGAAGCGTCGGTGGGGTCCGCGGCGATCGCGGTCACGAAGGCGTCGGCGAGCACATCTCCTCCGATCGGCACCCAGGTCAGGCCCCGGTCCTCGCTCCGGTACGGGCCCGAGCTCGTTCCCAGATACACGAGGCCGTCCATCCACTGGATCGCGTTGACCTCGAACGTGCCGAGGGCCGCGTCATCGGGAGCGGCCCAGGTCTCGCCGCCGTCCTCCGATCGAAAGACACCGTCAGCTTCCGTTCCGGCCACGACCACGTCCGAGTCGACCGGATCTACCGCGATCGCGGTGACAGTCGATGCGTCGAATCCCTCGGTCGGCGACCAGGTCGCTGCGCCGTCGACGCTTCGGTACACGCCCTGGGCGCTCGACCCCGAGTACAGGCGGGATGGGTCCGTCGGGTCGGCGGCGAGGGCGGTCGCCGTCGCATCCGGCCGCAGCTCGCTCTCGGTCCACGATCGCCCTCCGTCGGCGGTCTTGAACAGGCGGCCGGCACCGTCCGACGCGTACACGATCTCCGGGTTGACCGGATCCGCGATGACCTGTCTGATGCCGCTCTCCGAAGACATGTCCTGCGACCACGTGGCTCCGGCGTCACGAGTCTCGTAGATCCCGCCATCGGTTGCGCTGAACACCACGCCCGGTGGGGCCGGTGCCGCTGCGAGATCCCCGTAGAAGCTGTAGCGCGGGAATCCCTGAACTGCTCGATGCCACCGCCGCCCTCCGTCGGCCGAAACGAAGACGCCCGCGATGTCGTCGGCGACGAACACGGTTCCGGTCGGGTCGATCGTGACCGCGCCGAACGAGTCCGACTTGGCGAGTCCATGCGCGACCTTCTTCCAGGTGCGGCCGCCGTTCTCCGACTTGAACACGCCGTTGCCCACGGCGAAGACGTGGAACGGCTGGTGCGGATCGATCGCCACTTCCTCCAAGCCTCCCATCAAGCCTCGGGTCGACCTGGTCCAGCTCTCTCCCGCGTCGCTGGACCTGAAGGCATCCCCTCCTGCGATCACGTAGACCACGCCTGGCTTGTGCGGATGGACGGCGATCGAGGCGACGCGCCCCTGCACATGGGCGCCGACCCGGCGCCACGTACCGCCGCCGTCGGTGGAGCGAAACACGCCGCCCTGCGTCCCCGCGTAGACGGTGCCGTCCGCGGCGACGGCGAGCGAGACCACCTCGCCGCCGACGGGGCCGTGGCCGGTCCAGCGGGGCTCACCGGCGGCAGAGGACGCGTTCGTGCCGAAGGCGGCCATCGAAAGGACGGCCAGGCACAACAGCAGGGCAAGCTTGTGGTTCTCCCCCACGGGTGAAGCGTCGCTCATGGCTTCGAGCCGGTCAACGAGTCGAAGGTCCCTCAGCCCTCGGCTGGGCCGAGGAGCTCATCGATCGGAACTGCGAACCCCGGGACGACCGGTGAGTCCAGGATCTCGCCACGCCCTCGAAGCACGGGCGCCGGATAGGCGCCACCCGCGAGCCGGTAGATCTCGACCCGGTCCGCGTCGAGATCGACGTACCAGTACTCGGGGACCGCGAAGCGCTGATAGAGCTCGAGCTTCCGCACCAGCTCGAGACGCCGGGTGCTGGGCGACGACACCTCGACAACGAGATCTGGAGCCGCCCGGATGAACTTGTCCTCCACCCGGGCGACGTGCTCGGCGGTGACGAACAGCACATCCGACTCGACGACGTTCGTCTCCGAGAAGAACACGTCGATGGGCGCCACGTACGGCTTCCCGCCGTGTTCCTTCGCGTACGAGAGCAGCCGTGCTCCGAGCTCCAGCACGACGTCCTGGTGGCGGGTGGCGGGCGCCGCGGTCACGATGAGCTCGCCGTCGATGATCTCCCGGCGGAAGTTGTCCTCTGGGAAGGCCTGCAGGTCGTCGTACGTGAGCCCGATCGTCTTCGGCTGGGTTGCCATCCATCACCTCCACCTCGCATGAGCGAGGAACATATTCGGAGGGTACGACACGGAATCGCCCGGGGGAACCGGGCCTAGACGGCGGGGGTGACCTAGACGGCGCGGGTGACCTTGCCGGCCTTGAGGCACTTCGCGCACACGTTCAGCCGCTTCGGGGAGCCCTTCACCACGGCCCGGACGCTCTGGATGTTCGGGTTCCAGCGCCGGTTGGACCGGCGGTGGGAGTGGGAGACCTGCTTGCCGAAGAACGGCGTCTTCCCGCAGATGTCGCAGACGGCAGCCATAGCCGGAACAGGGTAGCAAACGCGTGCGTCTGAGCCGGGGACAAGGCCCGGCCCATGGTTCGCCCTACTGTTCCTTCGCCGACTCGGCCTCGGCTCGGTCCTTGATCTCCTCGACCACGGTGGGATCCGCGAGCGTGGTCGTGTCGCCCAGCTCGCGGTGCTCGGCCACATCCCTGAGCAGCCGGCGCATGATCTTGCCGCTGCGCGTCTTGGGGAGCTCGGGGGTGAACAGGATGCTCGTGGGCCTCGCCGTCTTGCCGATCTTCTTCGCCACGTGCTCTCGCAGCTCGGCCAGCATCTCGGGGGATCCCTCCTCGCCGCCCTTCAGCGACACGAACGCCACGATGGCCTGTCCGGTCTGCTCGTCTTTCCGCCCGCACACCGCGGCCTCGGCGACCCGAGGGTGATCGACGAGCGCGCTCTCCACCTCGATCGTCGAGATCCGGTGGCCGGCGACGTTCATCACGTCGTCGACCCGCCCGAGCAGCCAGAAGTCGCCGTCCTCGTCGACCCGCGCCCCGTCGCCGGCGAAGTACACGCCCTCGTACCGGGACCAGTAGGTCTCGCGGTATCGCTCGTCGTCCTTGTGGATCCCGCGGAGCATCGACGGCCACGGTTTGCGCAGCACGAGATACCCGCCGCCACCCGGGCCGACCTCGTCGCCCTGCTCGTCGTAGACCGCCGCGTCCACGCCGGGGAACGGTTTCGTCGCCGATCCAGGCTTGAGCGTGGTCACGCCCGGCAGCGGCGTGATGAGGATCATCCCGGTCTCCGTCTGCCACCACGTGTCGACGACCGGCGTGCGGTTGCCGCCGATGTGCTCGCGGTACCAGACCCATGCCTCGGGGTTGATGGGCTCGCCGACCGAGCCGAGGAGCCGGAGCGAGGACAGGTCGTGCTTCTGTGCGTGCTCCGGGCCCCACTTCATGTGCTGGCGGATCGCCGTCGGCGCCGTGTACAGCGTGTCGACCCGGTAGCGCTCGACGATCGACCACCACCGGTCCTTGTCGGGGTGATCGGGGGTGCCCTCGTAGAGCACCGACGTCACGCCGTTGCAGAGCGGACCGTACACGATGTAGCTGTGCCCGGTGATCCAGCCGATGTCGGCGGCGCACCAGTACACGGTGTCGGGCTTGATGTCGAAGATGTAGTGGTGCGTCGCGGCGGTCCCGACGAGATAGCCGGCGGTCGTGTGCACGATCCCCTTCGGCCTCGCCGTCGTGCCGCTCGTGTACATCAGGAACAGGAGATCCTCGGCGTCCATCTCCTCGCACGGGCAGCTCTCCGGATCGTCCGACACCCCTGAAGCCACCTCGTGGTACCAGGTGTCGCGCTTCTCGGTCCAGGGCACGTCGCCGCCGGTGCGCCTGACGACCAGGCACCGCTTCACGCCGGGCGCGTTCGACATGGCCTCGTCGGCGGTGACCTTGAGCGGCACGGGTTTGCCCCGGCGCCACGCCTCGTCCTGCGTCACGAGCACCTCGCACTCCATGTCGTTCATGCGGTCGGACAGCGAGTCGGCGCTGAACCCACCGAACACCACCGTGTGCGGCGCGCCCAGCCGGGTGCAGGCGAGCATGGCGACAGGGAGCTCCGGGACCATGCCCATGTAGATGGCGACCGGCGTCCCCCGGCGCACGCCGAGCTCCTTCAACGCGTTGGCGAAGCGCACGACCTCGCGCTGCAGCTCGGCGTAGGTGATCTCGCGCCGATCGTCCTCGGGCTCGCCCTCCCAGAAGTACGCGACCTTGTCGCCGTCGCCGTTCTCCACGTGCCGGTCGACGCAGTTGAAGCAGACGTTGAGCTTGCCGCCCAGGAACCACTTCGCGTACGGGGGGTCCCACTCCAGCACGCGGTCGAAGGGCGTGAACCACGTGACGCGGTTCTCGGCCTCCTCGCGCCAGAAGTCCTCGAGGTCCGCGTCGTAGATGTCGGGTTTCGCGTTCGCGTCGCGGGCGAAGTCCTCCGGCGGCGGGTACCGGCGCTCCTCGAGGAACATCGTGTCGATCGCGTGGCCGCTCGGCTGTTCCGCCATCGCTCGTGCCCTCCTGCGTCGTCGCCGAAGCCTACCCGGCGGGCGCTTCCACCTCTCCCGGGAAGAACAGCTCGTACGCGGAGAGGTACAGGAGGAAGGGGTACGCGATGCCCACCGCGGCCACGCCGCCGCGCGCGACCCACGTCTGCGCCGACCCGTCGAGGAAGAGCTGACAGACGATCAGGACGACCAGCCATCCCCCGATGCACCCGGCGTGCACGAGGTTGGCCCGCTCCTCGACGGGCGCCAGCCACCCCTTCGGATGCACGCGCATGAGCGCCGCCCGGATGACGATCCCGCCGAGGAAGATCACGAGTCCGTAGCCGAAGACGAACGGCCGGGTGACGAACAGCGCGAGCGCCATCAGCCCGAGAAAGTGTCCGGCACCGAACGCCACGTTGCCGAGGGTGTAGGCGCGCCCGACCGTCGCGCCGAGCTCGCGGCGGCCGTAGGTGAAGTCGAGGAACCGCACCGCGAGGTGCGCGAACGGCATCGCCACCGCGATCCACGCCACGAACAGCGGGACGTGCTCCCAGCGGATCGGCACGCCCGATCGGCGGAGGTCGACGATCTGCTGGGCGGCGAGCGCGAGTCCCACGCCGACCACAACGGGGTAGAGCTCCTTGAAGAACCGGATCGGCTCGTCGCGGTGCGCTTCGTCGATCATCCGAGGATCTTCCGGATGCCGGCGGCGAGATCGTCCGCGCCGACCGGGCCACTCACGGCATCGGCCCTGTCGCCGTTGCTGTCGAAGAAGATGGTGACGGGCTGTGCGAAGTACCCGAGCTGTCGCTCGATGTCAGCGTTCGGCGTGGGATCGAACACGCTCGGATACACCCATCCCTCCTGCTTCATGAAGGAGCGCGCCGCGTCGCGGTCGTCCTTCACGTCGATCCCCAGGAACTGGACGCGGGTGGCGTAGCGACGGGCGGCCTCGGCGAGCCGCGGCCCCTCCTCGCGGCACGGTCCGCACCAGGATCCCCAGATGTTCACGATGACCGGCGTCCCGTGCAGCTGCGTCATCAGTTGCTGCACGTCATCGGGCGTGAAGTCCGGCAGCTCGAAAGCATCGGCGGGGAGCAGGGGAGCGGTCGTCGCGTTCACGGCGGGACTCGACGGCGGTGAAGGCGGCCCCTTGCCGTGGCCGTCGCCTCCGGTGCAGGAGACGCTGAGACACGCCGTGACGAGGGCGATCCCCAGAGCGGCCGGCCGGCGCATGGACGCAATGCTATGGCCGGGGACCCCGCTTCGTTCCTCCGGCCCATCCCGCCCACTACCCTGGGGTCGTGACGATGCCCCGGCGGCTCGACGGCGCCGCGCTCCGCGAGGCCATGATCCGCTTCCACGAGGCGCTCCAGACGCACCGCGACGAGATCAACTCACTCAACGTCTATCCGGTGCCCGACGGGGACACCGGCACGAACATGCTGCTCACGCAGCAGGCTGTCCGAGACGAGCTCGCCGCATTGGGCGACGCGGACCTCGGATCGGTGGCCGAGGCCGTCGCCCGCGCCTCGCTCATGGGCGCGAGGGGCAATTCCGGGGTGATCCTGGCCCAGGCGATGCGCGGATTCGTCGGCGCCCTCGAGGAAGCCGGGGTCGGCGGTCGAGGCCTGGCCCGGGCCCTCGAGGCGGCCGCGTCGGAGGCGTATCGCGCGGTCGCCCGGCCCGCTCGGGGCACCGTGCTCGACGTGCTGGCGGATGCGGCGTCGGCGGCCGAGGGGGCCGCGGAGGCCGGCGACGCGGGCGATGTTGCGGCCGCGGCGCTTCGGGGGGCCAGAGACTCACTCGCCGCGACGGCCGATGTCCTGCCCGAGCTGCGGCAGGCCGGCGTGGTGGACGCGGGAGGGCGCGGCATCCTCCTGTTCTTCGACGCGCTGCACGCCGCGCTCACCGGATCGGAGATGGTCGAGCGGGTGGGGGCCATGGGGCCCGTCGGGCAGCCCGGGCCGGCGTCGCGGCAGGACGACCTCCCGAGCACGGCGTTCCGCTGGGAGGTGCAGTTCCTCCTGGATGCCCCGGACGACGAGGTGGCGTCACTCCGTCACGAGCTCGAGCGGATCGGCGACTCGCTGGTCGTCGTGGGCGGGGGCGGGACCTGGAAGGTCCACGTCCACACGAACGATCCGGACGGCGCGACGGCACTCGCTCGAGGGGCAGGGACACCGGCGTCGGTGGAGATCACCGATCTCGAGGGGGACGTCGAGCGGTGCCGGGCCGGCCAGGCGCGCGGCATCCGAACGGCGGAGGAGGAGCAGGCGACCGCATTGGTCGCCGTGGCGGACGGCGACGGGCTGGAGCGCATCCTCTCCTCGCTCGGCGCGGAGGTGGTGCGGGGTGGCCCCGGCAACAACCCGTCGGTGGGGGAGCTCCTGGCGGCCGTCGACGCGGCACCGTCGGGCGCCGTCCTCCTGCTGCCGGACCACGAGAACGTGCTGCCCGCGGCTCGCCGTGCGGCGGAGGAGAGCCGGAAGCGGGTGCTGGTCGTGCCCACGCTGTCCGTACCGCAGGGTGTGGCGGCGGCGGCCGCGTTCAACCCGACGGCGGGCCTGGAGGAGAACGCCGAGGCGCTCCGGGAAGCCGTCGACGGGTGCGCGTGGGCGTCGGTTGCGACGGCGATCCGCGACGCCGACACGCCCGCCGGAGCGGTGCGCGAAGGAGACGCCGTCGGCTTCGTCGCCGGCGAGGCGGTCACCGTGGGGAGCGACACCGCCGCCGTCGCCCTCGAGCTCGTTCGCCGACTCGTCGAGCCGCGGCACGAGATCCTCACCATCTTCGCCGGGGCCGAGATCGACGACGATGACCTGCTCGCCCTGGAGAAGCTCCTGCGCGAGGAGCATCCGGACCTCGAGATCGAGGCCCACCGCGGCGACCAGCCCGGCTCCCCCTACCTGATCGGCATCGAATGACGCGTCTCACGCTCGACTCTCCGATCCGCGACATCGACCCCAAGATCTCGATCCGCCGCCTCGGCACGAAAGCGGGCGCCCCCGGCGCGCACCAGGTCCTGGCGGAGATGGACATCCACACGGTGCGCCAGCTCCTGCATCACTATCCGCGCGATCACATCGACCGCGAACGGGCCACGAAGATCCGGGACCTGCATGTCGGACAGTCGGTGACCCTCGTCGCTCGAGTGAAGAAGGTGGAATCGCGACTGAGCTTCGCTCGCCGGGGACAGAAGCCGAAGCCCATCGTCACCGTGAAGCTGTACGACGGCACCGGCTACATCAAGGTCGTCTATTTCAATCAGCCCTGGAAGGTGAAGCAGTTCAAGCTGGAGGAAGAGGTCTCCGCCTCCGGGATCGTCGAGATGCGCGGCGGTGGGTTCCAGCTGAAGCAGCCCGAGGTGGAGAGCCTCGTCGACGAGGACCAGGCGATCCACACGCGCCGCCTGATCCCGATCTACCGGGCCGCGGAAGGGATCGCGCCGCGGACCATCCGCGAGCTCGTGTTCGTGGCCCTGCAGCGGCTGACGGAGATCCCTGATCCCGTTCCGGCCGACGTTGTCGCCGACGAGGGCCTCGACTCGCACGATCTGGCACTGCGGCGGATGCACTTCCCGAGCTCACAGGAGGAGCTCGACGCCGCCCGGGAGCGCCTGAAGTTCGACGAGCTGTTCATGCTCGAGCTGGGTGTGGCGTTCCGCAAGCACCGCGTCACCGCGTCGGAGGCCGGCGTGGTCCACGACGCCGACACCGTGTTGCTCAAGCGGTTCGTCGAGGGGCTCCCCTTCGAGCTCACCGCGGGCCAGCGCCGGGCCATCGCGGAGATCGGCACGGCGATGCAGGGCACGCATCCCATGAACGTTCTGCTCCAGGGTGATGTCGGCTCGGGCAAGACCGCCGTGGCGTTCGCCGCCGCGATGACCGCGATCGGCTCGGGGCATCAGGCGGCGATCATGGCGCCCACGGAGGTCCTCGCGGCGCAGCACGAGCGGAAGGTCGCGGAACTCCTGGGCCCCCTCGGCGCCCGGCGGTTCCTCGACGCTGCACCCCGCGCGGACGCGCAGCCCTCGCTGCTCGAGGGCCCAGCGGATGAACCCGCGTTCACGTACGCCCTGCTCACCGCGGCCACGACGGGGAAGAACCGCGAGCGTGTCCTGGCCGGCGTCCGTGACGGCACCGTCGACCTCGTCGTCGGAACGCACGCGCTGGTGCAGGAAGGCGTGGCGTTCTCCGACCTGTCCCTCGCCGTCATCGACGAGCAGCATCGCTTCGGCGTCCACCAACGCATGGCGCTGAAGGGCAAGGGCGCGGCGCCCGACGTGTTGATCATGACGGCGACCCCGATCCCGCGGACGCTGGCCCTCACGTACTACGGGGATCTCGACGTCACGGTCCTCGACGAGCTCCCGGCGGGCAGGCAGCCCATCCGCACCCAGGTGATCACGACCGAGCTCGAGCGCTCCCGGGCATACGAGGTCGTGCGCCAGGAGGTGGCCGCCGGCCGGCAGGCATTCGTGGTCTGCGCCGCGATCGACGAGGGCAACAAGCTCGAGGTGAAGGCGGCCGAGAGCGAGGCGGCACGGCTCCAGGACGAGGTGTTCCGCGAGCTCGTGGTGGAGGTCCTGCACGGGCGGATGCGGACCGCCGACAAGGACGCCCGGATGGAGGACTTCAGGACAGGACGCTGCAACGTCTTGATCTCCACGACGGTCATCGAGGTCGGTGTCGACGTGCCGAACGCCACGGTCATGCTGGTCGAGAACGCCGAACGGTTCGGCCTGGCGCAGCTCCATCAGCTCCGCGGGCGCATCGGCCGCGGCGGGTACCCGTCTCACTGCTTCCTGTTCGACGAGAGCCGGGGGGAGGGCGAGGCACGGGAGCGGCTGCGGGCACTGGCGGAGACCACCGACGGGTTCGAGCTGGCCAACGCCGATCTCGACATCCGCGGCGAGGGCACGCTGTTCAACGTCAAGCAGTCCGGGATGCCCGAGCTCCAGCTCGCGCGTCTGCCTGCGGACGTCGATCTCGTGCAGCGATCCAGGGCGCGCGCCTTCGCCGTGATCGAGGGTGACCCGAAGCTCGATGCGCATCCCACCCTGCTCCGGGAGCTGGAACAGCGCTTCGCGGAGTCCATCGACTGGCTCTTCCACTCGTAGACCGCTCGGCGGCGCGGCGGCCTACCCACGGAGGTCGTAGACGACCGCGCCCTCCTGATCGCGCCGGGTGATGCCGAGGCCGTCGATCGGCTTCGATGCGGCGTCCTGCCAGGGCGTGCCGAGAGCCCGCTCCGGATGCAGGACCACGCTGCTGAAGCCGATCCTCTTCAGGAACCGCACCGACGCGGCGTCCGGGAACGACGTCACCCGCTCCAGGAGCCGGACCTGGAACGCCGGTGAGAACACAGCGGTCCCGTTGGCGATGCGCGGGAACCCATCCGTGGACCAGTACATGTAGGTGAGGTCGTTGAAGTAGTCCGACGGAAGGTGGAGCTGGGGGGCGGCCACGCCCACGATGCCCTGCGGTGTGGTGGGAACCGCGGGGTGGGGCACCCGGCCGGCGCCCTCCACGAGGACGCAGGCGGTGAGGGCCACGCCGACGGCGATCGCCGCCGCCGTCTTGGCACGTTCGGTGCTCAGCACGCCGCGGACGGAGCGGATCAGGCGCTCGGTCCCCATCGCGCCCAGGAGGCCGAGCCCCAGGCTCGCCAGGGTGATCAGCCGTCCCGGGGTCCGGCTCGACTGCCACCCCGGGGCGTGGTGATAGAGCAGCCCGTAGGTGAAGGTGCCGTTCGCGAGGCGGAAGCCGAGGGCCGCGGCCGCGGTCACGATCACGCCGGCCAGCAGCCCCGCGCGCAGGCTCCACCGGTACCGGCGCGTCCCAAGCGCCACGAGGGCGAGCAGCACGACGACGACCCCGGGGAAGAGCGTCTGCTCCGGCGCCCACGGCAGGCCGTCGCGCGTGTCCTTCGTGGCGTCGCCCCATATCCAGTCGTTCGCGGGGGCGGCCAGCAACCCTCGCGGTGGCGGCGAGAAGAAGGTGACGTCGGCGACGCTGCGTTTGGCTTCCGGGTGATCCCGCAGAACCCGCAGGTACGGTTGCGCCTGGACGGCCGACCACCCGGCGAACATCACGAGGCCGGCCACGCTCGCCGCCACGACCCGCCGGCCGATGGCCGGGCGTCCCGCGGCGAACCACCGGATCGCCGACACGACGGCCAGGACCGCGATGAGGTACGCGAGCTGCAGTCCGAGGGTGAATCCCAGGCTGACCTGCCACGCCGCCACCAGCCACCCCGCGAGGACCATCCCGGGTTTCCTCCGGCGGTACCCCCGAAGCAGCAGGAACACCGCGAGCGGCAGACCGCCGCTCGAGACGACGTGGAGGTGGCCGTTCTGCGACAGGCGCCACGGGGCATAGGCGTACGCCGCTCCGGCCACGCCGGCGGCCCACGCGCCGACCCCGATCTCCCTCGCCAGCAGGAACGCCCCGGCGAAGGCCAACCCGTACGCCAGGATGTAGAGCACGTCGTAGCGGATGAGCGCGGCGACGGTGCCCTCGCCGATCAGGCCGGCCGGCGAGTACCCGAGAAGGGAATCCTCGAAGGCGAGGCTGTCGTGCATGGGCCAGAACGCATTCGACTCGAAGACGTGCAGCGGCTGATGGCTCAACGCGTGGCCATCCCACGCCACCTGCCAGGCCTCGATCAAGGGGTCGCCCGCGTCGTTGGCCACGTCGCGGTTCAGGTGCAGCACGAGCGGCCAGCTCATCAGGATCGACAACGCCAGGGAGGCCACGGCCAGCATCACGAGGCCCCGGCGGCCGAAACGCTCGGGCGGCTCGAGGGCGGCGGATCCGTCGGCCGGTTCGTCGACGGGCCCGCTCACAGCCGCCACAGCAGCACTCCGTCCCGTCTCACCGGATCCGCGCCCAGCACCCCGCGGAGGAACTCCCGGAGCGCCGTCCGGTTCGGGCCGGGCCCGAGCACGATGGCGTCGGCGCGCCAGTAGTCGAGATCCGTCCGCATCTGTGTCCGCACCTCGTCGGTGATAGCAGGGACCGCGCCGGTCTGCTCGATGTCCATGAGGATCCGGGCGATGCCGCGCGGGCCCGGCCCGGAAACGAAGGCCTGGCCGCCGGGGGCCGGGCCGATGAAGATCCCGCCGGGCATCTTGAACCGCATGTCGGACGCCGCCTGCCAGTAGAGCGGACGCGTCTCGGTCGGGCTGGGGAAGGGGAGGACGACGATCGTGGAGCCGGCGGCGATCGACGCACCGGCGTCGGTGAAGAAGTCGGGAACCGCCGGTGTGGGCTCGGACGCGAACGGCTTCGGCGCGAGGGACACCAGGACCGCCGCCGCTCCGATCGCCGCCGGGACACGGATCCAGGGATCGGCCCGGCGCAGCGCCGCGTCCAGTCCGAGGGCCAGCAGGATGCCGACCGCGAGATCGATCATCAGGGCGAAGCGGTCCGGCAGCGCCGACTCGAACACCGGGAGGTGCCACAGCAGCCCCCATGGCAGGTGCAGGCCCCGCTCGCTGCCCCCGAACAGCAGCATGCCGCCGAGCGACGCCAGCGCGAGAACGGCCGCGGTGAGGAGCGTCACCCTGACCCTGGCGTCGCGGATCCGCCACACGACGACCGTGATCGCCGCGATGACGGCCGGCCACCCCAGGTACGCCATGTACTCCGGCGCCCCGCCCCGGTACGCGGCGGCGAAGCCGGCACTGCTCGAGCTGGAGATCCAGTACATCGAGGACGGCTCGACGAATCCCTTCAGGTCCGCATCGAAGAACGGGACGTTGAATGCGCTGCCGTGCTGGTGCAGCGGCCCCAGGAACTGCAGCCACAGCGGGTAGCCGCAGAGCACGAGGAACACCGCCGCCGCGACGCCGCCCACCTTCAACAGTCGCACGGAGCTCGCGGATACGGCCCGGGGCCGGTTGATCGCGGCGAACAGCAACGCGACGAGGGCCGCGAACGCCGTCAGGAACAGCACCTCCTCCCCGAGCAGGAGCTGCGCGGCGGCCGTGACGCCCAGCAACGCACCGACGACGGCCGGGCGTCGCGTCCCGGCGACGGCCTCCAGCACGAGCAGCAACAGCAGCGGGGCCAGCCAGCTCATGACGATCTGCAGGTGCCCGATGGACGACGCGATCATCGCCGGCGAGAAGCCGTAGACGAACGCCCCGACCGCCGCCGCGGCGTCACTCGTCACGAACCGCTTGAGGAGCAGGAACGCGGTCACCGTGGACAGCGCGAAGGAGGCAGTCAGCAGGACGTTGTACGACACGACCGAGCCCGCAAGGAGCGTGACGGGTGTCATGAGGATCCCGACGGTCAGCAGTGAGGTGTTCCACATCGCGTTGATGCCGTCCGGCGCGTTCATCGTGTCGAACACCAGTGGGTTGTGCAGATGCGTGATGCTCCACGCCGTGTGCTTGAGGAACCAGCACGACAGCGCCACGTCGTTGGGGTTCCCGGCCACGATGCGGCCCCCGGGCGAGGCCCACATGCGGTACGTCAGCAGGATGGAGGCGGCCGCCGCCAGGGGGACGAGCCACACGAGGGCTGAGGATCGGATCTTCATGCCGGCGGGGGAGGAGCCTATTAGCATCGGGCGGGATGCCGAAGGTCGTCATCACGATGCCCGCCTACCGTGCGGAGGGAACGCTCGCCCAAACCGTGGGTGACATCCCGGCCGGGCTGGCCGACCAGCTGATCCTGGTCGACGACGCGAGCACGGACAACACCGCGCAGTTGGCACGCGATCTCGGCATCCGGGTCTTCGTCCACACGAGCAACCAGGGCTACGGCGGCAACCAGAAGACCTGCTACACGATGGCGCTGAAGGAGGGCGCCGACGTCGTCGTGCTCCTCCATCCCGACTACCAGTACGACCCGAAGGCGGTCCCCTTGCTCATCGCGCCGATCCTCGCCGGGGATGCCGACATGACGTTTGGGTCGCGCTTCGCTGGGCTCGGCGATCCGCGCGCCGGAGGCATGCCCATCTACCGGTACCTCGGCAACCGGATCACCACGATCTTGGAAAACCTCATGCTGGGGTCGCGCTTCACCGAGATGCACAGCGGCCTCCGCGCGTACACGCGGGAATGCCTGCTGTCGCTTCCGTTCCTTCGCTACACCGACGACTTCGCATTCGATTCGCAGCTCCTCGTGGATGCCGTGACCCTCGGCCAGCGGGTGGTGGAGGTCCCGATCCCCACCCGCTACACGAAGGAGTCGTCCTCGATCGCCGTCGGGCCGTCGTTCCGCTACATCACGAGGAGCCTCGAGTACTGCGCCCGCCAGACGCTCGCCCGGGGCCGGCGCGGACTCCGTTCACCGGTGGTTCGGTTCGCGCCCCGTCACGCCACGGCGGCGGACCAACCCGCGCTGGAACCGCTCCCGGCGCCGGGAGATGCGCAGGGGGCCGGCGCGGACCGGGGTGTCGACGCGCGGCCGCTCTCTCCCGAGACAACCGGCTGGGTCGCGGGGCAGATGCGCGGGTTCGTCACCACCGGCAAGCGCCTCCTGTGGATCGGGCGACCCGACCCCCGGTTCCTCGACGTCGCCGGCGCGTCGGGGTGGGAGGCGAGCACCGCTTCGTCGCTCGGCGGGCTCGAGGTCTCAGCGAGCGTGGATGCCGTGGTCGGGCTCGGTGTCCTCGAGGCGGCAGCCGATCCGCTCGACGCGCTCCGCCGCCTGCGTGCGGTGCTGGCGGGGGAGGGGATCCTGGTGCTGTCCGCGTCCGGCGACCCGGAGGCCGCCTCCCGGGACGGGCTCGGTCAGGCGGGACTCCCTCCGTTGCTCCGGCGCTCGGGGTTCCGGCTCGTGGAGTGGGATGCGGCGCCTCGGTCGGTGGATCGCGCTCGAACCGTGGTCGTCGTGGCCCGGCCGTCCTGAACCGGCGGCGGGAGAGGCGGGGTCGATCGGAGGATCAGCTGGCGCGGAGCGTCTCGGCGAGATCGCTGCGGCAGGACGCGCACAGGCCGAGGTCGTCGTCGGGGGAGACGTCCGCTTCCTCGCAGTGCCAGCAGTGCGTGAGGTACCACTCCATACCGTGACGGCTCCCGGAAAGGACGAGGTCGTTCACGGCGAGGCGGAAACGGCACCTGCTGCACAGGACGCGGCCCTTGAGATCCGGCTGGGCCACCGCGCCACACTGCCAGCAGTGAGCGTCGTACCAGTCCATCGGCGTGTCCATGATTACCCATCGGCAAAGGGAAGCAAGCATTTGAGCCGAAGTCGTCGGGATGGGATGAATCGGGCATGAGGGTGGTCGCCGGGTCCGCCAGAGGACGACGGCTCGGCCCGGTTCCGCCCGGGGCCCGCCCGGTGGCCGACCGGGCCCGAGAGGGTCTCTTCTCGAGCCTGGGATCGCTGGTGGAGGAAGCCCGGGTGCTCGATCTGTTCGCCGGGACCGGAGCCCTCGGCATCGAGGCGCTCTCCCGGGGCGCGTCGGCGGCCACCTTCGTGGACTCCTCGGCCGCCGCCGTGGCCGCGATCCGCGACAACCTGGACAGGACCGGACTCGGCGACCGGGCCTCCGTCCTGCGCCGAGACGCCCTCGGCTTCCTGGAGGGGGGCGGGACCTTCGATCTGGTGCTCGCCGATCCTCCCTACGACACGGCGCCCGGCACAGTCGACGCCCTGGTGGCCGCCGTCGCCGGCCTCCTCGAGGGCCGGGATGCCCGGTTCGTGCTCACACGGCCGCTCAAGGGTTACACGCCTGTCATTCCTGTAAACTTGCTGGCCGCGAGGGAACTTCGCTACGGCGAGACCCTCGTCCTCGTCTACCAGCAGGAGTCCTGATGGCTGTCACCGCTCTGTGTCCCGGGACGTTCGACCCGGTGACGGGAGGCCACCTCGACGTCATCGAGCGAGCCAGCCGCCACTTCGACACCCTCATCGCCGCGGTTCTCCAGAACCCTGCGAAGGAGCCGCTGTTCACGCTCGACGAACGGGTGGCCATCCTCAAGGAGGCCGTCGCCGACATGGGGAACGTGGAGGTGGACTCGTTCGCGGGCCTTTTGGTGGAGTACGCGCAGGATCGCGGGGCGACGGTGGTCGTGAAAGGGCTCCGCGCCGTGTCCGACTTCGAGTACGAGCTGCAGATGGCCCACATGAACCGCCACCTGTCCGACGTCGAGACCTTCTTCGTCATGTCGGACCCGCAGTGGTCCTACGTGTCGTCATCGCTGATCAAGGAGGTCGCGGGTTACGGGGGCGACGTGCGCGGCCTGCTCCCGGACTTCGTCCACGAGCGGCTGATGGATCGCCTGGGGAGCAGGGAGGGGGCCAGCTGATGGACATCGCGTCTCGCCTCCAGCAGCTCGAGGACATCATCAAGGACGCGAAGTCCATGCCGCTGTCCTCGTCGGTCCTCGTGAACCGCGAGGAGCTCCTGGAGATGGTGGGCGGCTTGAAGGAGGCGCTCCCCGAGGAGATCAAGCAGGCCCGGTGGGTGGTGAAGGACCGCGAGGAGCTCCTGTCGAAGGCCCGGCGCGAGGCCGAGGCCGTCACGGAACGTGCGCGGAGCGAGCAGTCGCACATGCTCGCCGAGGAGACGGTGGTCCAGGAGGCCCAGGACGAAGCGGGACGCATCCTGGACGAGGCGCGGGAGCACGCCCGCCAGATCCGGCTCGAGGCCGAGGACTACGTCGACGGCAAGCTGGCGCAGTTCGACGCCGTGCTCACGCGCATCCAGGAGGCTCTGGTCGGCGCGGGTGAGTCGCTCACGAAGGTCAGGGGCCAGGTGGGTGCGGGACGCGAGAAGCTGCGCGGTGTCCACCCGGCCAAGGCCCTCGCGCCGGAGGAGAGCGCCGGGGGCGACGGAGCATGATCGCGATCGACGTCCGCGATCTCGTCGGCCGTCCGGGCAGCTCCCGGGCCGTGCGCGTGGACGAGCCGGTGGAAGGGCTGGCGCTCGAGCTCGCCGCCGTCCCGGAGGACATGCCCATCGAGGCGGAGCTCCTGCTGGAGAGCGTCGTCGAGGGGATCCTCGTCTCGGGCCCCGTCCGGGGGGCGATGCAGCTCTCGTGCGCCCGATGCCTGAAGCGCTTCGAGCAGCCGTTCGCCCTCGAGGTGAGCGAGCTGTTCGCGCCCCAAGCCGATCCCGACACCGATGACTACGAGCTGCAGGATGAGGGGGCCATCGACGTGGAACCGCTCGTGCGAGACACCGTGCTCCTGGAGATGCCGTTCTCACCGCTGTGCCGCCCCGACTGCAAGGGCCTCTGCGAACGGTGCGGCGGCGACCGCAACCTCGGGGAGTGCACGTGTCCGCCGATCACCGCCGACCCGAGATGGTCGGTGCTGAACCAGATCAGCTTCGAATGAGACCGCCAACCCGATGAGTCACGCCGGGGCCGACCCCGGCGACGAGAGGAGAACCGATGCCGACGCCGAAACGCAAGACCTCGAAGGCCAAGGGGCGTTCGCGCTCCGCGAGCTGGAAGGCGACCCCGCCCGCGTACGCCGAATGCCCGCAGTGCCACCAGCCCAAGCTGCCCCATCGGGTCTGCGCCAACTGCGGCTATTACGCGGGCCGCAAGGCCATCGAGGTCGAGTAGCTCGGTGACGCCCCCCGCTGAGCGCTCGGGCGCCGAGCTCGAGACGGCGTCCCCTTCGGCCGATCGCGCCGGCGAGCTCGAAGAGGTCCTCGGGCTGCCCCTGGGCGACGAGTCGCTATGGGAGCTCGCGCTCACCCATCGCTCCTACGCCTTCGAAGAGGGGCTCACGCTCACGAACGAGCGACTGGAATTCCTGGGCGACGCGGTCCTCGGCCTCATCATCACCGACCTCGCGTTCCGGCAGTTCCCCGATCTGTCCGAGGGGGAGCTGGCGAAGCTGCGCGCGGCGACCGTGAAGATGTCGACGCTCGCCGACGTGGCCCGAAACCTCGGCCTGGGCCAGCTCGTGCACCTCGGTCGCGGCGAGGAGATGTCGGGGGGTCGCGAGAAGGCGAGCATCCTGGCCGACTGCATGGAGGCCGTGCTCGGTGCCATCTACATCGACCGGGGGCTCGACCGCACAGCGGATCTGATCGAGCGGTTGTTCTGGCCCCGGATGGCCGCCTACGTCCGCGGCGAGGGCGACCGCGACTACAAGATGACGCTGCAGGAGCTGGCGTCGCGCGAGTTCAGCGCCGCCCCCGACTATCGCGTGGTCTCGCAGGGGCCCGACCACGCGAAGGAGTTCACCGCCACCGTGTTCCTCCGCGGCGACCCCTACGGCTCGGGCCGCGGGCGCTCGAAGAAGGAGGCCGAGCAGCAGGCCGCCCACGAGGCCCTGGACCGCATCGCCGCCAATCCGCAGGGGGGTGCCTGATGGAGCTCCCCGAGGTGGAGGTGATGCGGCGCGACCTGGAGAAGGACGTCGTGAGCCGGCGCATCAAGGAGGTCGAGGTCCGTCCCACGAAGAACGCGATGCGCGTGATCCGCCGGCACGGGCGGCGCAAGGACCTCACGTCCCGGCTGGAGGGCCACAAGGTTGCCCGCGCCGAGCGCAAGGGGAAGTACCTGCTCCTGCACCTGGACGGCGGCGACGTGCTGGTCGTGCACTTCGGCATGAGCGGGCAGTTCATCCGGGGGAACAAACGCCAGCCGCTCCCGCCCCACACGCACGTCGTCATCACCTTCCAGCAGGGCGGCGATCTGCGCTTCGTCGACCCCCGGACCTTCGGCGAGCTCTTCGTCGCCACGGCAGACGAGCTCGGCAAGGTGAAGGAGCTGCAGCACATCGCCATCGATCCACTCGAGGACACCTTCACGTGGCAGTCGTTCGGCGACCTGCTCGCCCAGCGCGCCGCGAAGCTCAAGCAGCTGTTGATGGACCAGAAGTTCGTGTCGGGCCTCGGCAACATCTACTCCGACGAGGTGCTGTTCTCCGCCGGGCTCCGCTACGACCGCACGTCCGACACTCTCTCTTCGCAGGAGGTTCGCCGCCTGTACCGGGCCATCCAGGAGGTCGTGCAGGACGCCATCCGGTACCGGGGCACCACGCTCGACGACGAGGCGTACGTCGATCTCTTCGGCAACCCGGGCGAGTACCAGCGCGAGCTCAAGGTGTACGCGCGTCGCGGGCAGCCCTGCCGCCGGTGCCGAACCGCCATCGAGACGGTGAGGATCTCCAACCGGGGCTCGTACTACTGCCCCCAGTGCCAGAGCTGACCTCCCGGGGTCGACCCGGCCCTTGCCTTCCTTCGAAGAGCGGGCGTACCTTCCACGGTGCAACCGACGAAAGGGGGACACCGTGGGCGATGTCATCGACGTGGTCCGGCGGGTGGAGGAGGCGTACAGCTCCGGCCGGCTCGAGCTCCTGGACGAGCTCATCAGCCCGGATCTGAAGGCGGAGACGCCGGGGAGCGATCAGATCCACGGGATCGAGGGGATCAAGGGCGCGACGCAGATGTCGAAGAGCGCCTTCCCGGACAAGAACGTGGCGATCGAGGACATCTTCGCCGAGGGCGACATGGTGGCGCTCCGGTGCCGGATGACCGGGACGAACAGGGGTGGCCTGCCATGGTTCGGCATCCCGGCCAACGACAAGGAGATCGACATTCAGTGGATCGCGATGTACCGCGTCCAGGAGGGCAAGATCGTGGAGAGCTGGGCGCAGATGGACCTGCCGAAGATGATGCAGCAGCTCGGCGCGATGCCGGGACCGGGGGGCATGTGATGCCGACTCCCGAGGAGACCAAGGAGATCGTCCGCCGGTTCGACCAGGAGGTCTTCAACGCGCACGACCTCGACGCCGCGGATCGCATGATCGCCGACGACTTCGTGGAGCACGAGGAGCTGCCGCCGGGGATGCCCGGTGGCAAGGCCGGGGTCCTCGCCCTGTTCGAGCACATGTTCAAGGCGTTCCCCGACCTCACGACCGAGATCCGTCACCTCGTGGCGAGCGAGGACAAGGTGGCGATCCACTCGACGATGCGAGGGACCGACGAGGGCGGGTTCATGCCGGGGATGCCCGCGACGGGCAAGACCTTCGAGATCGGAGCGATGGACATCGTCCGGGTGGGCGATGACGGGAGGCTCGTCGAGCACTGGGGGTTCATCGACGTGATGTCGGCGATGATCCAGCTCGGGCACATGCCACCGCCGCCCAGTATGTGAGTCGGCGTCAGCCGATCGCGACCATCCGCTCCAGAGCGCGCCTGGCGCGTTCCGCGATCTCGGGGTCGACCCGGATCTCGTGGATTCCCTCGCGCAGGGACGTGAGCAGGTTCTCCGGCGTGATGGCCTTCATGTACTTGCACACCGCGGCCTCGTTCGCCGCGATGTAGTCGCCGGTCGGGTTCAGCTTGCGCAGCTTGTGCAGGATGCCGGTCTCCGTGGCCACGATGAACGTGCCGCCCTCGGACGCCGTGGCGTCGCGAACCATGCCACCGGTCGACAGGATGTGCGTCCGGTCCGCCGGCAGTACGCCCTCGCCCGCCAGGTACAGGGCCGCGGACGCGCAACCACACTCTGGATGGATGAGCAGCTCCGCGTCCGGCTCCCGGTGGATCAGGTCCTGGAGCTCCTGTGAGCCGATGCCGGCGTGGACGTGGCACTCGCCCATCCAGATCTCCATCTTCCGACCGGTGACGCGCTCCACGTGGGCCCCCAGGAACATGTCGGGCAGGAACAGGATCTCGCGGTCCTCCGGGATGCTGTTCACGACCGCGGCCGCGTTCGAGCTCGTGCAGCAGATGTCGGACTCCGCCTTCACCTCGGCCGTGGTGTTGACGTAGGCAACGACCACGGCGCCGGGATGTTCGGCCTTCCACGCCCGGAGCTGCTCGGCGTCGATGGTGGCGGCGAGAGAGCACCCTGCCCCGAGGTCCGGCAGGAGGACGCGCTTGTGGGGGGAGAGGATGGCGGCCGTCTCCGCCATGAAGTGCACCCCGCAGAACACGATCTCGCGGGCGTCGGTGGCGGCGGCCTTGCGGGAGAGCTCGAGGGAGTCGCCCACGAAGTCGGCGACGTCCTGGATCCAGGGCACCTGGTAGTTGTGCGCGAGGATCACCGCGTCGCGGCGCCTTGCCAGCTCGTGGACCTCGTCGGCCCAGGCTTCGTATCGCCCGAGGAGTGCGTGCGCTGTGACTGCCATGGTCTCGTGCCCGCCGTCCTCGACGGGCCCCCCTGCACCTCCAGGATACCGGCGCTACGCTCCCTGTAGCCATGGAGACGGACCGCGAGGAGCTCATCGACCGCGTCGTGGTCCGCGCGTTCGAGCTGGCGACCGCCGAGGCCAGGGAGCCCATCCTGCGGCGGGTCGGCCGGCTCTTCCGCGGGGGCTACCACCCGCACGTGATCGAGGAGATCACCCGGGTCGCCGAGGGTGACGCGGGGGTGCTCGTCATCGCCCACCACCGGGAGTGGGAGCAGCACCCCAACCCGGTGGGCAGACGGGCCGTCGACCTCATCCAGGAGGCGCGGTCGAGGCTCATCGAGTCCGGCGCCGCAGACGCCTGACCGCTCGATGCCCGAGCTCCCGTCCGACGTCGACGAGACGGTCCGCAGGGCGCTCCAGGAGGACGTCGGCACCGGCGACGTCACGACCCGGGCGGTGGTCCCGGCCGATGCCACCGCCGAGGGACGCTTCGTGGCGAAAGCCGGCGGCGTGATCTGTGGCCTCGATGTCGCGTCGCGCGCGTTCTCGCCGTCGGCGGGCCGGGGGGTCGGCGTTGTCTGGCGGACGAACGACGGGGCCCGCGTGGAGGTGGGGGAGTCCTTCGGCGACGTCACCGGACAGGCGAGGGCGATCCTGACCTGCGAGCGGGTCGCGCTGAACTTCCTCACGCATCTCTCCGGGATCGCCACGCTGACTCGCGAGTTCGTGGATGCATGCGCCGGGACCGAGTCGGTCATCCTGTGCACACGGAAGACCCTGCCGGGTCTCCGCCCACTCGAGCGATACGCCGTCGAGGTGGGGGGCGGCATGCTGCATCGCGCAGGGCTGTTCGACGCCGTCCTGATCAAGGACAACCACGTGGCGATCGCCGGCGGCGTCGCGGAGGCCGTCCGCCGCGCGCGCGCTCACGCGGACCTGTCGATCGAGGTCGAGGTGGACTCGATCGACCAGCTCGAGGAGGCGCTCGCGGCCGGCGCCGACCGGATCCTGCTCGACAACGCCGACATGGAGACCGTGAAGCGCGCGGTCGCCATCGTGCGGGACCGCACCCCGCTCGAGGTCTCCGGCGGGATGACGCTCGAGACGGTCCGCGAGATCGCGCCGCTCGGCAGGCTGTTGATCTCGGTCGGGCGCATCACCCACTCCGCGCCCGCGCTGGACATCTCGCTCGATGTCACGGTGACGTGACGAAGCGCGTCCACGTCTTCGTCTCGGGCCGGGTCCAGGGAGTCTTCTTCCGGGTGGAGTGCGCGAGGGAGGCCGGCGCCGTGGGCCTGAGCGGGTTCGTGCGCAACATGCCGGACGGCCGTGTGGAAGCGGTGTTCGAGGGGCCGCCGGGCGACGTGGAGTCGCTCGTGGCCTGGTGCCGGCGGGGTCCGGAATGGGCGTCGGTGGAGCATGTCGATGTCGCGGACGAGGAGCCCACCGGGGAGCGAGACTTCCGGATCCTGTGACGTGGGCCGGCGGTCGCGCCGGCCCGCCGGTCAGGTCAGCTGGAACGGAGTGGTAGCCAACGCCGGCCTGGTGGCGTCGTCTCCCCAGTAGTGCGCGGCGACGCGCAGGGTCGCGGCCCGGCCGAAATCTCCCTCCGCTGCATCCCACACGTCGAAGTCGACGTAGCCGGTGGCGACGCCGTTCTCGTCGGTGAGGCCAGCGGAGGTGATCTCGAACGGATGCCATCGCTCCTGGACCCCCAAGACGGACCCCTGGTACTCGATCGTGAAGACGACTTCACGACCGGCAAGAGGAAGGCCACCCGGGTCGGTCAATCTCGCGGTGAACGGCACGATCCCACCGGGAGCCGAGGAGGGGTTGCTCGCGTCCATCGTCAGCGCCGTCGTTCCCTTCGCCGGCTGCAACGGCGCGACCCCGAACCCGGGGTAGTCGAGCGACACGTCGACCCAGCCCGGACCTTCGCCGCGCTGTCCGACACCGGGACCGAACTCCGGCGTCCGCACGAACAGGTCGTTCAGGTCGTCGTCCAGGTCCGCGAACACCCCGCCGGCGGATCCCTGCGAGAAGTTCGTGGGGAGGTAGTCGTAGGCGAGCTCCCGGGTCGGTGAGCTCGCCGCGTGACTCACCGCACGCACGTCGTAGTGGTCGAGGCCCCCCTCGTCGAGGAGCATCGAGGCGGCGGCGGGGAGGGAGCGGTCCATCCCCTGGCCGTACGCCTCGCTCGTCGGGGCCAGGGCGCGAGAGGTAGCCTGACCGCTCTCGTCGGTGGCGGTGGCGTGGCTCTCCCCGTCCGCGACGAGGGTGTAGGAGTCGTCGCCGCCTGAGTTCACAAGGATCGCCGGAGCCAGCGATCCGAGCCCCTGTCCCGCCACGCTGACGGTTGCCGGCCAGACGGACGGGACCGTGTCGGCGTGAGAGGACGACCCCGACGGCGCGCGGCTCGTGGCCGTGGCGTCCGCGACGAGATCGGCCCTGATCACATAGGTGTCGTCTCCTCCGTGGTCGGCAACGAGCGCCGCCGCGTCCGGTGCGAAGAGCGCCGCCGCGATGCCCTGGCCCCCGGCCGACGCGGCGGCCGGTTCCGTCGCCAGATCCTGCACGGTGGTGTCGAGGTTCGCCACCGCTCCGGTGCACCCGCACCCCGCCTCCGCCGAGACAGTGAGGAGGTGTTCCGACCTCGCGGTGTCGAGGTAGAGGTCGTTCCCGCCGAGGTCATCCAGGATGAATTCACTCGCGGCCGCGGAGACGCCCTGCCCGCTGACCACCGCCTCGCCCGGCAGCTTCGTCCCCTCGGGTACCGGCGAGGCGGAGTCCAGGCGGGCCACACGATGGGCCGTGAGGATGTACTTCGTCGGTGCGTCGCCCGTGAGGAGCGCGCCACCGCCGACGATGTTGAGTGCCTGGATGGCCTCCACGAGGTTGAAGCCTGCTTGCGGGCCGGCCGTCGCGTCGATCGTCGAGGCGATGGTGGCCCGCCCGGTGCGGTCGTACAGGGCGGCCGAGCCGAAGAACGAGGTCGCTTCGGCGTTCACGAACTCGTTCGCCACGATCGAATCCTCGGGGTTCGGCGTCGGCGTCTGGACGCCGTTCACGGCCGCCCGGTAGGTGTTCGAGCCGCCGAAGTCGAGGACCGCCCCGATACCGGTGAGCGATGAGCCGATGGCGGCGACCTGAAAGATGTCGTCCGGTGCGGCCGAGAAGCCGTAGCTGTCGTCGCCGCCGAAGTCGGCGAGGACACCGACCCCGAGGTCGCCCGAGCCGAACACGTACGGGGTGTCCAGTGGCCGCGGGAGATGCGGGACGTCGACGCGGTAGACGTCGTCGCCTGAGGTGTCGACCAGGACGCCCACGCCCTCATACGCGGATCCGCCCACGATGAAGTGGTCGTAGGGGACGCGGCCCTCGAGGCTCGGCTCGTAGACGTCGTTCCCACCGAGATCGATGTTCACCTCCGTGACGCACGAGGGGTCCTGCGTCGGATCGGGCGACGCGCCGCACCTGACGATGTTCGCACCGCCTGCGGAGTTCTGGTACCGGTCGTCGCCGCCGAGGTCGATGACGAGCGCGGCGTCGTTCTCGTGAAGGTTGGCCCCGGTTCCGCCGATGCACAGCAGGGGCAGTTCCGCCGCCACGTCGCAGTCGTCATCCGCGGAGGGGCTGGAGAAGAGGGCATCGGACCCTGCGGATCGCCGGAGCAGCGGCAGATCACGGTCGAGCGCCGCCGTGACGTCGAGTGCGCCTCGAACGGCGGCGGCGATGACGCCATTGGACCGGACCACGGGCCTGAGGCGCTCGATCCGGCGAGCGAGAGCCGCCGGGGCATCGGTGATGCCGGCCCGGATGAGGTCGTGCGCCGCGCGCTCTGCCCGACGTGACAGCGAGGGGCTTCGGCCATCGTCGAGCCGCACGGCCGATGCCATGGTTTCGGCAGAGGACAGCACGGCGGTGAGGAGATCGGCGACGGGCGCCGCCAGCTGCGGCGCCAGATGAGCCTCGATACGGCCGAGTCGCACCTTCGGCTGGGCACGCGAAGCGGGACCCGGCGAGAACGACGCGATGCTTGCCAGGCGCCGGACGGCACTGTTCAGACTTCCGGAGCCCAGATCCCGTCGCCAGGCGAGCGCATCCGCTTGGAGGTGGTCTGCCGTGACCCGGGACGAGGCGAGTGCAGATCCTGGTGTCTCGAGCGAGGCATGAGCCGGAGGCAACGCCACGGCCAATGTCGCCACCGCGGTGAGCAGCACGCCGCGCACTCGTTCTGCACTCACGTCGCCCGTTGTGTTCGCGGTCCGGACGCCCGCTTCCTGCCGCAGAGGCGGGCATTCCGTTGTGCACCCGACCAAATCGACCGACCGTGGTAGCGCCTCCTTCACGGGGACCCGCCGACCATTGTGCGCCCGGCCACTGCTGCCCTAGGCTTCGGCCAGGGGGGATCGACATGGCCATCTCTGGTTTGAACTGGACGCCGCGGCCGGGCCGTTTCCTGCGGTGGTTCAGTCTCTTCTGGATCATCGCGGGGGCGGGGTTCCTGGTCGCGGGCTTCATGACGAAGGGCGTGTTGGGCGGAGCGAAGCCCACGTTCCTGACGATCGGCGGCATCTGGGTGGCCGTCGGCATCTTCCTCCGGGTCCTCGGACGCGGCATGACCCGGGGCTACCAGAAACGAGAGCAGCTGCGGGCGACGGGGATCCCCGGCCAGGCCCGGATCGTGTCGATGACGCAGACCGGCATGCTCGTGAACGACCAGCCGCAGGTGGAGCTGGAGATGGAGGTCACCGCGGGCGGGCGGCCGCCCTACCGCGTCACCCGCAAGGAGATCGTTCCGTTGATCGCTCTCGGAAGGCTCTCGAACGGCCAGGCCCTGCCGGTGAAGATCGACCGCGCCGACCCGCAGAACATCGCCATCGAGTGGGAGGGGCCCGCCCCGACGACGGCCGATCCCTTCGGACCGGGCTCGCCGTGGGCGACACTCGGACCGTCGCAGGCGGCCATGGCAGGCGCGAGCGGCCTCGCGGCCGGCATGACCATGCCTCCCGGCGGCGGGGCCCACTTCACCGTCGAGAATCCCGGAGGAGGCCAGGTCGACCTCGGCGACCTGAGCCAGCACGGGGACGTGGAGGCCTTCAAGGCGAAGATGAAGGCGACCGGCCAGCGGGGGGACGCGACGATCACCGAGGTGACCGACACCGGCATGTCCGTGGGGGAGAACAAGCTCTACGTCACCTCGATGCTGGTGTCGATCCCGGGCCGGACTCCCTACACGAGCCGCAGCCCGTCGCTCGTGGCGCCGAAACGGATCCCTCAGCTGGTGGTGGGGGCGAAGGTCCCGGTGTGGGTGGATCCGGCGAATCCCAACATCATGGTGGCCGACTGGGACGCCGCACCCGGCTCCACATCCTGAGCCAAATCGGAGATTCCCCCGGGGGCCGCTGTTAGCCTTCGTCGGGTATGTTCCTGCGCTCGCTGACCCTCCGGGGCTTCAAGTCCTTCGCGGAGAAGACGACCCTCGAGTTCGCTCCGGGGATCAGCGTCATCGTCGGTCCGAACGGCTCCGGCAAGTCGAACCTCGTCGACGCCATCTCCTGGGTCCTCGGCGAACAGGGCCCGCGCGCCCTGCGGGGCGGCGCGATGGCCGACGTGATCTTCGCCGGGAGCCCGGCGCGTCCGGGGCTCGGCATGGCCGAGGTCCATCTGGTGATCGACAACTCGGCGGGCATCATCCCCGTGCCGCTCACCGAGATCGAGATCAGCAGGACGATCTTCCGGGCGGGAGACAACGAGTACCGCATCGGCGGCCAGGTGTGCCGGCTCCTGGACATCCAGGAGCTGCTCGCCGAGACCGGCATCGGACGCGCGCTGCACACCGTGGTGGGCCAGGGGAACCTCGAGGATGTGCTGACAGCGCGGCCCGAGGAGCGACGCCAGTACATCGAGGAGGCCGCCGGCATCTCCAAGCACCTCCGGCGTAAGCAACGAGCGGAGCGCAAGCTCGCCGGCATGGAGCAGGACGTCCTGCGCCTGCAGGACGTGCTCACCGAGCTGCGCCGGCAGCTGCGGCCCCTCAAGCAGCAGGCCGAGATGGCGAAACGACACGAGACCCTGACGGCCCAGGCCGACGAGCTCTCGTGGCGCATCGCGGCGTCGCGGCTCCGCGACCTCGTCGGCAACCGCGACGCGAAGACCGCCGGTTGGGAGGAGGGTCTGGCCAAGCGGCAGGCCGCGAAGCAGCGACTGGAGACGCTCGACCGCGACATCGAACGATTGACGGGCGCCCGCGCCGAGGTCACGCGGGGCGTCGCGGAGACCCAGGAACGACACCAGATCGCCGAGCTGGAGAAGCTCGAGGCGGAGCGGGCCCTGCGGGAGACCGTGCAGCAGGAGTCCGACGCGCGTGCGAGACAGGTCGCATCGGAGGCGGGTTCGGCTCGGCTCATCGCGTTGCGGGCGGAGATCACGAGGGCGGAGGTGGCGCTGCGAGAGACGGGGTCCGCGCTCGTCGATCGGGAGCAGGAGCTCGACGAGGCGGAGCGCCTCTTCCGGGAGCGGGAGCGCGCTCGTCTCGACGCCGAGGAGGAGCGCCGGCAGTTCGCCGAGGAAGCGGCGACCCACCGCGCCGAGGTCGAGACGCTGCGCAGGTCGCTCGACTCCCAGGAGCGCGAACGCATCCACGTGACGGAGTCGCTCGAGGCGGTTCGCACGTCGATCCGGGAGGCCGGTGAGGAGCGGGAGACGCTCGAACGCAAGATCGAGACCCTCGACGCGGAGGAGACGCCGCTCGCGGAGCGACAGACCCGGCTCGAGGCCGAGCGCAACGCGCTGCTGGGCGACATCTCGGAGCTCGACGAGCGACTGCGCGAGCTGGAGGTTCGGCACGAGGTGGCGTCGAAGCGTCTGGCGACGGTGTCCCAGACGGCGGGCACGCGCTTCATCGCGAAGCACGGCGACCGGGCCGTCGGGTTGCTGCGCGACCTGATCGCGCCCGAACCGGGGTTGGAGCGGGCGCTGGCCGCGGTCCTCGGGCCGCTCGCCGACGCCGTTGTGTACGAGGAGGTCTCGGCGGCGATCGAGGACGTGCGCTCGGGCGAGGGCGCCACCCTCGCGGTCACGCGGGAGGCGGAGGAACGCCGTCCGTCCCTGATGGAGCCGCTGTTGATCGCCGCGCTGAAACCGGATCCCCGGGTCCGGGGGCTCGTGGCGACGCTGCTGCAGGAGGTCTACGTGGCCGCCGACGCCGCGGGCGCCGCGCGCTCGCACGCCGATCACCCGGAGGCCACGTTCGTGACCCGCGACGGGGTCTGCATCGGCCCGGCCATCGTGCGCACCGATGCCGTCCCCGACGACGGCGTCCGGGCACTCCGCTCGGAGGTTCGGGCGCTGGACGGCGAGATCGCATCGACCCGCGCGGCGCTGGTGCCGAAGCGGACGAAGCTGGACACGCTCACCGCCGAGGCCGCGCGCCTCGTCGAGGCCCTCGAGCATGCCGACGCCGGCATCACCGTGGCGGCGGAGCGCCTGGACCGCCTGGGCCGCGACGTCGAGTCGATGGCGAAGGAGGAGGACCTCCTCTCCGAGCGTCTGGCGCGTCTGGACGAGTCCGCGGCCACGTGGCGGGAGTCCCTCGGCGCGCCCCGCACCGGGGCGCACGATCTCCCCGCGCTGCCACCGCATCCCGAGCCGCCCCTGACGCTCCGGGTGGAGGTCGAGACCCTCCGGCGTGAGCGGCAAAGGCTGGAGTCGACGCTGGCCCGGCTGCGCGAGGAGTGGGGGGACATCGGCACCGCCGAGCCGGGGGATCTGGAACTGGGGGTTCGCGACGCGGAGGCGAAGCGCGGGGCCGCCGACGAACGTCTGGCCGGGGCGGAGCAGGCGCTCACCGAAGCCATGGGGGCCCGAGACGTCGCGGTCGAGGCCGATCGCGTCGCCGCGCTGGCCGAAGCCGAGGCCAACCGCGGGTGGCGCGAGGTCGCCGCGGAGCTCGACCGGCTGCGCGAGACCTACGAGGAGGAGGATCGCCTGCGGGGCGAGCTGACCCGCAGGATCGACGACGCGGAGCGGCTCCTGCGCGAGGGACACGAGATGGATCCCGAGCAGGCCCTCGCCGCGCTGACGGACGAGGACGACGTCGACGCCCTCACCCGCAAGGCGGAGCTCGTGTCGCGCCGCCTCGGTCTCCTCGGTCGCGTCAATCTCCTGGCCGAGGGAGAGTTCGGGGCGCTGCAGGAGCGGCACGACTTCCTCGCTCGCGAGCTCGACGACGTGCGCAAGGCGCGCCGCGACCTGCTCGAGGTGATCCGCCAGGTCGACGAGGAGGTCGTGACCCTGTTCGACGGAGCGTTCCGCGACGTGTCGACGGAGTTCGAATCGCTGTTCTCGGAGCTGTTCCCGGGCGGCGAGGGGAAGCTCCTGCTCACCGATCCCGCCGACCTGTTGCACACCGGGGTGGAGATCGAGGCCCGTCCCGGCCGCAAGCGCGTGAAGCGCATCTCCCTGCTGTCGGGCGGGGAACGGGCGCTCACGGCGCTCGGCTTCCTGTTCGCGATCTTCCGGGCCCGCCCTTCGCCGTTCTATCTGCTCGACGAGGTGGAGGCGGCACTCGATGACGTCAACCTCCACCGCTTCCTCGGTCTGATCAAGGGCTTCGCGTCCACGTCGCAGGTCCTGGTGGTGACCCACCAGAAGCGCACGATGGAGGCGGGCGACATGCTCTACGGGGTGTCGATGAACCGCGACGGCTCCTCCACGGTCGTGTCGCAGCGGCTCGAGGACATCCCCGACGAGGTCATCGAGGTCCCGGACGCCGAAACGGTCTGAGGACTAGGCTCGAAGCGTCATGGGTCTGGTCATCGCGATCGTCGTCGTGCTGCTGGTGCTGGTCGGCGTCGGCACGTTCGTCGTCGTCCGCCGGCGCGGCCGGACGGTCGAGGGCCCCGCCGTCCGCGAGGCCGAGATGGCGAGGCCGGCCCCCCGCGAACCCGAGCTCACGGCCCCCGCTGCGGTCCCTCCCGCGCTTCGGGTGCCGGTGCGCGAGGGGCTCGGGGCCCGCATCCGCGGTTTGTTCTCGGGCGGCACGCCGACCGAAGAGGAGTGGCGCCGTCTCGAGGAGGTACTGGTGCGGGCCGACGTCGGTCCCCACGCGGCGAAGGCCATCGTCGAACGGGTCAAGGAGCGCTACGGCGCGAGCGACGACCCCGCGCAGCTCCTGGCCGAGGAGATCGCCGAGGCCCTCGCTGGAGAGCACGACCTCGACGTGGCCACGGGCCGGCTGTCCGTGGTGATGGTGGTCGGCGTCAACGGATCGGGCAAGACCACCTCGATCGGCAAGCTCGCCGCCCGCCTCACGAAGGCGGGGTACAAGATCAGTCTCGCCAACAGCGACACGTTCCGCGCCGCCGCGAGCGAGCAGCTCTCGATCTGGGCGGATCGCACCGGGGCGCACCTCGTCGCCCAGTCGCGCGGCGCGGATCCCGGCGCGGTCGCGTTCGACGCGGTGCAGGCGGCGAAGGCCCGCGGCTCCGACGTGCTGCTCGTCGACACCGCCGGCCGGCTGCACACCCGCACTCCGTTGATGGACGAGCTGCAGAAGGTGAAGCGCGTGCTGGAGAAGGCGCACGGCCGGTCGCCGGAGGAGGTCCTGCTCGTCCTGGACGGCACGACCGGGCAGAACGGCATCGCGCAGGCCAGGGCGTTCACCGAGGCGGTCGGAGTCACCGGGGTCATCCTCACGAAGCTCGACGGGACGGCGCGCGGGGGCATCGTGGTGGCCGTTCGCGACGAGCCCGGGGTGCCGGTGAAGCTGGTGGGGACGGGGGAGGGAACCGAGGACCTGGCGCCGTTCGACCCGCACGCCTTCGCCGCGGCCCTCGTGGCCTGAGCGTTCGCCTACGCCCGCTCCAGGGGGACCGCGACCTTCTCCTCGCCGCCCTCGCCTTCCTCCCCACGATCCACGGGCGGCTCGGGCTCGGAGAGCGTGGCGTCCAGCGGAAGACGGATCGTGAACGTCGAGCCCTTCCCCACCACGGACTGCAGCTCGATCGTCCCGTCCATGGCCTCGATGAGACGCTTCGTGATGTACAGGCCGAGGCCGGCGCCCTCCGTCTCCCTGGTCATCGCCGCGCCGGCCTGGTGGAACCGCTCGAAGATCCGTCCCTGCTCCTCGGGTGCGATCCCCGTTCCGCGGTCTCGCACGCGAAGCCTCATCCGGCGAGCGTCGAACCCGACGCTGAGCGTGATCGGAGAGCCGTCCTCTGAGAACTTCATCGCGTTGTGGATCAGGTTCCGCAGGACCTGTTCCAAGCGATAGGGATCGATCACGATGGTCTGAGGGATGTCGCCCTCCACGCGGAGCTCGACGCGGCCGGCGTTCTCCCCGAAGGACGCGATGAGGTTGCCGAGGAAGACCACGGGAGCCACCGCCTCCGGTGCGATCGACAGCTCGCCGGCCTCGATCTTCGACGCCATGAGGAGGTCCTCCACGAGTCGCGCCAGCCGGTGGCTCTGGCGGTCGACGATCAGCAGGAAGTCCTTCATGTCCGCGGCGCTCAGCCTGTCCCCGTTGTGCAGCATCGTCTTGACGAATCCGCGGATGGCGGTGAGGGGTGTGCGCAGCTCGTGGCTCGTGATGGCCACGAAATCGGACTTCATCCGGTCGAGCTCCGACATCCGGTCGAGCATCTCCTTCTGCCGGGCCTGCAGTCGCGCGCTGTGCACGACGAGCGCAACCTGATCGGCCAGCCGGGTCAGGAGGTCGAGCGTGGCCTCGGGGGTCTGGAAGTGACCCCACGTCTCGACGTCGATGGCCCCGATGACCTCGCCGTCCACCCGAAGGGGCACGGCGGCGGCGGCCTTGACCCTGGGATCCAGCACCACGAGCTCGGTGAGCGCGCCGACGTCGCGGGCGAGCAGGGGCCGGCCGGTGGCGATCACCGAGCCGACGAGCCCGTGGCCGAGATGGAACGTCCGCTCCGTCTCCGTGGTCTCCGGGACTCCGTAGCACCCGGCCGACCGGAGCGACCCGTCGTCGTCGCGCAACAGGATCGCGCAGATCTCGAACCCGAGGTCGCGTCCGATGGCCTCTGCCATCGACTGCATCGCATCGTCCAGGTCCTCCGCGGCCACGCCGGCGAGGACGGCGGAGTGGAAGAGAGCGACCTCGCGGCGGGCGTCGGCTTCTCGCTGTGCCGCGGCCTCCGCCAGGACGGCTCGATCGTCGGCCTTGCCCGCCTCACTGGCCAGGGAGCGCGCCATCACACCGGCGACGAGGGCGATGAGCGCGCCGACGCCGACCCGGAACGTCACCGCGGCGACGTCCGCCTGGTACCCGGGATCCATGAGGGTCAGGTGCCATTCCCGGAGTGCCTCCGAGATGGCGAAGATGCCCGACGCCGCGAGGGCGCCGTTCAGCCGGTACCGAAGCGCGCCCTCGAGCATGAGGACGTAGCCGGCCGCCCACGTCGTCCCCGTGGCCCACTGCTGGTAGTTCCAGATCAGGGCCGTGACCACGGCGATGTCGAGACCGAACGCGGTGGCCCCGACCAGTCGGAGGCGCCGCAGGCGAGTCATCCGGCCGGCGGCGATCGTGATGACCACGTTGGCCACGCCGAGCAGGACCATCAGCAGGATGGCCCGATGGACCACACCCCGCGGCGGGACCGGAGCGAGGTGGGTGGACTGCCAGACCTGGAGCACGCCGAAGACGACCGCCACCCATCTGACGGTCGCCATGCCCCGTTCCAGACGCCTGGCGTCCTCGAGGCCCTGATGTCGCGCTGCGACCACGTCGCCCCCTTCGTCCCAGGGCAGAGCAAGGGCCCTGGACGACGGCTCCTGGGAGGAATCGACACGAGGCTGGGGGCTCCTTTAGCCCGATAGCATTGGTGTCCATGTTCGACACGCTCACCGGACGCTTCGAGGGCGTCTTCCGCAAGCTCAGGACGAGGGGCAAGCTCCATCCGAAGCAGGTGGAGAACGCCCTCGCCGACATGCGCACATCCCTCCTCGAGGCCGACGCGGCGGTCGCCGTGGTCGACGACTTCCTGGAGCGGGTCAGGCAGCGAGCGCTCTCGGCCGAGGTGATGCGGAGCCTCACGCCGGCGCAGCAGGTCATCAAGGTGGTCCGCGACGAGCTCACCGAGACCCTCGGCGGAAAGCATCACCCCTTCGCCCTGCCGAACGCGCGGCCGGTCGTCGTGATGATGGCCGGCGTCCAGGGCTCGGGCAAGACCACCGCCTGCGCGAAGCTCGCGCTCCATCTGAAGGAGAAGGGCAAGCACCCTCTGCTCGTCGCCGCCGACCTGTACCGCCCGGCCGCCGTCGACCAGCTGTTCACGCTGGGCTCCGAGATCGGCGTGCCGGTGACCTCGGAGGGCAAGAACGCGGAGAAGGTCGCGAAGAGCGCGCTGAAGCAGGCGGACCGCGACGGCAACGACGTGGTGATCGTGGACACCGCCGGACGGCTGCACGTCGACGAGGAGATGATGCGGGAGGCCGGACGGGTCCGCGACACCATCAAGCCGCATCACGTGTTGATGGCGTGCGACGCGATGACCGGCCAGGACGCCGTCGTGCAGGCCGAGGCGTTCATGCGTGAGGTCGACACCACCGGCTTCGTGCTGACCAAGCTGGACGGCGATGCGCGGGGCGGCGCCGCGCTCTCGATCACCGGGGTGACCGGCCGCCCGATCTTCTTCGCCGGGGTCGGGGAGCAGCCGAAGGACCTGGAGCCGTTCCACCCGGACCGTATGGCGCAGCGCATCCTCGGCATGGGCGACGTGATGTCGCTGATCGAGAAGGCCGAGAAGGAGATGGACACCGAGAAGGCCCGGGAATCGGCCGAGCGCATGCTGAAGGCCCAGTTCACCCTGGACGACTTCCTGGTCCAGATGCGGGAGGTCAAGAAGCTCGGGCCGCTCCAGGACCTCCTCTCGATGCTCCCGAACATCCCCGGGGTCGGGCAGCAGCTCAAGGACCTCGACGTCGACGAAGGGGAGCTCGTGCGCGCCGAGGCCATCATCTGTTCCATGACCGCCGAGGAGCGGCACAATCCCGCTATCATCGGCGGGTCCCGGCGTCTTCGGATCGCCCGCGGGTCCGGGACCACCACGCACGACGTGAACTCGCTGCTCAAGCAGTTCGAGCAGACCAGGAAGATGATGAAGCACATGGTGGGCGGCAAGGGCGGGAAGATGCCGAAGATCCCGGGGATCCAGGGCCTGCCGAAGTTCTAGGAGGAGATCAGAGGATGTCCGTACGGATCAGGCTGACACGCACCGGCAAGCGCAAGGAGCCGCACTACCGCGTGGTGGTGGCGGACCAGCGCAGCCCCCGGGACGGCAGGTTCATCGAGATCATCGGGAGGTACCACCCGCTCGAGGAGCCGTCGACGATCGAGATCGACGAGGACAGGGCGCTGAGCTGGCTCCGGAAGGGCGCCCAGCCGTCCGACTCCGTCGCCAACCTGCTTCGCAAGGTGGGGATATGGGAGAAGTTCCAGAGGGAGAAGGGCCAGACGACGAGCGCGAGCCCGTCCCCGACGACGACGCCGACGGCGCCGATGACACCGACGACGCCGACGGCGGAGACGACGCCGACGGCGGAGACGACGCCGACGACGACGGAGACGGCGGCCTCGTAGAGGACGGCGAGGACCTTCCGCTCATCGAGCGGGAAACGCTGACCGAGGTCCTGGAGTTCCTGGCGAAGGGACTCGTCGACAACCCCGATGCCGTCAGGGTCCGCTCCGTGGACCGGGAGGGCGGCATCACCCTGCAGCTGTCGGTGGATCAGCCGGACATGGGCAAGGTGATCGGCCGCGCGGGCCGCACGGCGAAGGCCCTCCGGACCCTGATGCGGGCGGCGGGCGTCCGCGCCGGCGTCAGCACCCACGTCGAGATCGTCGAACAGGACGCGTCGGGGGGTCCGGGGGGATAGCTCGCCCCAAGGAGCACCTTCGATGAGCAGCACAGCGAGCGGACCCCCCGATCGAGAACGCTCCATCGCAGTCGGGCGCATCACCCACGCCCACGGGGTCCGGGGTGAGGTGTCCGTTCTGGTCCTGACCGAGGTCGAGGAACGGTTCGCCACCGGCTCGGTCCTGCACCTGGCCGGCGGTCGTGCGCTCACGGTGACGAGCAGCCGTCACCACCACGGCAAGCTTCTCGTCTCTTTCGAAGAGCTCGACGACCGCACCGCAGCGGAGCCTCTGCGGGGCGAGTATCTGTTCGTCGACCCGTCCCAGGTGCCGTCCCCACCCAAGGACGCCTTCTGGCCGCATCAGCTCGAAGGGTGCGAGATCGTGACCGAGGGCGGCCGCTCGCTTGGACGGGTGGAGGAGATCGTGAGCTCGCCGGCGAACGACATCTGGATCGCGCGCGACGGCGAGCGCGAGATTCTCATCCCGGCGCTCCGTGATGTCGTGCTCTCCGTTGACATCGCGACCAAGCGGATCGTCGTCAAGGACATTCCCGGACTCACCACCGGATGAGCGAGCTGCCGCGTCCTGCGGCGGCGTCCGCTCCTCGAGGATCGATCCGTCGGGCCGACGGAGGCGTCGGACTTCGCGCTACCGTTCCCGGCGTGCGCGTCGACATCCTCACGATCTTCCCGGATATCTTCGACAGCCCGCTTCGCGAGTCGCTCCTCGGGAAGGCCATCGAGAACGGCGTGCTCGACGTCCGGATCCACGACATCCGCGACCACACGACCGACAAACACCGTCAGGTCGACGACGAGCCCTACGGCGGCGGACCCGGCATGGTGATGAAGCCGGAGCCGATCTTCGCCGCGGTCGAGGCCCTCGGCGCAGTCAGCAAGCGCTGCATCCTGCTCTCACCGGCCGGCCGCCGGCTGGACGAGGCGCTGTGCCGCGAGCTCGCGACTGAACCGCACCTCGTCCTCGTCTGCGGCCGCTACGAGGGGGTGGACGAGCGCGTGACGACCGGGCTCCCCGCGGAGGAGATCTCGATCGGGGACTACGTGCTCTCGGGCGGCGAGCTCCCCGCCCTGGTCCTACTTGAAGCCGTATCGAGGCTCGTGCCGGGTGTTGTCGGCAGCGAGGCGTCCCTGCAGGTAGAGAGCTTCGAGGACGGTCTGCTGGACCATCCCCACTACACGCGACCACGCGAGTTCCATGGCCTGGCGGTACCCGAGGCGCTGCTCTCGGGCGACCACGCCGCCATCGAGCGCTGGCGGCGCCAGGCCGCCATGGACAAGACGCGCCGGAACCGCCCCGACTTGCTCACCTGAGGCGAGGGAGAGACCGGCCGCCCCGCCGCGAGAGGGCTTCGGGGGCACCGTGAACCAGTCGCAGCCCGGGGGGTTGGGATCCTGCTGGGTCCACGTGGCGCACGTCGTGATCTCGGCGATCGTGGGGCCCGGGTAATCGGTCGGCACGTCGTCACAGCTCGGCAGCGTGGCCGGCTCGCTGGTGATGCCCTTCGGGTCGACGTTGTCCTGCCAGCAGTTGCCCGAGCCCTCGATGTCCCACCAGAAGTCCTCGCCGTTCGGCAGGTAGCCGCCGCCCGGGACGACGCCCATCCGGTTGAGCACGTACTTGTTCTCGTGCGAAGTGTCGTGCTGCTTCTCCGGCTCGTTCTCGCCGCGGAAGGTGGCCGGGACCCAGAACAGGTACGTGCCGTAGCGCCAGTTGTCGTAGATCCAGTTGTCGCCCACGATGTTCTGGTTCCCGCCGGCGATCAGCAGCCCAACCCCGATGGGACCCGGAACGCTCGGGCACACCATCCGGATCCGCTCCCTGTGCCACGTGTGATAGGGCCACGTCGCGGGGTCCTTGTCGCACGCGCCGCTCGTCCAGTTCTTGTTGTTGTCGACGTTGTTGCTGAAGATCCTGTTGTGCACGAACCGGGCTGAGTCCTCCGGCAGCCCGGGATGTCCGCCGTAGAAGCTGTCCGTGACGATGCCGGTCGTGTTGTAGGCGAAGACGTTGTCGTGGATGTACGTGGAGTTGCCGGCCGTCCCGGAGTACCCGAGCTCGTTGTGGTGCGAGAAGCAGTGGCGGATCTCCGTCGAGGGGCGCGCGCCGTGCAGGTCGGCCTGGCCGCCCGGGTACACGCCCGAGTCCCCGTTGCCGTACGCCTCGCAGTTCTCGATGAGCCCGTGATCGACGGAGAACGTCAGCACGCCGTACTCGTCGTTGTTGCGGAACACCATGTCGTCCATGTGGTAGCCGTCGGTCTCGATCACGTAGAGCGCGTTGAAGTGGGACCCCTGGACGGTGAAGTTGCGGAAGAAGGCACCGTCGGCCCGGTCGGCGCGGATCACGTTCAGCTCCTTGAACCGGGCGTCGATGACGACGTCCTCGGGCCGCCTGCCGGTACCCTCCATCTGCAGGTCGCACCACCTCGTGTTGCACGCGATGCCGTCGCCGTCCCCGGTGGCATCGCCGAACCAGGCGATCAGGTTCTGGGCGTGGGGACACTGCACCTGCTGCTCGTACGTCAGCAGGTCGTTGCCCGTGTCGCGGTCGAGGGCCCTGGTCCGGGCATCCGCGCAGGCCTTCGGAACGTCGTTCAAGCTCGGCGTCTCGAGGTACCGCCCGGGCATGATCTCGATCCTCGTCCCCCGGGCCTTCACTGCGTCCACCGCCGCCTGGACGTCGTGGAACCGGCACTTCGCCAGCAGGGATTGGTTCCTGGCCCGCAGCGCCGGGGGGAAGTGGGCGATCCGTTCGGCGGTGTCGGGCTTGCACACCACCAGCTCGGGACCCGAGGCCCGGTAGGCCGGGACGTGGCCGGTGCCGTCGGGGAACATCGTCGGCCGCTCCTCGTGGGCCGAGGCCGCGGCCGGAGGCAGAGCGAGCAGCGCCGCGAGGGCGAGCGGCAGCACCTTCGGGACCCGGAGACGGCGGCGCATCGGCCGTATCGTTACCCAATCGGGGTCGCCTTGCTCACCGGACGATGGTTCCCGGCGCCCGTTTCGGTCGGCCTCTCCCGCTCTCGGCTGGGCGCGGTGCTATCATCGGGTGCCCGTTCGGGAGCGCTTTCGCCATGAACAAGATCGATCTCATCGAGAAACCACGTCTGCGCGACGACCTGCCTGCGTTCAGGCCGGGCGACAGCGTCAAGGTCCACGTGCGCGTCGTCGAAGCGGGTCGCGAGCGCATCCAGGTGTTCCAGGGGGTCGTCATCCGGCGGCAGGGGGGCGGGCTCCGCGAGACCTTCACGGCCCGCAAGATCTCCTTCGGCGTGGGGGTGGAGCGCACGTTCCCCCTCCACTCGCCCTCGGTGGCCCGCATAGAGATCGTCCAGCGAGGGCGGGTCCGGCGGGCCAAGCTCTACTACCTGCGCGAGCTCCGCGGGAAGCGTGCTCGCATCAAGGAGCGCCGCGTGGACGAGGTCCTTCCCGAGCAGGAACCCGTCACCACGGCCGAGCCCCAGTCGCTCGAGGCGAGCGGGGCCCCGGAGGCCGACGGCGAGCCCGCCGGCGGGGACGAAGTCGCCGAGACGGTTCCGGAACCGGTGGCCGCGCCGGCCGACGGGCAGGGCTAGGGGTGTCGCTCGGTCCGCCACGCTCCCCGGAGCCGGCGGAGGAGGGGGACGCCACCACGGCCGGGTCCGGCCGTACAGCATCCCCGTCACCTCGCCCGGCCGATGAGGGCGTGACCCAGCGGATCCCGGCCGTGTCGGACCCCTCGACCCAGGACCTCACCGGTATCGGCAGCTCACCGGCCGTCGCCACGGATCCCGAGCGGTCCACACATCGAAAGAAGAAGAAGAGCCGGCTCCGCTTCCTGCGCGAGCTGCCCGTCCTCATCCTCATCGCGTTCGTTCTCGCGCTGCTCATCAAGAGCTTCCTGGTCCAGGCGTTCTTCATCCCGTCGGAGTCGATGGACCCCACGCTGAAGGTGGGGGACCGGGTGCTCGTGGAGAAGGTCCTCAAGCATCCCCACCGGGGCTGGATCGTGGTCTTTCGCAACCCGCATCCCGAGCCCGAGCCGCACCGGGGCGCCGTCTCGGCGTTCGTGCACTGGCTGTCCGAGGGCTTCGGGATCTCGACGCCCCGCGACGAGGACTTCATCAAGCGGGTGATCGCCCTGCCCGGCGAGACCATCGAGATGAAGCACGGCGTGGTGTACATCGACGGCGATCGCATCGACGAGCCGTACCTCAGCCCGGTGAAAGACACCCGGGACTTCCCCGCGACCAAGGTGCCGCGCGGCGACGTGTTCGTGATGGGGGACAACAGGACGAACTCGAACGACTCGAGGTTCGGGCTTGGCCCCATCCCCATCGACGACATCGTCGGCCGGGCGTTCGTCATCATCTGGCCACCGTCGCGGGTCCGGTGGCTGGGCTAACCCCGCGGCCCGGGGGCGGCAGGCACGTCCTCGATCTGGCGCGCTACGAACGGCGTCTTCGGGAGCACGGGTTCGGGCTCATCGCCGGCGCCGACGAGGCAGGACGAGGTGCGCTGGCGGGGCCGTTGGTGGCAGCGGCCGTGATCCTTCCCCCCGACTTCGATCTCGACGGTATCAACGACTCGAAGTTGTTGACCGCGCTGCAGCGTGAACGCTCGTTCGAGCGCATCATGCAGGCCGCCGTCGCCGTCTCGGTGTGCAGGGCGATGCCCGCGCGCATCGACCACCGCGGCCTCCATGTGTCGAACAAGTTCCTGCTGCGCAGGGCGCTGCGATCGCTGCCCGTGGCGCCGGAGTACGTGCTCACCGACGGATGGCCGATCGGACGGATCCCGTTCCCGCACCTGGCGGTGAAGAAGGGCGACGCGGTGTGCGCATCGGTCGCCGCCGCGTCGATCGTCGCCAAGGTCACGCGCGACCGGACCATGGATCGCTACCACCGCCGCTTCCCGGTGTACGGCTTCGACACGAATCGCGGCTACGGAACGCGCAAACACTGGGACGCGCTCGAGGAGCACGGCCCGAGCCCCATCCATCGCCGTTCCTTCAAGGGCGTGGCCATGACCGGAACGGGCGTTTCGCGCTCCCGGGTCGAGGAGGCCGTCCAGACGCCATAATGGCCGCCCGACTGGGGGCCCATATGAGCGACGAGGACATCGAGCGGTACGAGACCGACGCGGAGCTGGCTCTGTTCCGGGAGTACCGGGACGTGCTCCCGATGTTCGCCTACGCGGTCGAGACCGAACGCCGCTTCTACCTGGCCAATCAGGTCGACGTGGCCACCATGGGCGAGGACGATTCCTGGCTCGAGGTCCTGCTGACCGACGTGTGGGTCTGGGACATGTACCGCCCCGCCAGGTTCGTACCCAAGGTCCGCGTCGTCACCACGCACGACGTGAACATCGAGGAGCTCCGGGGCCGCGACGAGGGCCTCGCCCCGCACGCCGCCCCGTAGGGCGCCTTCGGGCAGCGGCGCCCCCGCTTCCCGGCGAAACAAATCTGTCGTACCCCCTGGCTAGCGTCTGCGGCATGGAAACCGCAGCGATCCACGACATGGCCCCACCGGGCCTTCGATCCATCGGCGGCGTCGGCGAGGACGCCGCGGTTCGTTCCTACCTCGACAGAGGCTTCCGCCTGCTCGCCAGGAACTGGCGATGTCCGCTGGGCGAGATCGACGTCGTCCTCGCTCGCGGAGGGCTCATCGTCTTCTGCGAGGTCAAGACGAGATCGGGCTCCGCGTTCGGGGGCGGTTTCGAGGCCGTCGGTCCCCGCAAGCAGCGGAAGCTCCGGCAGCTCGCCGAGGTGTACCTCCTGACCACCGGGACGCGCCCGGCCAGGACGCGGTTCGACGTTGCGAGCGTGCACGTCGCATCCGGCAGGAGCGCATCCGTCGAGGTGTTCGAGGACGCCTTTTAACGGTCGCGGCGCGACGTGTACGGGCGAGTGATCGGCGTCGCGGTGATCGGGGTGCAGGGGCGCCTCGTCGTCGTCGAGGCCCACGTCGGACGTGGGCTGCCCGCCTTGTGCATGACAGGACTGCCGGGCGCATCGGTGCAGGACGCCAGGGAGCGCGTCCGCCCGGCCGTCGAGAGCTCCGGGCTCGAGTGGCCGCTCCGTCGAGTGGTGGTCAACCTGTCGCCGGTCAACCTCCGCAAGGATGGACCAGGTCTCGACCTCCCGATCGCGATGGGGGTGCTCGCGGCGACGGCCCAGGTGCCCCCGGAACGACTGGCGAGGGTGGCGTTCGCGGGAGAGCTCTCGCTCCGGGGAGCACTGATGCCCACTCCCGGCATCCTGTCGGTCGCCATCGCCGCCTCCCGGGCCGGGCTGGAGGCGGTCGTGGTGCCCGAGGCGAACGGCCCTGAGGCGTCCCTGGTGGAGGGCCTGCGGGTCGTGGGAGCCCCCTCGCTGGCCAAGGTGGTCGAGTATCTTCGCGGCGCGTGGACCCCGCCTCCGGCGGAGCCCGCGCGGGCCGATCGCGCCCCCGCGACCTCGGCGAGGGTGGACTTCGCCGAGGTCCGGGGGCAGGCCCAGGCTCGCCGAGCCCTCGAGGTTGCCGCTGCCGGCGGGCACAACGTCCTCCTGATCGGCTCACCCGGAGCGGGGAAGACCATGCTCGCTCGGCGGCTGGCCACGATCCTTCCCGCCCTCTCACGGGAGGAGTCGCTCGAGGTGACCCGCCTGCACTCGGTGGCCGGACTGCTCGTCGGCACCGGTCTCGTCGCCACCCGGCCGTTCCGTGCGCCGCACCATTCCGTGTCGCTCGCCGGCCTGCTGGGGGGTGGGAGCGGGTTCCTGCGCCCGGGCGAGGTCTCACTGGCCCACAACGGGGTGCTGTTCCTGGACGAGGTCACCGAGTTCCGGCGCGACGCCGTCGAGGGCCTGCGCCAACCCCTGGAGGACGGCCGTGTCGTGGTCACGCGTGCCGTGGGCTCCGTGGAGTTCCCCGCCCGCTTCACGCTCGTCGCCGCCGGCAACCCGTGCCCGTGCGGCTACGACGGCGACCCGCTCCGCCCGTGCCGCTGCGTCCCCCATCGCGTCCAGCAGTACCGCCAGCGCCTCTCCGGGCCGCTTCTCGATCGCATCGATCTGCGGTTGGCCATCCCGCGCCTGTCGAAGAAGGAGCTGCTGGGTGAGGAGCCGGGGGAGAGCTCGGCCAAGATCCGCGACCGTGTGCAGGAGGCGCGCGACCGCCAGCGGCGGCGGTACCGCGATCTCGGGATCGAGAGCAACGCCCAGCTCCCCGGTCCGCTCGCCCGAAGACATGCCCACCTCACCGACGACGCCGGTTCGCTCCTCGAGCGCGCTGTGGAGCGGCTCGAGCTCACGGGCCGCGGGTTCGACCGAGCCCTGAAGGTGGCCCGCACCGTCGCCGATCTGGCCGGCGCCGAGCGGGTCGAGGCCACGCACCTCGCCGAGTCGCTGTCGTACCGCACCTCGATCGAGGACTCGCAGACGTCCCATGCCGCCCTGGCCTGAGCGATTCGCCTCGACCCCCGCCGACCGGCGCGCGCTGCTCGCACTCTCGGCGCTCCGAAGCACACCGGCCCGGCGGCTCCAGGAGCTGGCGCTCGAGCATCGGACCGCGGCCCGCTGCCTTCGAGCCGTCACGCACGAACGAGCGATTCCCGGGGCGGAGGCGGGCCGCGCGCGCGAGGCCGATGTGGACGCCATCGTCGCGGCCGTGCGTGCGTGCGGGGCGAGGATGATCGTCCCCAGTGACCCCGAGTACCCGCCCTCGCTCGAGGATCTCGCCGATCCACCGGCCTGGTTGTTCGTCCGCGGACGGAAGCTCCACGAGTTGTACCCCCGGGTCGCGATGGTCGGAGCGCGCAACTGCTCCGAGACCGGCCGCGACATCGCGAACGAGATGGGCCGTGGTCTCGCGCAGGCGGGGATCTGCGTGGTGAGCGGCGGAGCGCTGGGCATCGACAGCGCCTCGCACGTGGGAGCCCTCGCCGCCGGTGGGCCCACCATCGCCGTCCTCGGCTGTGGCATCGACCGCACGTATCCGGCGAGCAACCGCAAGCTGATGGCTCGCATCGAAGAGGCGGGCGCCGTGGTGAGCGAGTACCCACCGGGCGTGTCACCCGATGCGTTCCGGTTCCCGGCCCGCAACCGCATCGTGGCGGCGCTGGCCGAGGCGGTGGTCGTGGTGGAGGGGGCGACCGGGAGCGGTTCGCTCATCACCGCGGATCACGCGCTCGATCTGGGTCGACCCATCTCCGCGATCCCCGGAGCGGTCACGAACCCACTCGCGGCTGTCCCTCTGGCCCTCATCCGGGACGGCGCCACACTCGTTCGCGGCTCGGAGGACCTCCTCTCCGATCTCGGACGCATCGACGCGCGACCCGACGCGGACCGCGTCGCGGCCGGGCTGTCCGTCGCCCACCAGACGGTCCTGGCCAGGCTCACCGGGCCAACGCTCGCGGAGCACGTCGCGAGGGATCTGCAGTGGGACCTCTCCGATGTCGTGGCCGCTCTGGTCGACCTCGAGATCCGCGGGCTCGTCAGGAGCATCGGCGGGCGGTTCGAGCCGCGGCTTGGCGCCAGCCGATGATCCGATCGATCCGCGCGCCACCGCGAGTGCATGAAACTCCCGAGATCGCGCATGGCGTGTGGTAGAAGGGTCGCCGGAGGAACACAAGTGCCCGAACCCGACCCACTTCCTCGCGTCGACGCGGAGCTCATCGCGCGGTTCGTCTCGCACCTCGAGCTCGAGCGCCGGCTGTCGCCCCACACGGTCTCCGCGTACCGGCGCGACGTCGAAGCGCTGGCGCACTTCCAGGCCCGGTCGAGCTCGGCCCTCGTGAACGCGACGCATGCCACCCTGCGGCGCTTCGTCGCCCAGCAGGCGACGCGTGGCTATGCACGAGCGTCGGTGGCTCGGCGCGTGGCGGCCGTGCGCAGCTTCTACCGATGGGCGAAGGCGCGAGGAGTCGTCGACATCGACCCCGCGTCCTCGCTCGGACGGCCGAAGGTCACGTCGCGGCTCCCGAGCGTCCTTCGCCCGGCGGACGCCGCCGCCCTGGCGGAGGCCCCGAGCGCCCGCCGTCCGGCCGGCAAGGGCGACCCGCTGCCCGAGCTCGAGATCGCGATCCGCCTGCGCGACCGGGCCATCTTCGAGCTCTTGTACGGGTCGGGGCTGCGGGTGGGAGAGATCTGTGCCCTCACCATCCAGCGGATCGACCTCGACCGGGGGCGGATCGTGGTCATGGGAAAGGGGTCCAAGGAACGCGATCTCCCCCTGTCCGATTTCGCCTCGTCGGCCCTCGAGGAGTACCTGGCGCTGGGGAGGCACGTGATGGCTGCCGATACCTCGAACATGCTCTTCTTCAACCGCCGCAGGAAGCCCATGACCACCAGGGACGTCAGGGGCATGGTGGAGGGATACCGCAGGGCAAAGCTGTCAGATCGGCACGTGACACCGCATACTCTCAGGCACTCATTCGCCACCCATCTGCTGGAAGGGGGAGCCGACATCCGAGCCGTCCAGGAGCTTCTCGGACACGCGAGCCTGGCCACGACCCAGCGCTATACCCACGTCTCGCGGGGGCGGCTGTTCGCGGCCTACCGCCAGAGCCATCCACGCGCATGAGCGCCGCACCGAAGCGAACCGCCGAAGAGACCACCGAGCTCGACGAGCTGTGGCAGGGGTTCAAGGCGAGTGGGTCACAGGCCGCGCGGGAGCGGCTCATCCTCCACTACGCCCCGCTCGTCAAGTACGTCGCGAGCCGTGTGGCGACCGGGCTCCCGGCCACCGTCGAGCAGGCCGATCTCACGTCCTACGGCATGTTCGGCCTCATCGACGCCCTCGAGAAGTTCGATCTCGAACGGGCCATCAAGTTCGAGACCTACGCCATCCCCAGGATCAAGGGCGCCATCATCGACGAGCTCCGGGCCATGGACTGGGTCCCTCGATCCGTGCGGTTCAAGGCTCGGGGGATCGAGAAGGCCTACGCGCAGCTCGAGGGCAAGCTGAAGCGCGCGCCGACCGAGGCCGAGGTCTCCGACCAGATGGGGATCTCGCTTGGCGAGCTGCACGACGTCGTGAGCCAGATCTCGTTCGTGTCGGTCATGGCGCTCGACGAGGTGCTCTCCGTCGGCGACGATCGTGGCGAGAAGATCTCCCTCCTCGACACCCTCGCCGATCCTTCGCTCGATCCCACCACGAGCCTCGAGGGCCAGGAGACACGCGGCATGCTGACCGGCGCCATCAACGGCCTGTCCGAACGCGAGAAGATCGTGGTGACGCTGTACTACTTCGAGGGCCTCACGTTGGCGGAGATCGGGGAGATCCTCGGGGTGACGGAGTCCCGGGTGTGTCAGATCCACACGAAGGCCGTCGGGCTCCTTCGCACCAACCTCAAGGACACGCCCGACATCTGACCGGCCAGCCGTCGGGCAGAGTGTGATCCGGCTCACAGACCTCGCCACCGCTCCGCGCTAGCTTGGCGATCGACCTCCGGGCGCCCGGGGAAGGAAGGCGTGGCGTCCATCCGAACGACGATCACGGTCGCGGCTGCGACCGCCACCCTGTGGGCGCTCGCCTCCTCACCGGCCCCGGCCGAGACCTCCCCGCCGGCGGGGTCGTGGATCCGGCCGGTGCGCGGTCCGGTGATCCGCGGGTTCGAGCCACCGCCGACGCCGTTCTCGCCTGGGCACCGCGGCATCGACGTCGCGACGCCGTTCGGCACGCCGGTCCGGGCCCCCGCCGACGGCGTCGTCACGTTCGCCGGAACGGTGGCCGGCGCGATCTTCGTCACGATCGACCATGCCGACGGCTACCGGTCCACCTCGTCGTGGCTCGCGCAGTCCCTGGTCGCGAAGGGACAGTCGGTCCGCGCGGGCGATGTGGTGGCCCTGTCCGGACACGGCCACCCCGAGATCGAGACGGCGCATCTCCACTTCGGTGTCCGTCTGGGCGACGACTACGTCGATCCATTGCCGCTGCTCGCGACCGAGAGCGTCGTGGACCTCATCCGTCTGGCCCCGCTGGACGAGCCGTCCCCCGAAGCGGTTCGTCCGTCCGCGGCCCACCCCGTCCTCGTTCTCGCGGTCGCGGACCCTTCGCTCGCGGCAGTGAAGGCGGCGCTCCTGCGGGGGGAGGGCCCGTTCGATCATCGGCCCGTGCCACACGCGGCGACCGGACCCCCCCGAGGCCCACCCGGGGATGAGGCTCCGTCCCCCTAGAATGGGCACCTTTGGCCGGCCCGGGCACCCCCTCACGCGTCTCTCTCGTGCTGCGATCTCTCGCGGCTGCCGCCTGCTGCCTCCTCGCGGCCCCCGCCGGGGCGATCGCCGCCTCGGCCCCGAGTCCCTCGCCGAGCGCGTCGACCGGCGCGGGAGCGTGGCCCCAGTTCCAGGGGAGCGCCGCGCACCTCGGGACGACCCCGAGCGCCACGATCGCACCGCCCCTGCAGGAGCTGTGGCGATTCGCGGAGCCCGACGGGAACGACGGGCTATCCGCCGCCGTCGTCACCGGAGGCGTCGCGGTGGCGGTGGGGGAGCACGGGGTGTACGGCGTGGACGCCGCCACCGGCGAGCAACGATGGCGCGTGGACCGCAACGGCGGCCGGATCTCGTCGCCTGCCGTCGGCGTGGTCGGCGGCCGGCAGATCGTCGTGTACACGGAGGGGGCGACCGGCGACGACGCGTCGGTGGTCGCCATCGACGCTTCCAACCAGGACGAGCTGTGGCGCGAGCAACTGGAGACGCCGTCGGACAGCGGCATCACCGTCGACGGCAGCACGGTGCTGCTCGGCGACCGCAGGGGCCGCCTGTACTCGTTCGATCTCGCGTCCGGCCGGCCCGCAACGTGGTCGCCGCGAGGGCTGGGAGCGAGGATCGATGCCCCCCCGGCCGCGGACGGCCGACAGATCTTCGCCGTGACGAGGAACACCGACACGAACGAGGTCACCGTCTTCGCTCTCGATGAGGCAACGGGGACCGAGGATTGGAGCTACAAACCTCGGTTCGCGGCGGGCACGGGCACGACCGTGACCGTGGAGGACGACAAGGTGTACTTCGGCATGGGGGCGGAGCTCCGGGTGCACGCTCTCACGCCGCTGGCGGGCGGGAAGGTCTGGGAGGCGAGGGCGCGAGACTCGTTCTCCCCGCTCAGCGCGCCGGCTGCGTCGGAGGGTCGTCTCTTCATCGTCTCCACCAACACGTCCGATTCCGTCCTCTACGCGTACGACGCGTCCGACGGGTCCAAGCTCTGGGACTTCCAGTTCCAGGAGGCCACCATCCGCGGGGCCCCGGTCGTCGCGGGTGACGCGGTCTTCCTCGGGACGGACGATGGCACGGTGGCCGCGGTCGACGCCCGGAGCGGCATCGAGGTATGGGAGGCCCCCACCGGCCCGGGACGGATCGGGCCGCTCGCCCTGAGCGGCGACGAGCTGATCGCCAGCAAGCGGAGCCGCCACGGTGGCCTGATCGCCTTCGGGCCCGATCCCACGGGGAAGCTGGTGCACATCGAGTCCCCCACGAAGCTGAAGCTCGGCGCGGTCATGTCGAGGTACGCCATCTCGTTCGTGGCCGTCTTCGTCGTGGTCTTCGGCGCCGTCACGCTGATGCGCCGCCGGGTCGGCCTGGCCCCCGAGAAGGAGGCCCCCGAGGAGGACGCACCCGGGGCGATGGACGAACCCGCTCCGGAGGGAGACTGACGTGGCGAAGAAGCGTCGGCGCCGGCAGGGCGCGCGTTCGGTTCCGGCGCCAACGCCCGTTGCCGCCGAGACGATGGAGCCGACGGCCGAGCCCTCGCCGAACGGGGGCTCGACGCGGGCCTCCGACAAGGGCTCCGCCGCGGCTCGCCGCGACCGCCCGCCGCTCGCCGGTGGAAGGCTCGCCGAACGGATGCGCGCGCCGTCCCCCTTCCCCACGCTCGCCACGTCGGTGGGGCGCGGGGTGCTGGCCGCGGGAACCGCGCCCGTGCTGCTGACCGCGCTGCTCTATGTCGGCGCCCTGTGGCTCGGACTCGTCGCTCTCGGGCTCGAGGTCTTCCCGTCGAGCCTGGTCGAGGCCCTGGCATTCCCGCCGTTCGGGCCCTACCTGACCGATATCTTCCTTCCCACGCAGATCTACGGGCTGACCGCGACCGCCCTGGTGGTCTCGATCCTGCTCACGGTGCTCAGGGCCGTGGTGTGGGCGGTGCTCATCGGCATGATGCTCGAGGCGCTGCAGTACGGACGGACGTCCCTGGTCGGGGTCCTGCAGGGTCTCCGCGCGGTGCCGGCCGTGCTCGTGATCATGCTCGTGAACGTCCTCGCCATCGTGTTCAGCAACCTCGTTCTGCCGGTGATCCTGGGACCCATCGGTCAGCTCGCGCTCGCCGCCGTGCTGTTCGGCGGCATCTACCTGCTTCCGTTCGCGGGCGCCGCCGCTGTTCGCGGACCACGCCGGGCGCGGGAGGCCATCCGGATGTCGGCGCGAGCCGCGAGACTCCCGGGCTCGCGCCACGTCGTCCTGGTCATCCTGTATTTCTTCGTGGCCGTCCTGTTGATCACGCTGCTCCCCGGACACGACATCGTGACCGCCAATCCCTCGCTCGCCTCGTGGGCCTGGATCCTCGGGGGCAACGTCGTCCACCTCGTGTTCCTGGCGGCCGTGTGCGACCGCTGGCTCGTGGTCGAGGACCAGGTGCCGTCGGCTCCGGCCCCCCGCCGGGCAAGGCGCCGCTGACCCCGCGGCGCGCGCATCGCACCTGCTAGACTCGCGAAACGGCGCGAAACGCGCCCGCATCACCAAATACACACGTCGGGGATCGCGTCTCGAGGTCCCGGCACGCGGAGCGAGCAGCACCCACACCGCGGCCGGGTCGGGACCGAGATGAACCGGCGGAGGAGACAACCGAGCAAGGAGGACGACATGCCCGTCGCGACGCGACGTGAGCTCCTGGAAGCCGGGGTCCACTTCGGCCATCAGACCAGGCGCTGGAACCCCAAGATGCAGCGCTTCCTCTATGGCGAGCGTTCCGGCATCTACATCATCGATCTCGAGCAGACCCTCACCGGCCTGAAGGAGGCGTACGACTTCGTGCGCGACCTCGGGCGCCGGGGCGGCACGGTCCTGTTCGTCGGCACGAAGAAGCAGGCCCAGGACATCGTGGAGCACGAGGCCACGCGGGTCCGCATGCCCTTCGTCAACACGCGGTGGCTGGGCGGCATGCTCACCAACTTCCAGACCATCTCGCGCCGCCTCGAGCGGCTGCGTGAGCTCCGGGAGATGGAGCGCTCGGGTGCGTTCGACTACCTCCCGAAGAAGGAGGTCCTGAAGCTCCGAAACGAGAAGGAGAAGCTGGAGCGCAACCTCGGCGGCATCCAGGATCTCGAGCGCCTTCCCGAGGCGGTCTTCGTCATCGACACGAAGAAGGAGCACATCGCCGTCACCGAGGCCCGCAAGCTCGGCCTGCCGGTGATCGCGATCGTCGACACCAACTGCGATCCGGACGAGGTCGACTACATCATCCCCGGCAACGACGACGCCATCCGGGCCGTCTCGCTGGTCAGCAGGGTCATCGCCGACGCTCTCGAGGAGGGGCAGACGGAGGGGTGGCGCGAGTTCGCCGAGGGTGGTCGAGGGGAGCCGGAGATCGAGCCCGACGGCGAGGCGCTCCCCGCCTCCCAGATCTTCGAGCCCACGGAGCCCCCGCGCCCCGTCCCGAGCGGCTCTCAGGTGTTCGAGCCCGATGAGCCGGCCCGCCCCGCGTCGCAGGTCTTCGAGCCCGATGCTCCGGGAACGAGCGTCGCCGAGCCCACGCCCGACGAGATCGCGCCGGAGAAACCGGAGACGTCCTCGTGACCGATTACCAGGCCACGGCCGCCGAGGTGAAGACGCTCCGCGACGCCACCGGCGCGGGGATGATGGATGCGAAGCGCGCGCTGCAGGACGCGGCCGGTGACCTCCGCCGGGCCACGGAGCTGCTGCGCGAGCGCGGGCTGGCCTCCGTCGGCAAGCGCAGGGATCGTGCGGCCAACGAGGGGCTCGTGCAGAGCTACATCCACTTCAACAACCGCGTCGGCGTGCTGATCGAGATCAACTGCGAGACCGACTTCGTGGCGAACACCGACGAGTTCAAGGCCCTGGCCAAGGACGTCGCCCTGCACATCGCGAGCGCCCGTCCCCGGTGGATCACCACCGAGGAGGTCCCCGAGGACATCCTGGCGGGCGAGCGCAAGGTTTACGAGGAGTGGGCCCGCCAACAGGGGAAGCCCGAGCAGGCGCTCACCAAGATCGTGGAGGGCAAGCTCACCGCGTTCTACAAGGACAACGTCCTGCTCGAGCAGCCGTTCGTGAAGGACGACTCCAAGTCCATCGGCCAGCTCACCGACGAGATCTCCGCCAAGGTGGGGGAGAAGATCGCGGTCCGCCGCTTCGCCCGGTTCGAGCTGGGCGAGGAGCTTGGCTGACGTGGAAGCGGAGCCGCCGGGAGCTCCGCTCTACCGCCGTGTCCTCCTGAAGCTCTCCGGCGACGCCTTCGCATCGCCGGACCGCGGCTACGGCATCTCGCCGGAGGCCACGGCGGGGCTCGCCAGCCAGCTGGCGGAGGTCACCGACGAGCTCGGCATGCAGATGGCCGTGGTCGTGGGCGGGGGCAACATCTGGCGCGGGCGCCAGGCCCCGCGCATGGATCGTTCCCGGGCCGACTACATGGGCATGCTGGCCACGGTCATGAACGCTCTGGCTCTCCAGGACGCCCTGGAGGCCGCCGGACAGGTCACGCGGGTCCAGACGGCCATCCACATGGCACAGATCGCCGAGCCCTACATCCCGCTCCGCGCCATCCGTCATCTGGACAAGGGGCGCGTCGTGATCTTCGCCGGCGGGCTCGGCCGGCCGTACTTCTCCACGGACACCACCGCGGCGCAGATCGCCCTGGAGATCCACGCCGACGCCATCCTCAAGGGGACGAAGGTGGACGGCATCTACGACGCCGACCCGGCCCGCCACCCCGAGGCGCACAAGTTCGAGACCATCGAGTACACCGAGATCCTGACCCGCGGCCTCGAGGTCATGGACGCCACGGCCATCTCGCTCTGTCGCGACAACGCGCTGCCCATCCTGGTCTTCGACTTTCGCAAGGAGGGCAACATCAAGCGGGTCCTCTCCGGCGAGCCCATCGGCACCCTGGTGCACGGAGCTGCACGATGACGGTCGAGTCCGCCCTCCAGGACTCCACGAAGAAGATGAAGGGCGCCATCGCCGTGCTGCACGAGGAGCTCGGCGGAATCCGCACCGGCCGGGCCACGCCGGCCCTGCTGAACCGCGTGAACGTCGACTACTACGGCAGCACCGTGCCGCTCAACCAGCTGGCGTCCTTCTCCGTTCCCGAGCCGCGCCTGCTCGTCATCCAGCCCTTCGACAAGAACGCCATCCCCGCCATGGAGCGGGCCATCCAGAGCTCCGACCTCGGGCTCACCCCCTCGAACGACGGGAACGTCATCCGCCTGGCCTTCCCCACGCTCACCGAGGAGCGCCGCAAGGAGCTCGTGAAGCTCGTCCACGAGCGGGGCGAGGCCGGCCGGGTGGCCGTGCGCAACGTCCGGCGCCACCACAAAGACGAGCTGGAGAAGCTTGAGCGGGACCACACAATCTCGGAAGATGACCTCAGGCGAGCGGAGAAGGAGCTCCAGAGGCTCACCGACCAGTACGTGGCGGAGGTCGACCAGGTCCTCGCCGCGAAGGAGAAGGAGCTGTCCGAGGTATAGGGTCGGGCCGCCCCGGTCGACGGCCGGGGCCGTTTCCCTGCCTGAGAGGGACCAGCCAATGTCGGACGAGCGGAAAGACCGAGAGGCCGGCGACGAGGAGTTCGAGCCTCTCGACACGTTCTTCGCTCCCATCGAGGACGTCGACTGGCCCGAGGAGGGGGACGAGGCCACAGGCGGAGCCACGCCGCCGGCCGCCGCCACCTCCCGGCCCGGAGCCTCACCGCCCGCCCGCGGACCGGACCCGTCGAACCCGGACCCGGAGGACGACTTCCAGGTGGGGGATCTCGCCGCCGACCCGCTGGCGGGCATCGATCTCGAGGAGGACGAGCTGCTGCCGCAGGCCCCCGAGCCCGCCGCTACGGCGCCGGACGCCACGGCGGCAGACGCCACGGCGGAGCTCTCGGGCCAGGACTGGGAGGAGCTCCGCCTCGACGGGAGCCACGAGGCAGCGCCCGCCGAGGCCGCTGCCGGCCCGGCCGAGACATCCTGGGAGCGCGAGGACTCCGACCTGGCGTTCGCCCGCCCGGGTGCGGACGAGCCCGGGGAGGGCAGCCTGACCCTGGAGGACATGAAGTCGGCGCCCCCCGAGTACGCCGACCTCCCCGGCCCGCCTGAGGAGGAGTCCGCCATGGCCGCCGCGTCGGGGACGACGGAGCCGGCCGCGGCCGACGTCGAGGCGGCGGCCGACCACTTCGCGGAGGCGCTCCGCGGCGAGGAGCCCGAGCCGGAGCCCTTCCCGGCGCCATCCGGCAGGGGGACGGCTCGCGAGCCGCTTCCGTCACCGGACATGGTGGAGCAGGACCTGTTGGCCGATCTGGAACGCGAGCCCTCTCCGCCCCCGACGGTGTCCGTGGGCGTCACCGACACGCTCGCCGGTCCCAGCTGGCAGGAACCGACGTCCGAGGAGGTCTCCACCGGCGGAGGACCGGCCATGATCCGCGGGAGGAACCTCCCGCTGGCGTTCCTCTCCGGCATCATCCTGGTGGCGATCGGCATCGGTGCCATCGCTGCCGGGAAGGGCCCGTTCACGGTGGTGGCGGGGGCCGTGATCGTTCTGGCGCAGGGAGAGCTCTACGCGGCCCTGCACCGGAAGGGGTACCAGCCGGCGACCGCACTTGGGCTCGTGTTCGGCGGGCTGATCAGCGCCGCGGCGTACCTCCGGGGGGAATCCGGCGCCCTCGCCATGTTCGCCCTGGGATGCCTGTTCACGTTCTTCTGGTTCATGGCCACGCCGTCGAAGGCTCGGCACAACACCGTGGCGAACGTGGCCATGACGTTGCTGCCGCTGGGCTACGTGGCGCTCCTGGCGAGCTTCCTGCTGACGTTGCTCGGTGCGGGCGGCCGTTCCTTCACCCTCGCCGTGATCGGCCTCGCCGTGGGCAACGACATCGCGGCCTACGCGGCCGGCAGCCTCTGGGGACAGCGGGCGCTCGCCCCGTCCATCAGCCCCCGCAAGTCGTGGGAGGGCGCGACCATCGCCACACTGCTCACGATCATCGCGGCGATCCTGATCCTGCCGAGCCTCGACACCTGGAAGCTGCCCCTCGGAACGGACGCGAGCGGTTTCCCGCAGGCCCTCGGCCTCGGCATCGTCATCGCCATCTTCGCGCCGCTCGGCGACCTCGCGGAGTCCATGCTGAAACGCGACCTCGGCATCAAGGACATGGGGAGCCTCATCCCGGGACACGGGGGAGTCCTGGACCGGGTGGACTCCATCCTGTTCGCGGCGCCGGCGGCCTTCTACTTCCTCCGCCTGTTCCTGTTCTAGATCCCTGGACCCGCGAAGGAACTCCTCGGCGGAACCGTCGTTCTTACCGATGCAACCGCCGTCCGCGGGGTAACCTGGGAGCCAGATGCGATCACTGATCATCCTCGGTTCGACGGGGTCCATCGGGACCCAGGCCCTGGATGTCGTGCGCCGGCACCCCGACCGGTTCCGCATCGTGGGACTCTCCTCGGGCCAGAACCACGACCTCCTGGTGGGGCAGATCCGCGAGTTCATGCCCCCGCTCGTTGCCGTCGCGGACGAGGACGCCGCGCTGGACCTCAAGGAGAAGCTGGAGGGCCTCCGGCAGGTCGAGGTCCTGGTGGGCCACGACGCCGCCCGGATCCTGGCCCGGGAGGCCGAGGCCGACATGGTGCTGAACGCCATCGTCGGCGCCGCCGGGCTCGAGCCAACGTTGAGCGCCCTGCAGTCCGGGAAGACGGTCGCCCTCGCGAACAAGGAGTCGCTGATCGTCGGCGGCGAGCTCGTGACCGACCTCATCAAGGGGGAGCCGGAGCGCCTCGTCCCCGTGGACTCGGAGCACGCCGCGCTCGCCCAGTGCCTGCGCGGGGAGCGACGCGAGAACCTCCGCCGCGTCATGGTCACCGGCTCGGGGGGACCGTTCCGCGGATGGAAGCGCGACGAGCTCGAGAAGGCCTCGGTGAAGGAGGCGCTCGCCCACCCGAAGTGGAACATGGGGCCGAAGATCACGATCGATTCCGCAACCCTCATGAACAAGGGCCTCGAGGTGATCGAGGCGCACTACCTGTTCGACCTGGAGTACGACGACATCGACGTCGTGATCCACCCGGAGGCGATCGTCCACGGCATCGCGGAGTTCTCGGACGGCGCGATGATCGCGCAGCTCGCCAACCCCGACATGCGGCTCCCGATCCAGCTCGCGCTGGCGTGGCCGGAGCGGATGGGGGAGGGCATCGAGCCGTTCCGCCTGGGCGACCCCGATGGCCCGACCTCGCTGACCTTCGAGCCGGTGGACCGCGAATCGTTCCCCGCGCTCGATCTGGCGTACCGGGCCGGGCGCCTCGGATCCACCTACCCGGCGGTGATGAACGCCGCCAACGAGGTGTGCGTCTCGGCGTTCCTCGCCGGCCGCATCCCGCTGACCCGGATCGTCGAGGTCGTCGAGACCGTGCTCGAGGAGCACGAGCCCGCCCCGGTCGTCTCGGCGGTCAGTCTGGAGCGAGCCGACCAGTGGGCCCGCCGCGAGGCGATCCGAATCCTGTCGCACGCCTAGCGCGCGTGCCGTCCGTCTGACATGTCGAGCTCGGTCGGGATCGTCCTGTTCGTCGTCGCCATCCTGGTGACGATCCTCATCCACGAGGCCGCGCACTTCGGCTTCGCCAAGTGGTTCGGGATCAAGGTCGAGGAGTTCTTCGTCGGGTTCGGGCCCCGCCTGTGGTCGTTCCGGCGCGGCGAGACGGAGTACGGCATCAAGGCGCTCCCGCTCGGCGGCTACGTGCGCATCGCCGGCATGAACCCGTTCCAGGACGTCCCGCCGGAGGAGGAGTCGCGGACCTTCGGTGCGAAGCCCGCCTGGCAGCGCGCGGTCGTGATCTTCGCCGGTCCGGCAACGCATTTCGTCATCGCCTTCGTGTTCTTCGCGCTGTGGCTCGGGATCGCGGGACAGACGGTCGAGCGGGGGGTGAAGTTCACCAGGATCGCCCCCCGGATCAACGGACATGTATCCCCGGCGGCCGCGGCAGGCCTCCGATCGGGGGACCTCGTGGTCCGAGTCGGCGGCATCGACCACCCGACGAGCGACGAGCTGGCCACGTACACCCGGGCCCACGTCGGCGAGCTCATCGCGATCACGGTGCGCCGCGGAAACCGGCTGCTGACCGTGCACGTCACGCCCGAGTACTCGAACGTGCAGGGCGAACGCGTGCCGCGCATCGGGGTCGTGCTCTCGGCGATCTTCGGGAGGGACCGGGAAGGGCCGATCGGCTCGATCACGCAAGGGGCTCACCGCGTCGCCACGACCACGACGGTGGCGGTCAAGAGCTTCGGCCGGTTGTTCGATGTCGGGCGGATCTTCAACGAGTTGTTCGGAGGTGAACCCAGGCGTCAGGACGATCCCGCGAGCGTCGTCGGGGTTGCTCGAGTTGCGGGTCAGGTCGCCCAGAACAACTTCGCCGATCTGCTCGGGTTGATCGCGACGCTCAACATCTTCATCGGGCTCCTGAACCTCCTGCCACTGCCACCCTTCGACGGGGGGCACCTCGCCGTGATCGGCGTCGAGAAGATCACCCGCCGCAAGGTGGATCTCCGGCGGCTCGTCCCGCTCACCGCGGCCGTCGCCGCGTTCCTCCTGGTGTTCGTGGGGAGCCTGCTGCTGCTCGACATCGTCAAGCCCATCCCGTTCCCCTAGGCGCCCGGCCCGGGCCCGGCACAACTTCTCCACATCCCTGCCCGTGGAGAGCGGAAGGGGCGCGGCTACGATGGTCGGCGACGTGAGGGAGAACGGACAGACGGTGCTCGTCGTGGAGGACGAGGCGGCCATCGCCGAGGCGGTGCGGGCGCGCCTGGCGAGCGAGGGCTACCACGTGGTCGTGGCGGGCGACGGACCGCGGGCGCTCGACGTGAACCAGCGTGAGCGACCGGACCTCGTCGTGCTCGACCTGATGCTTCCCGGCATGGACGGGCTCGAGGTGTGCAGGGAGATCCAGCGCAGCTCGTGGGTGCCGGTGCTCATGCTCACCGCGCGCACCGACGAGTCCGACAAGGTGGCGGGGTTCTCCGTCGGCGCCGACGACTACCTGACGAAGCCGTTCAGCCTTCGCGAGCTGACGGTGCGGGTGAAGGCCATCCTGCGCCGCGTCCACCGCGCCAACGCGGCGGCGAGCGCGTCGGAGCCCATCCACCGTGGCGCGCTCGCCATCGACCCGGCCCGACGGCGCGTCACGGTCGACGCCGAGGAGGTCCCGCTCACGCCGCTCGAGTTCGACATCGTGCTGACCCTCGCCCGGAGCCCCGGCGTGGTGTTCACCCGCGAGAGCCTGATGGACGGTGTGTGGGGCTACCGGGATTTCGCCGGCGGCAGGGTGGTGGACTCCCACGTCGCGAGGATCCGTCGCAAGCTCGGCGAGGACGGTCAGGAGCCGCGTTTCATCCAGACCGTGCACGGCGTGGGGTACGCCTTCCGCGAGGACGCCGCGTGAACCTCCGGCCGCTCGATCGCCTGCCGAGCATCCGGGCCAAGCTCGGCTCGGTCATCGTCTTCGCCGTCGGGATGACCGTCGTGCTCGTGTACGTGGCGATCGGTTTCGTCGCCGGCTGGGCGTTCATCTCCGACGTGTGGTGGCAGCTCCTCGTGGGCGGCGCGCTCGCGGCGGGGACCGCGCTGCTGCTCGCGCGGCTCCTCTCCATCGGCATGACGAAGCCGTTGCGCGACATGGCACATGCGGCGGGGCAGATGGCCCAGGGGGAATACCGCCACCGGGTCCACACCACGAGCCGCGACGAGGTCGGGCAGCTCGCTGACGCGTTCAACCGCATGGCGTCGGAGCTGGCCTCGGTGGAGCGGCTGCGCCGCGACCTCGTGGCCAACGTGTCGCACGAGCTGAAGACGCCGATCTCTGCGTTGCGAGCTCGCCTGGAGAACCTCCTCGACGGCGTGGAGAGGCCGGATCCGGAGGTGCTGCAGGTCATGTTGCAGCAGGCCGACCGCCTGTCGCGTCTCGTGGAGCAGCTCCTCGATCTGTCGCGGCTCGATTCCGGCGACGTCCCGCTCGCACCGCACGAGCTCGAGCTGGACGGCCTGGTGCGTGAGGTCGTGTCGGAGGTCGCGGTGGCGAGGGCCGGTCACCTGGTCCGGTTCCGCGACGAGCTGCCGAGCGATCTCCCGATGGTCTGGGCCGACCGGGAGCGGATCCACCAGGTCCTGTTCAACCTCCTCGACAACGCCGCTCGGTTCACCCCACCGGGCGGAGAGGTCGTCGTCTCCGGTGGCCGGGTCCCGGGGCGGTGCGAGATCCGGGTCACGGACACGGGGCCGGGGATCCCGCCGGAGCATCTGCCGTTCCTGTTCGAACGGTTCTACCGCGTCGACCAGGCCAGATCGCGGGGTGTGGGCGGGACCGGCATCGGGCTTGCCATCGCCAGGTCGGTGATCGAGGCCCACGGGGGAAGGATCTGGGCGGAGAGCGAGATCGGACGCGGGAGCGTGTTCGGCTTCGACCTCCCCATCGCCGGCGTGAAAGAGCGCCCCAAGGTGACCACAGGAGGAAGCGCGTGAAGTCACAGACCATCACCATCGAGGTCGAGGCGGCCGGACGCGACACCTACACCGACCTCACGGACGACCTCCGCCGCGCCATCAAGGACTCGGGCGTCACGGAGGGCGCGGCGATCGCGTTCTGTCCGCACACCACGTGCAACCTGCTGATCAACGAGTGGGAGCAGGGCGCGTTGAACGACTTCCGGGCCCGCCTGGGGGCGATCGTGCCCGACGACGTCTACTACCTGCACGACGACTTGGAACGCAGAACCGAGAACCTGCAGGAGGCGCACGAGCGGCAGAACGGCCACGCCCACGTCAAGCAGATGCTGCTCACCGCGACCTCGCACGCCATCCCCGTCACGGCCGGGGAACCGCTCCTCGGGCGATGGCAGCGGCTGCTCCTCCTCGAGCTCGACGAGCCCAAGGAGCGCCAGATCGTCTTCCACGTCTTCGGCGAGTAGGTCCTGGTCGCGCGCGCGGGCCGGGGGTTGTCCCCGGCACCCCCTCGTAGACTGGAAACGATGACCATCCAGCGCAGGGTGTCGAAGCAGGTCAGGGTGGGCCCCGTCACCGTCGGCGGCGACGCGCCGATCCGGGTGCAGTCCATGACCACCACGAAGACCGCCGACATCAACGCCACGCTGCAGCAGATCGCATCGCTCGTGGCGACTGGCTGCGAGATCGTTCGCGTCGCGGTCCCCCACTGGGAGGACGCGGAAGCGTTGACGGCGATCGCGGCGAAGTCGACGATCCCCGTCATCGCCGACATCCACTTCCAGTGGAAGTACGCGATGGCCGCGCTGGAGGCCGGCATCCAGGGCCTCCGGATCAACCCGGGCAACATCAAGTATCAGGACAAGGTGCGGCTCATCGCGCGGGAGGCCAAGGAGCGAGGGGTGCCGATCCGCATCGGCGTGAACGCTGGCTCGCTGGAGAAGGACCTCCTGGCGCGCTACGGCCGCCCCACGCCGGAGGCGCTCGTCGAGAGCGCGATGAACGAGATCCGGATCCTGGAGGACGAGGACTTCACCGACATCAAGATCTCGGTCAAGCACTCCAACCCCGCTGAGATGATCGAGGCCTACCGGCAGCTCGCCGAGAAGACCGAGTACCCGCTGCACCTCGGCGTGACGGAGGCGGGCCCGATGCCCGCCGGGGGTGTGAAGAGCGCCGTCGGCATCGGTGCCCTGCTCGCCGAGGGCATCGGCGACACGATCCGCGTCTCGCTCACCGACGACCCCGTGGAGGAGGTCAAGGTCGGCAACTGGATCCTTCAGTCACTGGGTCTGAAGAAGCGCGGCCTCGACCTCGTGGCATGCCCGTCCTGCGGCCGGGCGGAGGTCGACGTGCTCGGGCTCACGAGGAAGGTCAACGAGGCGCTCGAGGCCTCGGGGCTCAAGGCGCCGATCCGGGTCGCCGTCATGGGCTGCGTGGTGAACGGCCCCGGCGAGGCCCGCGAAGCCGATCTCGGCATCGCCGCGGGCAAGGGCTACGGACAGCTCATCGTCGGCGGGGAGGTCCAGGAGCGGAGGATTCCCGAGGCCGAGATCGCCGGGGTCGTCGTCGCCGAGGCCCGCAAGCTCGCGGCGGCGAGAGCGGGCGAGGGGCAGGAGACTCGGTAGCGGGGGCGGGAGACTCGGTAGCGAGGGGCGGGACTCAGGAGCAGGACAGCTCGATCAGTGCCACCGAACCGCCGGTCGTGAGCGCCGGGGCGCTGCCCACAGCCCACGACGACGCCGCGGAGGGCGTCGAGACCGCGGCGAGGCTTCCGCCGCGGCTCGGGGTGGGGCTGGCCTCGACGGACCACGAGCCGTCGTGCCATCGCTCCACGAGGGTGTGTGCGTTGTCGTTCGCCGGGACGGTGTAGCCCACGGCGAGGCCGTCTCCCCCGTCGATCATGTCCACCCCGGTGAGGCGAGCCGTGGCGCCCTGGGGGGTCGCGGCCCTGACCCGCTTCCAGGCTGTGCCGTCCCAGTGCAGCGCGAGCACCGCGTCACCCGCCGTCCTTCGTGCGTGGCGACCCACCGCCCAGGCGTCGCGGCGGGAGACGAGGGACACGCCGAAGAGCTCGTTGCTGTGGCCGTTCGCGGCCGTGGGTGCACCCGCGTCGGGGCTTTTCTGCATGCGCCACGATGTCCCGTTCCATCGCTCGACCAGCGTCGCGCGAACGTCGCTCGTGCCCACGCTGCGATGGCCCACCGCGATCACATTGTTCGCCGACGACGCGTCCACGCCGAGGAGCTCGTCCTCGCTCGCGGCGGGGCCCGGGTTCGGGGTCGAGATCAGACGCCACGCGCCGTGGGAGAAGTGCACCGCGAGTGTCTGGAAGGCTGACCCGCCCAGCCCGTAGTAGGTCCCGACCGCCCATGCCTCGTCCGGGCCCAGGGCGACCACGTCGGACAGGATGTTCTGCGTCATGGCCCGGCCCGGCCCGGCGTGGTTCGGGCTCGGCACGACCAACCACTGCTGCCCGTCCCACTGCTCGACCAGGGTCTGGATCGCCGTGCCCGGTCCGCCGTAGACGTCGCCCACGGCCCAGGCATGCGTGGCGTCGATCGCGGCGACCCCGAGCAGTTCGCTGCGCTCGCCCGGGTCGGGGCTCGGCACGACGGACCACCCCTGTCCGTCCCAGTGCTCGATCAACGTGTGGAAGTCGATGCCGTCGTACGTGGAGCCCACGCCCCAGGCATCCGAGGCTGAGATCGCGGAGACGTCGGTCAGGGTCACCACCGCCTCGTTGGGATCCTGCCCAGCGTCCTGCTGGTGCCAGGCGCCGTCGCACGGCACCGCGGATGGCGAGGCCGGCGCGGCGGCCGGAGACCACAGGCAAAGGCAGACCACGACGGTGGCCCGCCCGATCGCGCTCAGGAGCCGCTCGTCAGTTCGAGTGCTCGACGACCCCGTAGAACGCGTTCGTGTCCTTGTCCTCGAAGGACAGGCCGTCGACCGAGATCTTATTGTTGATGGCCCGTGCCGCTTTGGCGTCCTTCCAGATGAACCCCTCGGGTATGACGATGTGCACTTCCTGCTCCTGCGATTCGTCCATCGGGCTCACGTGCGGGGTCATCGCGGCGGAGACCTTGTCGCCGACCTTGACGCTGGAGCGCGTGTCGTCCACCGTCATCTCGACCGGCTCCACGAAGGGCCCGAGCACCTCCGAGATCGTGGTCGAGAGGATCTCGTGGGGCATGCCGCCGTACTGTCCCAGGAGGATCGCCCCGAGCTCCCGCATCTGGTCCTCAGTGGTCGAGGTGTCGAACCAGAGCGCCGCCTTGCCGTTTCCCTCGTGGATGGCTCCGGGCCAGTCGAAGGCCATCACGAACGTGGCGCCCGACAGGTCCACGTCGCCGCTGCGTCCGTCCCGGATCTTCATCCCGATGACGCTGCGGCAGTTCCCGTGCGTCGGAAACCCGTTGAAGTTGCACGGGCATCCGTACGCGCAGTTGCAGAGCTCGAGGTAGTCCGCCGTGTACTGCCACTTCGTGGCCGTCGCGGTGTCCGCCATCCCCGCACCCCCCTTTTTGTCCGGTTCGGGGGATTCTGGGGGAGCGGGCTCAGCGAGTCAAGCGCAGGAAGTTCTCGACGATGCGAGGTCCCTCGGGCGTGAGGATCGACTCCGGATGGAACTGCACCCCGAACTTCGGCAGGTCCCGGTGCCGGATGCCCATGACCAGGCCGTCCTCCGTCCACGCCGTGACCTCGACGTCGGGCGGGAGGTCGTCACGCTCGACCACGAGCGAGTGGTAGCGCCCCCCCTGGAAGGGATCGGGGACGCCCTCGAAGATGGTCTTGCCGTCGTGGCGGATCGCGGAAGCCTTGCCGTGCACCGGCTCCGGGCCGCGATCGACGCGCCCTCCGAGCGCCGCACCGATGGCCTGGTGACCGAGGCACACGCCGAGGACCGGGGTTGCCGGGTCGAGGGCGCGCGTGAGCTCGATCATGCATCCGGCATCCTCCGGGCGGCCCGGCCCGGGGGAGAGGATCACGGCGTCGGCGCCGCGTTGCACCAGCGCGGCCGTCGGCTCCTGGTCGGAGCGCACGACCTCCGTGTCGTGACCGAGTCCCTCCACGAGCTGCACGAGGTTGTAGACGAACGAGTCGTAGTGATCGATCACCAGCACCCTCATTGCGTGGCGCCGATCCGCTCCGCGACGGCCGGCGCGCCCCCCAGCGCCGCGAGGAGCGCCGACGCCTTGGCGTCGGTCTCGTCGAGCTCCCGCCCGGGGTTGGAGTCGGCGACGATCCCCGCGCCGGCCTGGACGAAGGCCTCCCCGCCGGTGATCACCGCCGTGCGGATCGTGATGCAGAAGTCGAGGTCGCCCGCGAACGTGAGGTATCCCACCGCGCCGGCGTAGGGGCCGCGTGCCACCGGCTCCTCGTCCCGGATGATCTCCATGGCGCGGCGCTTCGGCGCCCCGGTCACGGTGCCGGCCGGGAACGTCGCGGCGAGGGCGTCGACCGGCGAGAGCTCGTCTCGAAGCTCGCCCTCCACCGTGCTCACGATGTGCATGACGCGGGAGAACCGCTCCACCTGCATGAGCTCCGTGGGACGCACCGAGCCGGGACGGCACACCCGGCCGAGGTCGTTCCTCGCGAGGTCCACCAACATCGCGTGCTCGGCCAGCTCCTTGGGATCGGCGAGGAGCTGGGCCTCGAGCCGAGCGTCCTCCTGCTCGTCGATGCCGCGCCGATACGTGCCCGCGATGGGGCGCGACACCACCTTGCGCCCCTCGACGCGCACGAGCGGCTCCGGGGACGATCCCGCGAGCTCCAGGGCGGGGGTCCGCAGGAAGAACATGTAGGGCGAGGGGTTCGCGATGCGCAGGCGACGGTAGATCGGCAGCCCACCGTCGGGCGCGGCCACCGAGCGACGCCGCGACAGCACGACCTGGAAGATGTCCCCAGCGACGATGTGCTCCTTCGCTCGCAGGACCGATTCGCGGAACGCCAGTGCGTCGCGCGGCGGGGCGGACGGAACGGGGCGAGACATGCCGAGGGGCTCCGGCGCGGGGGGGACGGCGGATCGAACGTGCTCGGCGAGATGCTCCAGTGAGTCCACGGCAGCCGCGTGGTCGCCCGCGTGGCACACGAGCAGCAACCGTTGCTTCCAGTGGTCGAAGACCACCGCGCGATCGATCACGAGCAGATAGATCGGCGGTCCCGGAAGCGCGGCACCGCCGGGATAGGGGTGGCCGTCGAGGAGCTCGGCGGCCTCGTACGTGAGCATCCCGACCAGTCCCCCCACGAGCGGCGGCAGGCCTGGGAGGTGGGGCGCTCTCAGCGCCTCGGCGATCGCTCGGAGCGAGGGCGCGGCGCCGTCGGGGAGCGTGTCGGGGAACCCCAGGTCCCGGACGACCTGTTCCACGCGAGCCCCGGAGGCGTCCACGGTCACCACGGCGGCGGGGTCGCCGGCGACGAACGAATAGCGGCCCCAGCGCTCCGAGCGCTCCACGCTTTCCAGCAGCACGCCGGGCCCCTCCCGGGCCAGCGACGGGAAGACCCCGACGGGGGTCGAGACGTCCGCGGAGAGCTCGGTCCAGACGGGCACGAGCGGCCACTCCGCGGCCAGCGCGTCGAACTCGTCCTTGTCCGGGCGGATCTTCAGCGGCGGCGTCATCGCTCCCATGATCGACCACTCTCGCAGATGCGAGCAGATGCGAAAGGCCCCGGGTCGCCCCGGGGCCTTTCGAACGTCCTGTGGACCGCAGGTCGCCGCTACGTGGAAGGCGTTCCCGGACCGGGCCCGGCCACCACGTGCACCACGCCGGTGGCGGTCGAGTACTTGTCGTGGAACGCGTAGTCGCCCACCGTGAGGAACTGCGCCATGTAGGTGTCATCGGGCCTGATGGGATGCTTCGTGCCCGGACTCGAGTCGAAGCTCCCGTCGTCGGCGGTGACGGAGTGGAAGTCGGCGCCGACGTTCTGGAAGTTCACCCAGGCGCCCGCCTTCACCGTGATGTCGGCGGCGTCGTAGCCGGTCTCCGAGACCTGTACGCCGTACGGCTGTGCGGCGTTGTAGCTGAACGCCACGTTCTCGCCGTTGGCCATGTACACGATCCCGTAGCGGCTGTCCGGCGGGACGAATCCGGTCTCCCCGCTCCCGGCGTGCGTGTCGTAGCCGAGCGTACTGACGGGTGTGACGCTCCCCGCGGTGTCGCCCAGCTCGTTGTAGAACAGAATGTCGAGGTCGGCGTCGTTCGCAGGACCCTGGGAATCCACCTTCAGCGTGAAGTAGCCGCCGACCGAAGCCGGCTCGACCTGGAACACGTAACCGATCACGCCGTTGCCCTGGGTGCCCGTGGCGTCGTAGTACCGCCGGACGAGGCCGGGCCACCCGCTGGTCCCGTCGGTGAACCGGGTCGGGAACAGGATGCTCCCGGAGACGGCCTGTGCGTCGGGCTCACCGGTGTACGGGTCGGCCGAAGCCGGGGCGGCCATCACGGCCAGCGACAACGCGAGCGTCGTCGCAGCGAGGATGCGTTTCATTCGCCTTGCTCCTTTCGTGGCTCGTTCAGCAGGTCGGCACCAGGCACAGCGCCCGTGTGGGCCGAGCAGGGGTCGGCGTCTCGAGCATCTTCGCACCGCCCGACTGCTTGATGAAGATCGGGTTGCTGACCGGCTTCGGCCCGCTCGTGACGCTCTTCAGCGTGGTGTCGCCCGAGGCGATGAACAGCGTCCCGTCGAGCGTGTAGTTCACGGTGAAGAAGTCGCCGAGGCGTCGATCGCCGGGAGCGAACGGGTCGGGATCGGTCGGGCTCCCGACGTTGGCGTTGCAGGTCGTCCCGTCGAGGCAGATCGTGCCCTTCGCGATGTACCGCCCCGAGGCGTTCGTCACGGAGAACTGCGGCGGGATGAACTTCGTCGACCCATCGGAGCACGTCACCGTGGTGCCGTGCGCGTTCAGGGTCTGCGCGGCGTAGATGTAGAACTCGTCCGGCTTGCCGGCCAGGGTCTGGTACCACACCACAGTGGCGCGGCCGTCGTCGCCGGCCACGACCCACGGCCACAGGGCATCGCCCGCCGGGGTGGGGATGACGATCTTGGACTCGTTCGTCTCGCCGGTGGCCCGGTTGTAGTACGCGAACGTGACTTCACCGTCGGCCTTCGTGTCGTCGCCGCCGCCGTAGCCTCCGGCGGCCGCCTCGTACACGTTGCCGGCGCTGTCCGCGGCGACCGTTCCGAAGAACTGGGTGGCCTTGCCCAGCGGGCCGAATGACTTCTCCGTCCAGGTGTCGCCGTCGTTGGCCGAGATGGCGAACGTGCCGAGGCCCACCGGCCCGATCATCCCGTTCTTTGGATTGAGGGGATCGGGGATGGCTTTGTCGCTGATGGGCGGCTCGGGCAGCTGCGTCCAGGTCAGGCCGCCGTCGCGGGACCGCCAGAGTGTCTGCGTGCCGCTCAGGAGGAGGCCGTTGCTGATGTAGAGGAAGACCTCGTCCTTGTCCAGGGCCGTGAGCCACGGGCGGTCGCCCGAGAACACTTCGGCTTCTCCGCGGGAGTAGGACTGGCCGTCGTCGTTGGAGGAGAAGACGGCGTCGTTCGCCAGGTTGATCTCCGTGTTGTAGATCCGGCCGCCCAGGTCCATGGCGAAGTCGGGGTCGGAGAAGCCCGTCGACGTGACGGTGTGCGGTCCGGCCGGCTGCCCGAGGGCGCCGATGTAGCTCCACGTGGTGCCACCGTCGGTTGAGCGCCAGTTGAGGACCTGGTTCGAGTACCCGACCAGGAAGTCCGGCGAGCCCGGGATCGCCTGCGGGTTCTTGTAGATGTGCGTGGTCCCGGCGTGTGCGGACACGTTGATCGAGCCGTCCTGCGCCACGATGCTGACCGGCTCGCCACCGGCCCGGGTCCTGTCGATGAACGTCGGCGCCCCGAAGGACAGTGGGGGGGTCTCGACCGTGGGACAGGTGCTCAGCTCCTGGGTTCCGGCGGAAGCGGGAACCAGCCCGGCTGACAGAGCAAGCACAAGGCCAACAGTGAGCGTGACGTGGCGGCGCACGAGCATCATCTCCCTACGTCTCGGGGGCGTTCACCCCCAGGTATTCGCGGCCGGAGGGCGCCGTCCTCCTCCGATACGTTGTGCAACTGCACAAACGTGTGGTCCTCGTCCCTCCCGCCGGTATCCTTTGCCGGATGCCGCTGCCGAAGCAGTCCGAGGACTACCCCGGCTGGTACCAGGAGGTCGTGAAGCAGGCGGGCCTCGCCGAGAGCTCGCTGGCCCGCGGCACGATGGTCATCAAGCCCTACGGCTTCGCCATCTGGGAGGCCATCCAGAAGGCCGTCGACGACCGCATCAAGGCCACCGGGCACCAGAACCTGTACTTCCCGATGTTCATCCCGGCCCGCCTCCTGGAGAAGGAGGCGGAGCACATCGAGGGGTTCGCCCCGGAGGTGGCCGTGGTGACACACGCAGGCGGGGAGGACCTCGAGGAGCCGCTGATCGTCCGCCCCACCTCGGAGACGATCATCTGGCACACCTACGCCAAGTGGATCCAGAGCTACCGTGACCTGCCCCTGCTCTACAACCAGTGGTGCAACGTCGTGCGGTGGGAGCTCCGGCCGCGGGTCTTCCTGCGGACCACCGAGTTCCTGTGGCAGGAGGGCCACACCGCGCACGAGACGGCCGAGGAGGCCACCGAGGAGAGCCTCAAGATCCTGCACGAGGTCTACCTCGACGCCTACGAGCAGGTCATGGCCGTCCCGGCGCACGCCGGGCGCAAGAGCGCCGCCGAGCGCTTCCCCGGGGCCGTCGAGACCTACACGCTCGAGGCTCTGATGCGCGATCGCAAGGCCCTGCAGTCCTGCACGTCGCACTACCTCGGCCAGAACTTCGCGAAGGCGTACGGGGTGACGTTCCTGGGCCGCGACGGCGAGGAGCACCTGGCCTACGCCGCGTCGTGGGGCCTCTCCACCCGGGCCGTGGGGGCCGTGATCATGGGCCACGGCGACGACCGGGGGCTCCGCCTGCCGCCGGCGCTCGCGCCGATCCAGGCGGTGATCGTGCCGATCTACCGCAACGACGACGAGCGCACGCGCGTGCTCGAGGGCGCGAACAAGGTGATGGCCGACCTCTCCGTGCGCGCGCACCTCGACGACCGCGACGACCTCCGCCCCGGCTTCAAGTTCAACGACTGGGAGCTGAAGGGGGTGCCGGTGCGCATCGAGCTCGGGCCGCGCGACCTCGACGCCCAGCAGGCCGTGGTGGTGCGCCGCGACACCGGTGAGAAGGCCACGTGGCCGCTCGGCGAGCTCGCCGCCGGCCTCGATCCCGTGCTGCGTGAGATCCAGTCGTCACTGCTCGAGCAGGCCAGGGCGTTCCGCGATCGGCACACGTTCCGACCCACGAGCTACGACGAGATGCGCTCGCTCCTGGAGGAACCGGGCGGGTTCATGGTCGGCGGATGGTGCGCCAGCCCGGAATGCGAGGCCAAGGTGAAGACCGACACGAAGGCCACGATCCGCTTCCTCCCGCTCGAGCAGCGCGACCCCGGCGGCACGTGCATCGTCTGCGGCGAGCAGGCCACGGAGGAGGCCACCTGGGCCCAGGCGTACTAGCATCCGGCGCGATGGCGAAGCGTGCCCGTATCCCGGCGGATCTGCGGCAGTTCGCCATCGTGCAGCCGGAGGTTGAGGCCGTGTGCCAGCGCATCGGCCACGAGACATGGGATCTCCTGCTCATCGACGTCGACGGGAACTGGACGCGCGGCGTCTTCCAGTCCAAGGATGAAGCGCGGGCGATCGCCGAGCAGCTCGGCCTGCCCTTCCACGAGGGCTGGGAGGACGAGCGCATGGCGAGGCGGATGAACCGCCGGGATCACTGGAACAGCCCCGGCGGCCAGCAGCGCGCGCTCTAGCCTCGATCTACCCCTCGGTCAGCGCCGACAGGTTCAGGGACCAGATGCAGCGGCCGAACGTGCCCGCGTAGAGCATGTTGTTCGTGGGGACGTAGCGCAGGTCGGTGACCGGCGCGTTCGGCAGGCCCCATCCGAGCGTGTACCAGTGGATGTCGCTCGCGTCGCTGGTGAACACGCCGACGTCCGAGGACGCGTACAGCGTGTTCCCCACGACCAGGATGTCGTTGACGGGCGCCGCCGGGAGGTTCGCCGTGAGATCCGTCCACGTCGCCCCGCCGTCGGTGGTGCGCATCAGGTAGGAGGCGCCGTCGCCCTGGCGGTAGCCGCTCAACGCCACGTACACGATCTTCGCGTCGGTCGGATCGATGGTCACCCGCGACACCCAGCGCAGCGGCTCAACCGTGTTCTGGACCTGCGTCCACGTGGTGCCCGTGTCGTGCGTCACCCACAGGTAGCCGTTGTCGGTGCCTGCCCAGATCGTGGCGGGGTCGGTCTTGGAGACCGCCATCGCGCTGACCGTGCCGTAGTGCGCGGCGTAGAGCGGGTTGATCTCGCGGCCGGCGTCACCCTTGCCGAGGTCGGGGCTGATCGGCGTCCAGTTCGCTCCGCTGTCGGTGGAGCGGCTCACGATGTCCCCGGCGTAGTACACGATGTCCGGGTTCGAGGGGTCGAAGGCCATGGGCGACATGTAGTTGTGGCGATCGGCCGTGGCCCGCCGGCCGGTGTTCGTGTTCGTGGCGGCGGCGTCGAACTCCGTCATCGAGTTGCCCGCGTTGGTGGAGCGCGCGCAGTTGCCGTACTGCAGGCAGGCGAACACCTTGCTGAAGTCCTTCGGGTTGATGAGGTTCTGGTTGCCGTCCCCGCCGTAGTGCGAGTTCCAGGCGCCGTCGCTGCGGCCCCAGCTCCTGACGGAGCCGTTGTCCTGGAGCCCGCCGGAGATCCGGCTCGGGTCCTGCTCGCTCACGTCGATGCTCACGAACTGGACCCACGGCATGTAGGTCCCGTGGATCCACGAGCCACCGTTGCTGTCGGAGCGATAGAACCCGCCGTCGTCACCGAGATAGACGCGGCCGGGAACCCGGGGGTCGAAGGCCAGCGCGTGCTGGTCGGGGTGCACGCCACTGGAGATGTTGAAGCGGGTCCCGCCGTCGGTGGACTCGTACAGGTCGAGCCCGGCGAGGAAGAGGTGGTTCGAGTCCCTGGGGTCGACCCACACGCGGGCGAACCACCATCCGTAGACGTACTGGGAGTCCGCGAGGTCCACCTGGGCAAGGGGTGAGGCGGTCCAGGAGTCGCCGCCGTCGGTCGACTTGAAGAACGCCTCGAACGCCCCGCTCGGCTCGTTCGCGTAGATGGCGTACACGGTCGAGGTGGTCGTCGGGTCGATGCCGATGCCGATGCGGCCGTTGCCCGTGTTGTCCGGCGGCAGGCCGTTCGTGGGCCCGAGGTGCTCCCACGTGAGGCCGGCGTCCTTCGAACGCCAGACGCCGGATCCGGGGCCCGTGTACACACGCTCGTCGGAGTAGCGGATGTGGTCCCACATCCCTACGAAGATGGTCTTGGGGTTCTTCGGGTCGACGGCCACGTCGGATGCGCCTGTGGTCTCGTTCGGCGGCTGCAGGAGCCTGCGGAAGGTCTCGCCCCGGTCGTCGCTCACGTACAGGCCGCGCTGTCCCCCCGGCGTGAAGAGGTTTCCGGAGACGGCGACGTAGATGCGGTCGGCGTCGGCGGGGTCGACCACGATCCTCGCGATCGTGCTCGAGTCGCGCAGCCCCAGGTGGTTCCATGTCTCGCCGCCGTCGCCGGAGCGGTAGATGCCGTTGCCGCCGTAGGTGATGCTCCCGCCGCCGGGATTCGTCTCACCGGTGCCGGCATAGAGCGTGCCGTCGGGGGCCTCGGCGATCGCGCCCATGGACTGCGGGAAGGACCAGGGCCACGTGGGCTCGAACGTCGAGCCGGCGTCCTCGGTCTTCCACACGCCCCCGGAGGCCGTCGCGATGAAGACGGTGTCCGGCTGGGTGGGGTCGACGGCCATGTCCACGACCCGGCCGCCGATGTTCGTGGGCCCGACCAGGGACCAGCGGGGAATGATGAGGGAAGGCTCGACGTCCGCGGTTTCGGCGGCGACGGCCTGGGACTGCGCCGAGGCGCGCTGGAAGGCGTGCTGCGGGATGGCTCCGTCGGAGATGCTGCGCTGGAAAAGGTACGCGTCGTCCGGGCCCGTGACGGAGGCGCCGTCGGCGAGACCGGCGAGGCCGATCCCGGCGTCCGGGTCCCCGACCGAGGCTCCGACCGCCCGCTGGTGTGCGTGCACGCCGCGGCTGTGGCCCGTCGAGGCCACCCCGGCGGCCACCACCACCAGGCTCAGTGCTGCGACTCCGAACCTCCATCTCCGGCCCATGAACGATCGCTCCTGTCGCGGTTGGTTGTGTCCGGGTGGAGTTCGTCCGGGCGTGCCCGGAGCCCTTTGTGCAGGTGCACAGCCCGGCCCGCACGAAGCCCTCCGCGCTATACTCGGTGGCGAAGGCGAACAGAAACGACCCGAAGTGGGCCGCGGCCCACTTTCTTTTTCGAGGGGGCCCGTTTTCGGGGCGGTGAGGCCATGGACGCGGAGGCGCTGGTCCGGCCGGTGGTCGAGTCCGCCGGGCTGGAGCTGATCGAGGTCACGTTCAACCGCGGGCTGCTCAGGGTGGTGGTGGACCAGGACGGCGGTGTCGACATCGACACCATCGCCCAGACCTCCGAGAAGGTCTCGCGCCGCCTCGATCTGGAGAACTTCGGATCGGGTCGCTACACCCTCGAGGTGAGCTCGCCGGGAGTGGAGCGGCACCTCCGCGAGCCCCGCGACTTCATGAGGCGGATCGGGGAGCGGGTGAAGGTGAAGGCCGTCGTCCCGGAGGAGGGCGGCCTCACGCTGAACGGCACGATCGTCTCGGCGGATGACGAGGCCGTGACGATCGCCACCGACCGCGTCGGGCGGCGGGTGGCCTACCCGTTCATCCGCTCTGCACGCACGGTGTTCGAGTGGGGCGGCCAGCCCAAGCCGGGCGGCCGGCGCCCGAGGGCCAAGGAAGCAAGCAGGAAGTAGGAAGGTCAGGAGCGGGACATGAACCAGGAGATGATGGACGCGCTGCGGCTCCTCGAGCGGGAGAAGGGCATCCCGTTCTCGACGCTGCTCGACGGCCTGGCCGAGGCCATGGCCTCCGCGTACAAGTCCTGGCGCCGCCAGCAGGATCCCGATCTCGACGAGGAGACCTTCGGCGTCCGCGCGGTCATGGATCCCGACACCGGCGACATCCGCGTGTGGGAGCAGGAGCTCGAGATCGACGACGAGGAGGGAACCCCCTCGGTCGTCTCCGAGAAGGAGGTCCCGGTCACCGACGACTTCAAGGGGCGCATCGGCGCGCAGACCGCGAAGCAGGTGATCTACCAGAAGCTCCGCGACGCGGAGCGAGACATGACCTACGAGGAGTTCGCGGGGCGCGAGGGCGACATCGTCACCGGCATCATCCAGCAGGACCAGCGCCGCTACACGCTGCTGGACCTGGGGAAGGTCGAGGCCCTGCTGCCGCAGGTGGAGCAGGTGCCGAGCGAGCCGTACCGCAACGGCGAGCGACTGAAGGCCTACATCGCCGAGGTTCGCAAGACCACGAAGGGCCCGCAGATCGTGGTGTCCAGGACCCACCCCGGCCTGTTGAAGAAGCTGTTCGAGCTGGAGGTGCCGGAGATCGAGGAGGGCGTGGTCGAGATCAAGGCCGTCGCCCGCGAGCCCGGCCATCGCTCGAAGATCGCCGTGTCGTCCAACGAGCCGGGCGTCGACCCCGTGGGCGCATGCGTGGGCGCGAAGGGCTCCCGCGTGCGCATGGTCGTGAACGAGCTCCGCGGCGAGAAGATCGACGTGGTGCCGTGGAGCGCCGATCCCGCCACCTACGTGGCCAACGCGCTGCAGCCGGCGAAGGTCAAGGAGGTCCGCATCGACACCAACACGCAGACGGCGTCGGTCATCGTCCCCGACTACCAGCTGTCGCTCGCGATCGGCAAGGAGGGGCAGAACGCGCGGCTCGCGGCGCGGCTGACGGGCTGGCGTATCGACATCAAGAGCGAGACGCAGTTCGCCGACGAGCAGCGCGGCGGCCCCGCCCCCACGCCGGTCACGCCGGAGGCCACGGAGGCGGCCACGCCCGACGCCGCGCCCGAGATGGCGGCCGAGGCCGGGGGCCCGACCACGGAGCCCCAGCCCGCGCCGACCGGCGACGCCGAGGCCGGCGAGCCCGTCGCCGAGGCCGTCCCTGCGGCGGAAGCCGAGGAGACTGCGGGGGAGCCCGTACCTGCGGCGGAAGCCGAGGAGGCGTCGGCAGGAGCCTGAGGCGGGCCCACCCGTGGCAGCGCAGGGTTCCGGTCCCGAGCGAACCTGTGTGGCCTGCCGCGAGGCGGCGCCCCAGCGCGACCTCGTGCGCTTCGTTCGCGGCGGGGAGACGGTCGTCCCGGATCCGCGCGGCTCGATGCCGGGGCGCGGCGCCTATCTGCACCGCGACCCGAGGTGCGTCGAGATCGGCGTGACGCGTGGTGTGCTGGCCCGCGCGCTGCGAAGCTCCATACCGGAGGACGAAGTGAGTAACCTAATGAAGCTCATCGAAGCGACGGAGGCGGAATGAGGGTTCACGAGCTCGCCAAGGAGCTCGGCGTCAAGAGCAAGGATCTCCTGGACGCCCTGGAGGCCATGGGGTACTCGGGCCGGACGGCGTCGTCGTCCGTGCCCGACGAGAGCGTGGCCCGGCTCCGTGCGTCCGGTGGCAAGGCCGTGCCGGGCGCGAAGCCGAAGCAGGTCGAGGTGGAGCAGCTCCCGGCCAAGCGCCCACCCAAGGAGGCCCCGGCGGCCGAACCGCCTCCGGCGGCGGCCGCGGAGGGCAACGGCCAGGCCGCGGTGGCGGAGGTCGCGCCGGTGCCGGAGCCCGCACCGGTGCCCGAGCCGGTTCCGACCGGGCCGTCGCTTCCGATGCTGAGGATCGCGCGGGGCTCCACGCCGCAGGACATCGCGGCCAAGATCTCCAGCACACCCGTGGAGGTCGTGAAGGCCCTCATCGGGATGGGCGAGATGGTCACCGCCACGCATTCCCTCCCCGACGACGTGATCGATCTCCTGGCAGCCGAGCTCGGCTACCAGGCCGAGATCGTCGGCGTCGAGGAAGAGGAGGAGGCGGGCGAGGAAGAGGAGGTCGTCGACGAGTCGAAGCTGCAGCTGCGGCCCCCGGTGGTCACGGTCATGGGCCACGTCGACCACGGCAAGACGCTCCTGCTCGACGCCATCCGCCGCGCCGACGTCGTCTCGCAGGAGTTCGGCGGGATCACCCAGCACATCGGGGCGTACCAGATCCACCGCGACACCCACGCCATCACATTCATCGACACGCCGGGCCACGAGGCGTTCACCGCCATGCGGGCCCGCGGCGCCGGCGTCACGGACATCGTCGTGCTCGTCGTCGCCGCGGACGACGGCGTGATGCCCCAGACCGTCGAGGCGCTGAACCACGCCAAGGCTGCCGGGGTGCCGATCGTCGTCGCCGTGAACAAGGTGGACAAGCCCGAGGCCGACCCGAGCAGGGTCCGGACGCAGCTCGTCGAGCACGGCGTGGTCCCGACGGCGTTCGGCGGCGACTACGAGTTCATCGACGTCTCCGCCAAGACCCGTCTGGGGCTCGAGGATCTCCTCGAGACCATCCTGCTCACGGCAGAGATCGGGGAGCTGAAGGCCAACCCCGACGGTCCGGCCCGCGGCATCACGCTCGAGGCGCACCTCGACAAGGGGCGGGGGCCGGTGGCGACCGTGCTCGTGGAGCGCGGCACGCTGCGCGTTGGCGACGCCGTGGTCTGCGGGCTCATCCACGGCAAGGTCCGGGCCATGATGGACGAGCACGGGCAGAACGTCGAAGAGGCGCCGCCCGCGAAGCCCGTGCAGGTCCTGGGCTGGTCGGGCGTCCCCAACGCCGGGGACGAGGTGCGGGTCGTGTCCGACGAACGTGAGGCGCGCCACGTCTCCCAGGAGCGCGAGGCCAAGACGCGCGCGGCAGAGCTCGTCGCTTCCCGTCCGCCGACCCTGTCGGAGTTCATCGCCATGACCCGCGAGGGCGACGTGGCGGAGCTGAACCTCGTGGTGAAGGCAGACGTGCAGGGCTCCCTGGAGGCGCTCATCGACGCGTTCGAGAAGCTGCCGCAGGAGGAGGTCCGGACCCGGGTCATCCACCGCGGCGCCGGGGCCATCACCGAGAACGACATCTCGCTGGCCATGGCGTCGAGAGCCGTGGTCATCGGCTTCAACGTCCGGCCCACGGCTGCCGCCACCGAGATGGCCGAGAAGGAGCACGTGGACGTCCGGCTGTACCGGGTGATCTACGAGGCCATCGACGACATCCGCGCGGCGCTCTCGGGGATGCTCTCGCCGGAAGAGCGGGTCCGCGAGCTGGGCACCGCCGAGGTCCGGGCGCTGTTCCGGGTTCCGCGGGCCGGGGTCATCGCCGGTTGCTACGTCACCCGGGGCACGATCGCCCGCAACGCTCGCGCCCGGCTGGTTCGCGACGGCGTCATCGTGTGGGAGGGGGCGATCGCCTCGCTGCGCCGGTTCAAGGACGACGTCCGGGAGGTGGCGGAGGGCTTCGAGTGTGGCATCGGGCTCGAGGGATTCAACGACGTCAAGGAGGGCGACCTGATCGAGACGTTCCAGGTCGAGGAGATCGCCCGGTCGCTGTAGGGCGGGGCTTGTCCCCGCCGGCCTGATCGATGCTTGTCGGCCTCGAACGCTTCGACCTGCGCATCCCCGGATGCGGATCGCTGAAGGAGAAGCGCCACGTGGTGAAGGGGCTCACGGCGGGGATCCGCCAGAAGTTCAACGTGTCGGTGGCCGAGGTCGACCATCACGATCTGTGGCAGCGAACGACGGTCGCGGTGTCGGCGGTGTCCGGCGAGGCGTACCAGGTGCGGAAGATCCTGCAGCAGGTCGAGAGGTACATCGCGACCTGGCCGAGCCTCGAGTTCATCGACAGCGAGGTCACCCTGCACTATCCGGAGGACTGATATCGATGAGCGAGCGGATGGAGCGGGTGAACGAGGAGGTTCGTGAGATCCTCGCAGTGGAGGTCCAGCGCCTGAAGGACCCGCGGCTCGGGTTCGTCACCGTGACGGCGGTGCGAGTGACGCCGGATCTGCGGATGGCCCGGGTGTTCTACACGGTCCTGGGCGAGGAGCGCGACCACAAGGCCACCCGGGCGGCGCTACGGTCGGCGCGGTCGCGGCTGCGGGCCGTGCTCGGGCGCCAGATCAGGACGAAGGTGACGCCCGAGCTCGAGTTCCAGGAGGACGTGGCGGCCGATCGGGGCCACCGGATCGAGGAGATCATCGCCGGGCTGCACGATCGAGGTGAGTTGAGGGATGACGGAGCAACTGAAGAGAGCGGCTGAGGTCCTCGACGCGGCGTCGGACGTCGCGCTGGCCTGCCACATCAATCCCGACCCCGACGCGCTCGGGTCGATGCTCGGCCTGGCCACCTTCCTGCGGACGCGGGACAAGAAGGTCGTGGCCTCGTTCGGCAACTCCCCGTTCGAGCCCCCCCGGTGGCTGGAGGCGCTGGAGGGCGCCGACGTGCTCGTGCCGCCGGAGAGGTTCCCGAAGGCCCCCGAGGTGATGGTCACGCTGGACTGCGCGTCCCTCGACCGGCTCGGGTCGCTCGTCGGTCCGTCCCAGAAGGCCAAGGAGCTCGTGTGGATCGACCATCACGTGTCGAACGACGGGCTCGGCACTGTGCCGCTCATCGACCCCAAGGCCTCCTCGACCGCCGAGATGGTGTTCCGCCTCATGCGGTGCATGGGCGGGGACATCCCCGCGAGCGCTGCTGCCTGTCTGTATGCCGGCGTCGTCACCGATACCGGTCGGTTCCAGTACGAGGCGACGTCGCCGGAGACGCTGCGGCTCGCGGCCGAGCTGCGCACGCTCGACTTCGACCACGCGCGACTGGCGCAGGCGCTGTTCGAGGACAACTCGATGTCGTACCTGCGGGTGCTGGCCACGGCCCTGGGCCGGCTCCGGCTCGTCGAGGGCGCCGGCGGGGGCCTGGTCTGGACGTACCTCACGCAGGAGGATGTCGCGGAAGCCGGCATCTCGATGGCGGAGACGGATGACCTGATCGACGTGATCCGCTCGGCGCGCGAGGCCGACGTGGCCGCGGTGCTCAAGCAGCAGCGTGACGGCCGGTTCAAGGTCAGCATGCGATCGCGCGGCGGCCACGACGTCTCGAAGGTCGCCGCCGAGCGAGGCGGCGGTGGGCACCGGTTGGCCTCGGGGTACACGGCGAAGGGCTCCGTCGAGGACGCCGTTCGCGATCTCGAGTCCGGGCTCGAGACCGCTCGCACCCCGGCGTGACCTCGCCGCCCGAGGGCGTCGTCGTGGCCTTCAAGCCGAAGGGCATCACGTCCCACGACGTGGTCGACGGCGTCCGGCGACTGCTCGGAACGAAGAAGGTCGGGCACGCCGGCACGCTCGATCCCATGGCCACGGGCGTGCTCGTCCTCGGCGTGGGCCGCGCCACCAGGTTGCTGCGTTACCTGTCGGGCCTCGACAAGGAGTACGAGGGCACCGCCGTGCTCGGCGTGGAGACCGACACCCTCGACGCGGAGGGGCAGGTGCTGCGCACGGCGCCGGTCGAGGTCTCCCGCGATCGGGTCGAGGAGGCCATGCGTGCGCTGACGGGCGAGATCGAGCAGGTGCCGCCGGCGTTCTCGGCGGTCAAGGTCGGGGGGCAGAAGCTGTACAAGGCGGCGCGCCGCGGCGAGGTGGTGGAGGCACCGCCGAGAACGGTGCGCGTCGAGCGCTTCGAGCTCACGAGGTTCGAGCCTCCCGAGGTCGACCTCCGGGTGGTGTGTTCGAGCGGGACATACATCCGGGTGCTCGTCGCCGACGTCGGCCGGGCCCTCGGATGCGGGGCACACCTCTCGCGGCTGATCCGAACTCGAGTGGGGCCATTCGGGCTCGATCGCGCCGTGATGGTGAACCGGATCAAGAAGCCACTTCCGCTGGAGACCGCGGTGGCGCACCTGCCGTCGTTCGCGCTCGAGCATCCGGACGAGGCGCGAGCCGCCGGCAACGGCAGCTGTCTCGCCCCGGCCGCCATCGAGGGTCCCTACGCCCTGTTCGGCCCGGACAAGCGGTTCATCGGCATCTGGCGTGACACCGGTGCGAAGTCCTGCCCCGAGATGGTGTTGGCCCCGGTGCCCGATGCCGGATGAGCGACAGCGGTCGTGGTCGGCGGGGCTACTTGGCCACTCGCGGAGACGCCCCGTCCGTGGCCACCGGGAATATGTGAAGCAAGGCCCGGCCTACGTGTGCTCGACCTCGCAGCGGTAGAAGTGGTCGCCGGGGTCGCCGACGCACACGTCGTGCGCGCCGAGGCCGCCGTCGATGCTGTCGTTGCCGCCGACGCCGTCGCGGGCGTCGATGAAGTCGTCGCCGTCCTCGCCGTCGAGCCGGTCCGATCCCGTACCGCCGACGATGCGGTCGGCCTCGAAGCTCCCGGTGATCAGGTCATCGCCCGCGCCGCCGTCGATCGTGTCGCCCACGAAGGCCCGGATCCCGCCGCTGTTCACGTAGTCGTCGCCGCCCCCGCCGAAGATGATGTCGTGGCCGGTGCCGCCGAAGATCCAGTCCATCCCGTCCTCGCCGAACATCGTGTCACCACCATCCGAGTAGCAGATCAGGTCCGACCCGTCGGTGCCGTGCAGCACGTCGCGGTGATCGGTGCCGGACACGGTGCACGCAGGCATGTACTCGGCATCCGTCGCGACGCCGGAGCCGGTGGCGAGCCGCTTCAACCCGCCCCCGTCGGACGACATCGAGTACACCTCGCCGTCGCTGTCGAAGATGATCCGCTCGCCGTCCGGCGAGAAGTTGGGGTTCAGGTCGGGGGACCCCGAGTGCTGCGAGAGCTGCCGCTCGTTGCTCCCGTTGCGATCCATGACCCACACGTCCCCATCCCGCTCGAACACGATCTGCCGGCTGTCCGGGCTCCAGTTCGGCGTGTGCCCGTCGGCGGTCAACCGCCGGACGTCCTTGCCGAGCTGGGTCATCGAGTACACGCCGTAGGCGCCGTCGCGGTCGCTGACGAAGGCGATCGACGCGCCGTCCGGTGACCACGCCGGCTCGATGTCGTCGGCGCCGGGGGTCCGCGTCCGGTTCGCGGGGCGCTTCGACCGCAGCGTGGTGGTCCAGACATCCGCATCCGTGTGCCCCGAGCCGGACCAGCCGGCCCCCGAGTACGCGATGCGGCCGCCGCCCGGCGACCAGGACGGGTGGCGCTCGTCGAGGTCATCGGTGTTCGTGACCCGAAAGATCGTCTGGGCGCGTGGCGTCATCCAGTAGATGTCCCCGGGCGCGCCCGTGCCGGTGCGCTTCGCCCTCACGAACGCCACGTGCGGGCCCCCCTCCGGCGACCAGGTCGCCTCGGACTCGTCGAACTCGTTGCCGCCGGTGACGTCGACCAGCCCGGATCCGTTCGGCTCGACCTCCCACACGTCGGTGCCGCCGTCGGGTCGCACGTGGGTGAACAGCACGGTGCCGTTGCCGCCGGTGGTCGCGGCATACGCGGCGGGAACGCTCGACGGCGGCGCGAGCGCGCCGAGGACGAGCGAAAGACAGATCAGGATGCGGTGGGGCCGCACGGATTCTCCTACGAGTTGGACGGTTCGATTGCCTCGCAGGAGTTGTCGGCACGAACCGCCCCGCGATTTAGGGAGAACGGCCTACTGCGAAGAACGTGCCTCCGGCAAGCACGGCAGGGTCTTCATGATGTTCGACGGGAACACCGCGTCGAACACCCGGTCGTTCTCCTCGCCGGGCTGGATGATGGAGTCGGAGGCCGCGAGCTGCGACTTCGTCAGGCCGGCGATGTACTCGGAGAGCTGCCCGAGCGTGAACCCGTTCTGCTCGAGCTCCTCCACGTTCACGAAGATGTGCGTCGGTTGCAGGTTCTGGAGGACCGGGACCTGGTCGCTGTCGTGATCGAACACCCGGTTCACGTACCCCTTCAACGCGGCGGTGGAGCCTCGGAACGCCCGCGTGACCTCGGGGTTCGGCATGTCGCCGTGGTCCGCGGTCACGGCCATCACCCATCTGCCCTTGCCGACCTGCTCGTTCAGGAACCGGATGAGCTCGGGAAGGGCCTGGTCGCTCGCAACCACGGAATCTCGCATCTCCAGGCTGTTCATCGTCCAGATGTGGCTGACCTCGTCGATCAGCTTGTAGTTCGTGAAGAACAGGTCGGGCAGCTCGTCCTGTCCGAAGCCCTCACGCTTGATGACCTCTTCGATGGCGGCGGTCTGATACGGGATGCGCTCGGGGGTGTTGAATCCCGCGCCCTGCTTCGAGATCTCGAGACCTCGCCACTTCCCGTCGACGTGGCCGTCGATGGCGTCGGCGTAGTGCGCGTACGTCGAGAGCCCCGGGAGGCTGTTGAGGTACGTCGGGAACTCGTAGAACTGGTCCAGAGGGGCGGGGAGGCTCCAATCCGGACCACCGAACTGGTGAAGGGAGACGATGTCGGCGTCCGCGCCATCGAGATAGTTCCCGTGGCCGATCATCCCGAGGTGCCACGGGCTCGAAGCCACCATCCCGATCTTCGGAAGATTGCCGTTGGCCTTGTCGTACATGTCGGCGACGGTCGGCAGCATGAGGAGGTTCGGGCCATTGGCGAACGGGAACTGGATGTGGCTGCCGACCCGCACGTGGTTCCCGACGATCCCGTGCCGGTTGGGGAAGGCCCCCGTACCGAGCATCGGGTGGTCCTGCGCGGTGCTGGTCGGTGCCGATCCGACCGTCGCCTTGCGATAGGACGTTCCCCTGCTCATCAGAGACTTGAGGTTCGGCCACGAATCCGGCCACTGGTTGAGGACGTCCCAACCCGAGCCGTCCCAGACCACCGTCACGATCACCCTGGGCGGGACGACTCGCTTCGCGGCCGGCACCAGCGCATCGGAGAGCACACGGCCGTCGGGGAACTGGTGATCGAAGTGCAGCAGGGCGGCCGTGGTGGGAGCCCAGTCGGCGAGCGTCACGTCACGGCCCAGCTGTCCCGCATTCCGGACGTAGCCCGGGCCGTACAGCGCAAGAGGAACGTTCTCCAGATAGTTCCACGGGCCGACGTGCGGATATCCCGCTCCCATGTAGTCCGGGGGGTGGGGCAGCATGATGATGTCGGGGCTCCGACCCGGGTAGTAGCCGCGCCACTCACGCAGGAGCTGCACGTGGGGCAGGCCGCAGGCCACCGACTGCAGCGCGCTGGCCTTGGGCGGCGGGGGCGCGTCGGTCGGCGCGGCGTCCCTTGCCCCGGCGCCCGACGTGCACGCGGCGGCCACGACGGCAAGGATCGCGGCGAGCGCGGAGAGGGGGCGACGAGCGGGGATCACCAACGTAGGCAATCACGCCGTCGACGGTCTTACAACCCGACTCCACATCCCCGGTGTGCCCGCACCTTTCCGGTACGCTCACCGCTCCGATGGAGGTCGTGCGCGGCGTCGAGGCCCTCCCGCTGCCGGCTCGGCCGGCCGTGGTCACCGTCGGCATGTTCGACGGCGTGCACCGCGGCCACCAGGCGGTGATCGGCCGGACCGTCGACGTGGCCCGCGACCGAGGGGTCATGTCGGTGGCCACCACGTTCGACCGGCACCCCCGCGAGGTCCTCACGCACGGCCACGAGCCGAGGCTCCTGACGACGCTCGAGCGCAAGATCGCGCTGATCGAAGCGCTGGGCGTGGACGTGCTGCTCGTGCTGCAGTTCACGCTGGAGTTCTCGAAGACCTCGCCGGAGGACTTCGTCGGGCGCTTCTTGGTGGAGAGCGTGCACGCCGCGCACGTGGTGCTCGGGGCCAACTTCCGGTTCGGCCACCGGGCGCAGGGGGATCTGGCGTACCTGCACGAGTCGGGGCCCGCGAACGGGTTCACCGCGGAGGGAGTGGACCTCCTCGAGATCCACGGGCGTCGCGTGTCCTCCTCGTCGATCCGCGAGTCACTCGCGGCGGGCGATCTCGACTGGCCCAGAACCGGGCTGAGCAGGCGTTTCGCGGTGGACGGGCGGGTGGTTCGCGGCGCGGGGCGGGGGACCGGCCTCGGGTGGCCGACCGCGAACCTGGAGACCCATCCGCGGATCCAGCTCCCGGCGGTCGGCGTCTACGCGGGGCGCGCGCTCAGCTCGACCGGAGAGCACGTGGCAGCGATCAACGTGGGTTCGAATCCCACGTTCGGCGAGGAGCCCGTGCACATCGAGGCCTTTCTCCTCGACTACGAGGGCGACCTGCTCGGGCAAGACATCTCGATCGAGTTCTGGCAGCGCCTGCGCGACGAGGTGCGGTTCGACTCCGCCGAGGAGCTCTCGGAGCAGATCGCCGACGACGTGGAGCGGACGCGCGACGTGGCGAGCTGAGTGGAGCCCGGGCGGCACCGTACACCGGGCCAGCGCGTTTCCGGACTGGTGTTCGGGCTGATCCTGTTGGCTGCCCTCGTCGTCCTGGTGCTCTCGTGGCTCGTGGGGGGAGAGGGGACACCGTCGCGAAGCGATGCGCAACCTTCGACGGCATCGCGAGAGGTCCCGACGGGCCCACCTCCATCATCCTCGCCCTCGCCGCCGCGCGAGCCGCGCGGCACGCTTCTCATCCACGGCACGGGCGACGTCAGCCTCGATCCGTCCTACATCCCGAACCTCACGACCTACGGCTACGGCTACGCGTTCTCCGGGATGAACGGGCTGTTCCAGCGGGACGACCTGACGGTTGTGAACATGGAGTGCCCCGTCTCGCACCTCGGCTCGCCGGTGCCGAAGGAGTTCAACTTCGAGTGCGACCCGGCGGCGCTGCCCGCGGCCAAGGCGGCGGGGGTCGACGTGGCCAACATGGCGAACAACCACGCCTACGACTACGGACCGGACGCCCTCCTCGACACGAGGAAGAACCTGGCCAACGCGGGCCTGCACCCCGTGGGTGGCGGCAAGGACCCCGCCGAAGCCGAGCAGCCCCAGCTGTTCGACATCAAGGGGTGGAAGGTCGCGGTGGTCGGCATCGACGAGGTCGTCGACCCCTACCCCGAGGAGGTCGCCGCCCCCGATCACCCTGGGACCGCGTGCGGGCACGACGTCGACTGCATGGTCGCGGAGATCAGGCGGGCCGACGCCGTGGCCGACCTCGTGGTCGTGATCATCCACTGGGGCGTGGAGCTCGACACCCAGCCGGAGAGCTACCAGGTGGACCAGGGCCACCGGTTCGTCGACGCCGGCGCGGACATCATCATCGGCGGGCATTCGCACCGGCTCCAGCCGATGTCCGCCTACAAAGGCGCGCCGATCTTCTGGAGCCTGGGGAACTTCGTGTGGCCCCATCTGAGCGAGGAGGGCTCGCGCACGGCGATCGCCGAGGTCGTGGTGAAGCCCGACGGCAAGAGGCACGGGCGCCTGATCCCGGTGTACATCGGCTCGAGTGGCCACCCGGACCTGTCCGGTTAGACCCGACCGTCACCTCCGGGGAGCCGGCGACCAGACCTGGATCAGCAGCCCGTAGCGCCAGCGAGAGCCACGCAGCTCTCAGCAAGCCGAGCGGGGGAGAGCGTCGTGATGGGACGCCGGAATGCTGTTCTCGGAAGCGTGTGGATGTTATCGAAATTGACGACGCAGTCGGTCGGGACATGGTCGTCGCGAGCGCTCAGGTAGACCTCGGACACGAGCCCGCGTCGCGTTCGGGTCAGGGCTGCGACGACGACGGACCCGATCCGGTCTGCCACGGGATCCCGCGTCAGAACGAGCACGGGGCGGTCGCCGCCGGGAGTTGCGGCGAACCAGATCTCACCCCGCCGCATCGATCCAGTCGGACCAGTCCTCTGCCGGCCCCCAATTGGCGATATCGGCTAGGGATCGCTCTCCCTCATCGAAGGGTGCGTCCACCCAGGTCTCGGCATCGCGCTCGCTCGCCAGACGCTGGAGATGTCGACGGAGGGCCTGCCGGAGAAGCTCGGAGCGATCGACGCCCAATCGGTCGGCCCATCGCTGCATCTTGTCGGCCTCTGCCTGATCCACCCTGAAGCTGACCATCGTCATACAACAACTGTATCATGTATGACGGCAGGCGCCGCCCGGAGCTGGCTCTCTCGATTCACGATCCGATGATCGCCTTGATCTGCTCGATGATCTCGGTCCCGCTCTGCCGGGCCCACTCCTGGATCGTCGCGTCACCCTCTCGCGTCGGGTTCGTCACCTCGTCGATGATGCGCGCGACGTCGGTACCGAGGTTGTAGACGCGAACGGGCTCACGCTGATCGTCGGGGACGAGCGGATGCGCGCCAAGCCCTTCGCGAATCAGCATGTCCTCGATTCTGGCCCGGACCCCAGGCCGCAGGCGCTGGAACCCGCACGCCGTACGGAGTTCGCCCGCCGGGATGGTGAGGCAGCCTCCGGCCTTCTCGACCCGTTCCTTCAGTTCCTTTACACCGTTAAGTCCAGCCACTTCGCGCTCCTTTCGCTGGAGGTAGCACGGCAAGTGTACAGGTTCGGAAGTAGCGTGCAAGCGTTCTATAACTCGGCCTCTACATAACGCCGGGTAGTCCGCTCACATCCGTGCCTGCCGGGCCGGTCCGGGGGGCTGTGGTACCCTCGCTGGGAACCAATGGCCCTGGTCAAAGAGCAGAAATCCGAGATCATCCAGGACTTCAGGCGATCCGATGACGACACCGGCTCGCCAGAGGTCCAGATCGCCGTACTCAGCAAGCGCATCTCGGATCTCACCGAGCACCTGAAGATGCACAAGAAGGACCACCACTCCCGGCGAGGCCTCCTGCAGTTGGTGGGCCGGCGCCGCCGGCTGCTCGACTACCTCCGCAAGGAGGACATCGAGCGGTACCGCACGATCATCGGACGCCTCGGTCTGAGGCGATAGCACGTCGAGGGGCGGCGATGCCGCCCCTTCCTCGTAGAGGAGGGACGGGCAAGACAGGAGCGAGGAGGCCGAAACGGCCAGTTATCAGTTGCGGGCGCCTGACGGCGGCGCCGGGGACTTGTAGCCGGGGGCTCGTCCCCCGGCCGCGAAGCGGCCCCGGCCCACGGCCCGGCGGACGTCCACCACTGAGAACTGGCCGGTCCCTCGCGAAGACACGATTGGTTGCTCGCGGAACGCGTGCACACCGAGGAGGGAACGCCAGTGACAGCACAAGCAACCAGGACCATCGGGTCCTCAGACATCCGCGTGGAGTCCGGCAAGCTCGCGAAGCTCGCCGCGGGCTCGGCGGTCGTGACGATCGGCGAGACCCAGGTCCTCGCCACCTGCACCAGCAGCAAGCCCCGTGAGGGCATCGACTTCTTCCCGCTCACGGTCGACGTGGAAGAGCGCATGTACGCGGCCGGCAAGATCCCCGGCGGGTTCTTCCGCCGCGAGGGCCGGCCCAGCGAGACCGCCACGCTCACCGCGCGGCTCATCGACCGCCCGCTTCGTCCGTCGTTCGCCGACGGCTACCGCGACGAGGTGCACGTCGTGATCACCGTGCTCTCCGTGGACCAGGCGAATCCGTACGACATCGTCGGCATCAACGCGGCGTCGCTCGCGGTCATGGGGGCGGGCCTCCCGTTCGAGGGACCGGTCGGCGCCGTGCGTCTCGGCCACATCGGCGGCAACTGGAAGGTGAACCCCACGTACCAGGAGCTCGACCTGGCCACGTTCGACATCGTCGTGGCCGGCAAGCGCAACGACCAGGGCGGTGTGGACATCCTGATGATCGAGGGCGAGGCCACCGACGAGGCCTGGCGCCTGATCCACGAGGACGGCGCCGCGCCCCCGACCGAGGATCTCGTGGCCGAGGGGCTCGAGATCGCGAAGCAGGCCATCGGGGAGCTCATCGACTTCCAGAGCGAGTTCCTCGCCCAGCTCGACGTGAAGACGAAGGATTTCGAGCCGAAGCCGTACTTCACGGACGAGGTGTGGCGCGACGTCGACGAGTTCGGCCGCGACCGCATCCTGCAGGCGCTCGTGCCAGACAAGACCGAGCGCAACGCCGCGCTCGACATGCTGAAGGAGGAGATCAAGCAGCACCTCCAGGGCGCGTACGGCGACGAGCGGTTCGCGGAGGTCGCCGGCAGCATCTCCCCGGCGTTCAAGGAGCTCCAGAAGCAGGTCATGCGCAAGCGCGTCATCCAGGAGGGCGTCCGGATGGACGGCCGCAGGCCCGACGAGATCCGTCAGCTCAACGCCGAGGTGGACCTCGTGCCGCGAGCCCACGGCTCGGGACTGTTCGAGCGGGGCGAGACCCAGGTGCTGAACGTCACCACGCTCGGCATGCTCCGCATGACCCAGCAGATCGACACCCTCGACCCGGAGGAGTCGAAGCGCTACATCCACCACTACAACTTCCCGCCGTTCTCCACGGGTGAGACCGGGTTCATGCGTGGTCCGAAGCGCCGCGAGATCGGCCACGGCGCGCTCGCCGAGCGGGCCCTGGTGCCGGTGATCCCGGACGAGATGGAGTTCCCGTACACGCTGCGCCTGGTGTCCGACGTGCTCTCCTCGAACGGCTCCACGTCGATGGCGAGCGTCTGTGCGTCGACGCTGTCCCTCATGGACGCCGGTGTGCCCATCAAGGCGCCGGTGGCCGGCATCGCCATGGGGATGATCGCGGGGGACGGCAAGTTCGTCACCCTCACCGACATCCTCGGGGCGGAGGACGCGCTCGGGGACATGGACTTCAAGGTGGCGGGCACGCGCGAGTGGGTCACGGCCATCCAGCTCGACATGAAGGTCACCGGCCTCCCGGCCGAGGCGCTGGCGCAGGCCCTGCAGCAGGCCCGCGACGCCAGGCTCCAGATCCTGGACGTCATGGAGAAGACCATCCCGGGCCCCCGCGAGGTGGTCAGCGCCAAGGCCCCGCGCGTGATGTCCATCCAGATCCCCGTCGACAAGATCGGCGAGGTCATCGGGCCGAAGGGCAAGCGCATCAACGAGATCATCGCTGTCACCGGTGCCGACATCGACATCCAGGACGACGGCACGGTCTTCATCGGCTCGCGCGAGGGCGCGGGGGCCGAGGAGGCCCAGAAGATGATCAACGAGATCGTCAACCCGGTGATGCCGGCGGTCGGGGAGCGGTTCCAGGGGACCGTGGTGAAGACCACGGACTTCGGCGCGTTCGTCAGCGTCACGCCGACCCGCGACGGGCTGATCCACATCTCGAGGCTCGGTCGCGGCCAGCGACTCTCGCGAGTGGAGGACGCCGTGAACGTGGGCGACAAGCTCGAGGTCGAGGTGGTCGAGATCGACGAGCAGCGCGGCCGCATCGCGCTGAAGCCGGTCGGGGAGCAGTGGCTGACGCCCGAGGGCACGGAGCCGGAGGAGGCTCCGCGCCGCGAGCGCAGCGACCGCAGGCCTCGGCGCGACGGGGATCGTGGCGGCCCCCGCCGCCCGCGCGGGGAGCACCGGGAGCGCTCCGAGCGGCGCAGCGAGTAGTGGCCCGTACCTCCCGCGCTGACCGGGTCGTCCTCGGACGCACCGAGTT
>JBHELK010000058.1:0-3243 GCA_046263085.1 Actinomycetota bacterium
CCCTCGGCGTGTTTGTTGTCCGACATCAGCTGGTGGGCCTTGCCGATCTCGTCGAACGGGAACACCTCGCCGAGGCACGGGTCGATCTTGCCGTCCACCACGAGCTGGTTGAAGGCCTGCGACTGCTCGTCGTTCGCGAAGTGCGATCCCTGGAAGCGCTTCTGGCGCATCCACAGGTACCGGAGGTCGACCACCGCGTTGTAGCCGGTGGTGCCGGCGCAGATCACGACCATGCCGCCCGTATCGCACATGAAGATCGAGGTCGGGATGGTGTCCTCGCCGGGGTGCTCGAACACGATCCTCGGGCTGCGCTTCTCGCCGAGTGCCCCCCAGAACGCCTTGCCGAATGCCTTCGCGCCCTCGAACCACGTGCCGAAGGCGTCGTTGTCGGTCCAGTGCGGGAGCTGGCCCCAGTGGTCGAAGTCCTTGCGGTTGACGTAGCCGACGGCCCCGAGCTTGCGACAGAACTCGCCCTTCTCCTCGCTCGAGACGACCGCGACCGGCGTGCCGCCGAGCTCACGGACGATCTGGATCGCCATCGACCCGAGGCCCCCCGCGCCGCCCCACACGAGGACGGGGTCGCCGTCGCCGACGACGTTCGGCGGCCACCCGCGGAGCATGCGATACGCGGTGGCGCCCACGAGGGTCGGCGCTGCGGCAGCCTCCCACGTGAGGTGCCGGGCCTTCGGCATGCACTGATGGGCCTGCACCTTCGTGAACTGCGCGAACGATCCCCAGTTCGTCTCGTAGCCCCAGATCCGGTACGTGTCGCTGAAGCCGGGATCGAGCCCGCCCTTGATCTCGGGGTCGTCGACGTCCCACTGCCCGCAGTGGATCACGACGTGGTCGCCGACCTTCACGTTGGTCACGTTGTCGCCGACGGCGTACACGACGCCGCTCGCGTCGCTGCCGCCGATGTGGAACTCGCTCGGCTCGCCGAGCTTCGCGTGCACCTTCGTGACGTCGACCGGGATGCCCTTCGCCGCCCACACGTTGTTGTAGTTGATCCCCGCCGCCATCACGAGCACGAGCGCGTCGTTCGGTCCCGGCTCCGGCGTCTCGATCGGTTCCACCTGGAAGGCCTTCTCCGGCTCGCCGTAGCGATCGGGCCGGATGAGGTTGGTGTACATCCTGGGAGGGATCTCACCGATCGGCGGGATCTCCCCCACCTCGTACAGATCCTTGGGCATGCTCGTGCCTCCTCGGCGGTCGTGGGCTCGTAACCTACCCGACAGTAGGTCAACCAAAAACCACGGAGCAAATCAGGCGGGACAGGGCCCCGCGTCTGGCCGGCGGGCATCCCACGTGGCCAGACGGCGCACAGCGGAGGCATAGCCGGCGACTCGGCGCGGCGAGAGGCGGCCGGCGGGCAGCTCGATGACCGTGGAGGTGCGCTCGGGGAAGGTGTGATTGATCCAGTCGCTCGCACTTCCCGGCAGGGGCTTCAGGCGCCGGAACCGGATCCCGGCGAGGCGCGCATAGCAGCGCTGCAGTGCGAGGTCACCCCCGGAGGCCCACACCAGATCCATGTGCTGGTGGAACCAGAACGTGATGTCCGGGCGGTGCTCCAAGACGAAGCGTCGGCCGACGCGGCTCTCGGGTTCGGACAGCGGCCGGGGCCCGGAGAAATAGGTCGACCACCGCTCCCCCGCCTTGCGCCATCGCCACGGGAAGTTCCGGTTCAGGTCGACGCCGCGCCCGTTCTGCCGGGTGTTCGCCGCGAAGCCGTCGGGATTGAGGTCGGGGATGACGAACAGGTCGAACACGCGCGGCGCATCGTTGCGGATGAGCTTCCTCGCGATGGGGATGCCTGCGCACTCGTTCCCGTGGATGCACCCCACGACGAGGACGCGCTCATCCGCCTCGGGGTTGCCGAGCTCGAACGCCACGACGGGCCGGCCCTGCACGGAAGTGCCGATGCGGTGATGTCTGCGAACGCTTGGCCGGGCCGACTCGCCCCCGGCCGCCGGGACTGCACCGGCGAGGGTGGCCAGCACGAGCATCGCCGTGGAGGCCCTCGGCACGAGGCGCAGCGACCTCTGCATCCGCTCACCCTATGCAAGGACATCCTCCCGATCGAGGTTGGCCGGGCATGTCTCGGACCTCGGACACCATCTGCAGTACGGGCCGGGGGTGAGCGTCTCGGGTGCGCGACCGCCCAGGAGAAGGCTCGCGGCCCGAACCGCCTCGACCACCCGATCGGCCGCTCGCTCCAGGACATGCGGCTCGATCTCCTCTGGCTGCAGCTCGAGCGAATCGAGATAGGCCGTGGCCGTGAGCGCCGCTGGCCGCCCGAACATGAGCGTAAGCAGCAGCGCGTAGAACCGCCCGTCCTCGACGTGCTCGGGGTGGGGATCGCCCGTCTTGAAGTCGACGACGATGCTCGGGGGCCGCCCCAGCACCAGGTCGGGACGGCCGAACAACGTGATGCGCCCGCCCAGCAGCTGCAACTTCAGCTTCAGCTCGCTGAGCGGCTGCGCCCCTCTCTCGAAGGGCGCGAACATCTCCCGGAACATCGCGAACTGGCGCGTGGCTTCGGCCAGGATCTCGTGTCGCTCGACCTCGGCGAGCCCCGACCAGTGCTCCGCGAGCTGCCGGTCGCCGAGCTGCTTCGACACGGCGTGGTCCACGAGCGTCCTGGCGTCGAGGGATCGCTCCGACGCCACGTCCGCCTGCACGGCTCGGTGCACCACGGCCCCCACTGCCACCTTGAACCCGTACACGAACGGGCCTCGCTCCCCTGCCAGGTCCGCCGCGTACCACCCCTGACACCGGGCGAGATCGTCGAGCCGGCTCTTCGACAGCCAGAACGCGCCATCGAGAGGGAAGGCGGCGAGCCGATGCTCCAGCCGATCACGAAGGTCGGCCACATATCCCTCGGGAAACGACGCCGGACGGGACCTGGTCAGAACCGATGTGGTTCGCTCATGGAGCGCTTCGAGCTGCATGAGGCGACCCTAGGACGTGGCAGTGACATCTCAGGGACGGAGGCTTGGTATGGTCGATGCGTCGGGATCGGGCGAGAGGAGGCGGTTCGTGCAGATCTACCCCTCGGATGACTCGAAAGCGGCATTCGTCCGTCTCGCCCGAGGCGACGACATGCTCCGCGGTCTCACGGAGGCCGCGCAGAAGCTCGGCATCGAAGCGGGGACCGTCCAGGCCATCGGTGCCGTGAGCGAGCTCGTCATCGGCTACTTCGACCAGGACCGCAAGGAGTACCGCACGAACGCGTTCCCGAGCGCC
>JBHELK010000059.1:0-14239 GCA_046263085.1 Actinomycetota bacterium
CCTCACGTGCAGACCGTCCGTCTCGATCAGCACGCCGGCCGGATCCTCGGGGTCGAGCGATCCGCGCTCGCGGTAGTCACCGGGCCCGATGAGGATCCAGTCGCCGGGATGGGCCGCGTCGACCGCCGCCTGGATCCTGCGAAACTGGCCTGCCACGCCGTGGAACGATCCGACGCGTAAAACGCGCGGCGTCGTCGCCGCCGCAGCCGGCCGCTCGACCAGCAAGGAGGCGATCAGCAGCGACGCGACGCTGAACGAGCCGAGGGCGACGAGCGACCGTTTCCTCATGAGGCCTCCTCGGGGGCTGGCGTTCCGAATGGTAGCGCTGCTTTCTCGGGGCGTTGTGAGCGGGCGTTCGTGCGTACCTCGGAAGGAAGGAGGTGACGAAAAGTGGCCACCACGAAGCAAGTGCAGGCGGGCCGGCGCAACATCAAGAAAGCGCAGCGCGCCGCCACCCGGACACGCACGGTCGCGAACCTCCCGAAGTCCACTCGCCGGGAGCTCGGCAAGCAGGCGTCCCGGGGTGCGCAACGGCACGGTCGCGCCGGCCGCAACCTCGAGGACCGGAACCGCCAGCAGGTCTACGAGGTCGCGAAGAAGAAGGGGATCCCGGATCGCTCCCGCATGGGAAATGGGACCTCATCGAGGCGATCCGCAAGGCGAGCTGACCGGGCTTCCGTTCAGTAGTCCTCGGGGCAGCGCCTTCCGATCTGGTACGAGCGCGTCGAGCCCTGGAGGAAGCCGGGCGTGAACGTGGTGTCGGCCTCCTCGAAGTTCCGGAACGTCGTTCCGAGATCGAGGAGTTGCCCGGTCGTCTCCTCGTGGAACACGACCCGGGTTCCGGGCTCGAGCCCAACAGCTGAAAGAGGAACGGTGACGGTGACCCGCTCCTTGTTCAGGTCGAAGGCCCCGGTGGCGGCCCCCTGGCGGGTGAGCCCGTAGCCTTGATCGCCCCGCCCGAACTCGGAGCTCCCGTACTCGAACTGGACACCGGGGCCGGCCGCGGCCGTGGCCTGCGTGAACGGCGACATTGCCGCCACATATCGGTACTCGCTGGTCTTGCCGCTCACGGTGAACCGATACACCCAAGCCCACGCCGTTCCGAGTGGCCCCGCGGGCGGAGCCTCCGCAACCTCGTTCAGGTCCTGGACCTGGAAGGTGACGGAGAGGGTCTGAGCGTCCGTGCGAACGTCCCCGTTCACGAGGTCGAGCCACGGCTCGTTCGGACTCGGCAGGACGGTCAGGTCGCCCTCGTAGGAGGAAGCGTCCCCTTCCGGATCGGGGAAGAACGGGTCGCACACGACCTGACGCGCCGGGCTCGGCCACCCGTTCGGACCAGGCGTCACCAGCCGCACCGTGGTCCGGTCGGCCACGAGGAGCCCCTTCGGCCCGATCGCCACCGCCTGCGGGCTCAGCAGGCCGGAGGCGAGCGAGGGACCATCGCGGCTTTCGACTGACGCGCCCGTCCCGGCGAGGCGCGACACCATGCCCGACGGACTCACCTGTCGGACCTCGGACAGCGACTCCTGATACGTGTACTCGTTCTTACCGTCGGTGACGAACATGTTGCCGCTCGGGTCGACGGCCACGTCCTCCGGGGTGCTGAACGACGCGAGCGTGGCGAGCGTCCCGTCCCCCCGGCTCCTCTCCCCGCCGTCGCCGGCCACCGTGTCGATCGTCCCATCCGGCGTGATCCGGCGGATCCGGTTCTGTCCGCTGTCGACGACGTACACGCTCCCGTCGGGTCCTACCGCGATCCCGCGGAGGTATCGGAACAGCGCCTTCGACGCGGGTCCGCCGTCCCCGATGGCCTGGAGGTAGGTGTTCACGTCCTTGCGATCACCGGCGATCACCGTGACGACCCCGTCCTTCAAGAGCCGGACCCGGCCGCCCACCTCTGTGGCCTCGTTGAAGTAGACGCCGTTCGCCACGGGGGCGACGTCGGTCACTCCATCCAGGCGAACCTCTAGAGCTGAACCGTCGGTGCCGATCGTCGACGTGGGCGCGTCGCCGCTCCCCGCCATCGTCGTCACCACTCCGCCGGCGAGTCGCTTCACCTTGCCGGCGCCGGTGTCCGCGATCCAGAGTGCGCCGGAGTCGTCGAAGGCGATCCCCCTGATCTGCTTGAACTGCGCGGTCGATGCCGGCCCGTCCTTGTCCCCGGGCGTTCCGCCGGCGATGAGCTGCGCGGTCCCGTCGGACGCGACGGCCCAGATGCCCCGCGAGTCCGCGAAGTACGGCCGGCCGTCCGGCCCCCACGCCACGGCGTCGAGACTGGCAAAGTTGATATCGGCGGCCGGGTCGCCCGGGGCTCCCGCGAACCCGCTGCCGTTCCCGGCGAACGGTTCGACCGTCCCGTCGGACCCCAGGCTGTAGACGCGGCTGCAGTCCTGGACGGCGAACAGCAGGTCGCCGTGGGAGTCGACCGTGAGCGACCACGGCGCCGCCAGCCCGACTTGAAGGGCCGGTCCGGGTGAGGTTGGGCAGGCCTGCTGGCCGTTGCCCGCGACCGATGTGATCGTCCCGTTCGGATCGATGCGGCGGATCCGCTGATTGCTCGAATCGACCACGTACATCGATCCGCCAGGGCCGAGCACCAGGTCCGTGGGAAGCCCGAGCTTGGCGCCGGTCGCCGGCCCGCCGTCGCCGCCGAACCCGCACCCGCCGTTTCCGCCGGCGATCGTGGAGATCGTCCTGCTCCCGTGGGCGATCTCCCTGATGCGGCACCCCAGATCGTCGCCGACGAACACGTTGCCGTCGGCGTCGACGGCCACGCTATAGGGGTGCACGGAGGCGCGATCGGCAGGAAGGCCGTCGTTGTCGACGTTCCCTGTTCCGTCACCCGCGTACGTGGCGATCGTCCCGTCGGGCGTCACCCGGCGAACCAGGAAGTTCTCCTCGTCGGCGATGAAGATGCTCCCGTCGGGACCCACCGCGACGTCGGTGGGAAAGGCCAGGGACGCGCGAGTGGCCGGGCCACCGTCCCCGGCGTAGCCCCGGTCACCGTTGCCGGCGACCGTCGTGATGATCCCGCTGTCCAGGTCGACCCGCCGGATCACGCTGTTGCCGCCGTCGGCGACAAGGAGCCCGTGGTAGCCGTCCAGGGCGAGGCCCATGGGCCGGTTCAACTGCGAGTTCACCGCGGGTCCGCCGTCGCCGCCGTAGCCCTCAGACGTCCCGGCGATGCGCTCCATGGTCCCGTCGGGGTGGACCAGACGGATCTGGTGATGGAGGAAGTCGCTGACGTACAGGCCGTCGCTGGTGGCCAGGACTCCCCGGGGCTGCGCGAAGCTCGCCCCGAGCGCCGGCAGTCCGTCTCCGTAGGAGCCGCCGGCCAGGATCGTGGTGAACGCCTGCGTCGCGGGGTCCGCCTTCGCGGGTTGGGTCCTCGAGCCGGCCACCAACGGCGCCATCATTGCCGCGAGGACGAGGACACTGCCGATCTTCGTGAGCCTGTGCATGGGGCGTCCCTCCTAGAGCGTGTACGCGAGCGTTCCGAAGTCGTACTGGGCGGCCGATCTGTGTGCGGCATCGGGACGGACGTCGAAGGTCCCCGCAACGAACGCGCGGCGGCCGGCCGGGTCCAGGACGATGCCGACGGGGTCGTCGAGGTCGAGCGATGCGAGGTTGCGGTAGCGGGCCACCCACTCCTGCGCACCGGAGGCCGTGTACGAGAGCGTCGCGACGTTGTCGACCGCGGTGTCGTAGAGGTCCGAGCTCCCTCCGGTCACGAGCACGTGCTGACCGTCTGGGGTGACCGCCACGCCGAACGCCGCCTCCTCCGAGCTCTGCGGGAATCCGTACCGGTTCAGCCAGAGCTGTTGGCCCGTCGCGGCGTCGTACGCGACGGCCACGTAGTCGGCGCTTCGCGTGACCAGGCTCGTGGTGGTGGTGTACGTGTCGGTCTTCCCCACCACGTAGAGCCGGGAGCCGTCCGGGCTCACGGCCAGGTCGCTTCCGGTGTTCGCGACGCCCGGAGTGGTCAGGCGGGCCTGCCACACGCGCGCGCCGGTCGCCGTGTCGTAGGAGAGCGTGACCAGGTCCCCGAAGGGCGACCCGAGCGTCCCGGGTCCCGCCGCGTCCAGGGTCACGTAGAGCCTGGTCCCGTCGGGCGAGACGCCGAGCGCCGTCGGCACGTCGCTTCGATGAGCTCCGCCGTCGAATTGATCGTGCCAGCGCGCGTCTCCCGTGGCCCCGTCGTAGGCGATCGTCACCACGTCGGGGTCGGAGATACCGCCCCCGGGGAGCCGCCGCCAGCTGAACCCCGTGACGAAGACACGAGCCCCGTCCGGTGACACCGCGAGCGCGACCGGGCGATCCACCCCCTTGTCCTGGTCGTACCGGGCCTGCCAGACGAACGCTCCGGTCGATGCGTCGTACGCGATCGTCGAGTAGTCGTGATCCGTGCCCCCGCCGAGGCTCGTTCCCGATACGTACACGCGAGACCCGTCGGGGGAGAGGGCCATCGCGTAGATGTGGTTGAACCCGTAGGGGCCGTCCACGTCGGAGCCGTCGTACGTGGCCGTCCATCGAGGGACGCCGGTAGCCGCGTCGAGCGACCGGAGCGAGAAGCTCGACGTGGACCATCCTCCCGGGGCCACGACGTCGTCCTCCATCCCCGCCACGAAGATGTGCTCACCGTCCGGCGAGACCGCGACGGCTTCGGCGACGTCGTCGCCTCCCCCGGGTCCGCTGTAGAGGTCCTGCCAGGCCGCTGCGCCCGTGGCGGCGTCGTAGGCCACGGTGGCCATGTCGTGGTCGGTGGCACCGCTCGGTGCGGTGTTCCCGGTCACGAACACGCGGGTGCCATCAGGGCTCACGGCCATCGCGGCTGCCTCGTCCAGGGCCACGGGCCCGTTCTGCAGTGAATGATCGAAGCTCGCCGTCCACGTCTCGCACTTGTCGTCGGTCCCCGAGAGCGGGCAGGAGGGATCCGGGGCAGCCGACACCGCTCCCGCCGGTGCGATCACGGCAAGGAGACCAACCCCCAGGACCAGCGCGGTGAATCTCACTGGTGCGCCTCCAGAGGCTCGGCTTCGACCCACAGGTACTCGTACAGGGCCCGCAGACCGGCTCCGAGGGCCCGGTGCCGAACGATGAGGGTGGTGAACGGCGAGCGCTCGTCCGGCGTCTCCAGCGGCAGGAGCGCGGTGCGTCCGTCGATGAGCGAGAACTTCAGGGGCAGCTCGCCAGGGTGCACGCGCATCTCCTCCCCGCCGGCAGCCCACGCCTCGAGGTGCGGGCGGATGTCCGCGTGATCGAGGATGGCGCGCTCGTACAACCCGCGGACACGGACGCCCCTGCCGAGCACCACGTCCTGCGCGGGGTTGGGATCGCCGGTGGTGACGATGGGCGCCTTGACCACGGTGGCGATCTCGTGCTCGGCCTCGAGCTGCAACCGGTCGAACCGTTCCTGCATGGCTCGCCGGTTGCGGATCACCTCGACGACGTGGCCGTCGCCCGAGGGTGCGGCCTCGTCCACCAGCTGCCCGAGCTCCTGGACGAGCTCCTTGGCCATCCGCTCCTGGGCTTCGATGCGCTCCCGGGCCGCCTCCCGCTCACGGTCCACGAGCGTCGGAAGCGCGCGTTCCGGCGGAACGGCCCGGAACCGCGATCCGTACCCGGCTCCGGCCTCGACCAGACCGTGGTCCGCGAGGGCCCGCAGGGCCGCGTAGGCCGCGGTCCGGCTCGCACCGGCGTCCTCGGCCACAGCCGGGGCCCCGAGCTCGCCGCCGCGCAGGAGCGCGACGTAGACGGCCGCCTCGATGTCACTCAGTCCGAGGGCCGCAACCCGCCGCTGGAGCTCCTCCACGTCATCTCTCCCCGAAGTTGTCCGTGTCGTGGAGGACGTTGTTCGTGCACGCGGGCGCACCTCCTCTGTGCAGGTGCCCAATCTTTTGAGACTCCCGGGGGTCCGCTACCGGACGGCGAGCCAGTCGCGGAAAGCCTGGAGGAGCTGCTCGCCGCCCCGCGGAGGCGGCTTGGGATCGAGCCAGGAGCTCCGTTTCTTCTCGTTCTCGAGCACGACCCATTCGTAGCCGTACGTTCGCGGGCCGGCCCAGAACGGCTCGAACCAGCGTTCGTGCTCGAGGCCGGCCACCGCCGCGTAGCCGTACCGCGGGCGACCCTGCCAGAAGCTCTCCAGCCCATGCAGCGGCCCGTGGGCCCGGGTTCGATCGCGGACCTGGTCGATCCGGGAGTACTCGCCGACCCACCCGAGCTCGATCGTGGCCCGGCCCACGACGAGGCCGCCGTGGAGCTGGATCCAGACGTCGTCGCCGGGGGACGTCCCCTCCTTGTGCACCGGTCCCGGCCGGTCCCGCGTCTCGACGGCGTAGCCCAGCGCGGGAGCCGACGCTGAGCCCGTGAGGTGCTCGAGCTTGCGGACGACGACGTACTCCATCGATGGCGAGCCTATCGCGAGCCGGAGCGCTCCCATCTCTCGCGATCGACCGCGTAGAGCAGGTGTCGCTGGCCGAAGACGTCGATGGGCCGCTCCACCTCGAAGCCCAGCCGCTCGAAGGTTCGACGCATCGCCAGGTTGTGCGGTGTGGTGCCGCCCTGCACGCGCTCGGCGCCGACATCGCCGAAGAGCCATCCGACGAGGAGCGACATCGCCTCGAGCCCGAATCCCCGGCCGCGGTCCGTCCCGTCGAAGATCGCGATGCCGACCTGGTACACGCCGGGCGGGAAGACCACGCCTGGCGGGCGTTGCGTCTGGATGTCGCCGACGACGCGGCCCTCGGCCTCGATCGCCAGGTCGACCTGGCCGGCCTCGAGCCGGCCGCTGCGCCGGATCCGCCCCCGCATCCGTGCCCGGGATGGCGGGCCGCCCGGGAACGCCTCCGCGTCGAGGCGTGCCAGTCCGTCGAGCCAGGTGTCGAGCTCGTCGGGACGGAACGGCCGGATGGTCACACGCTGGCCGGCCAGTGGCTCCATCGCGCCGGAGGCTCAGCCGGTTCGGCGGACCCGACAGTGCCCGGCACGACAGCGGATCGTCGCGCGCTCGAAGCGAGCCCAGCGAGTTCCGTCCGCGTCGCGGCGGACACCGGACGCGGGGAACCCCAGCTTCCCCGCGCCGCCGTGCAGGAGGTACGCGGCGAAGATCCGGCCCGTCAGGGCGTGCAGTCCGGCGCCGGCCTTCACGTAGATCCCCCCGCGCTCGAAGAGCGTCCGCAGGCATCGCGCTGCGCGGCATCCGCGGGGCCCCGCGAGTCGCTCGACGTCGGTGAGCGGCATGCCGAGCGGGCCCGACGGACCGCCTCGGGATCGGTACGCGGCGTCGATCGCGCCGCGCAACCAGAGCGTTCGCCCTCGCGGCTCGTTGCGATACAACGTGCCGCGCGCGAAACGTTGCACCGCACCGCCTCCGGCGCGCGTCATCCCCGACGTCGGCAGGCCGGGCCGGCAGCCGAGCGCGTCGTAGCGGTCGCGGAGCGGGTCGCGCACGTTGCGGTTCGTCCCGATCCAGACCTTTTCGCCCAGCAGGCCGATTGCCGAGGCGAGCGTGTCACCCGACACCCGAACGCTCCCGGCATCGCCGACGACCGTGGTGGCATCGATGCGCCCCGCCGCCGTCCGCGACGTGTCCGTGAACCGGCGGACCGCGCCGACGTGTTGGCCGGTGGCCGCGCCGATCCGACTGCCGATGTCGCGTCCGCTCAGCGTCTTCGACCACGCGCGGTTCGGATTGGCCGCCGTGTAGTCGCCCGGATCGCACACGCCCCGCAGGTACGGCAGCTGTGTGCCGCCCCACACGTTCGAGTTGCTCTCGGTGTGGCCCCCGCTGGAGGAGTGGTAGTAGGCCTGGATCAGATGCCCGCCGTATGTGACCACCAGGCCTCGCGTGGCCTGGACCGCGGCGCGCCACCGACCACCTCCGGGGCCGATCTCCTTGTCCCACCCCGCGTACACCTGATCCGCCGTCGTCCCCCACACGCCGCAGTCGCAGCCCTCCCGGTGCTGCCCGAGGCGTGCCACCCGCTCGAAGGTGTAGGTCCGGGCCGCGATGGCCTGGGCCTGGAGGGCGGCGCGAGGCCAGGTGCCCGGAACCTCCGAGATGCCGAACAGGTATCGCTCCGGCGCGATCACGCCGACGAGACGGAGGCGACACCCGCAGCTGTGTTGGCCGATCTCGATCCATCCGCGGCGGTAGGCGTGTCCCGCTTCGACCACGCGGACCGAGGCACCCGCCTCGGCGTACCGGATGTACAGGTGCGTGCCGGGCGTCCCCCACGTGTCGCGCCCCACCGGATGGCCGTTCGAGTCGAGCACCCGGTACCGCCCCCCGCGCACGCCGACCGTCCACGTCGAGCCCGACGGGATCCTCCCGATGCGCCACCCGCGCACCGAGGCGATCCGGATGCCGACCGGTCCCCCCAGGGCGGTGAGGTGCACGCGGCGCCGGCTCTGCAGGATCCCCACCCGGACGCGCTCCGGCCGGTGCGACGTCCGCGCAACGCGAGTGCCCGAGTAGAAGTGCGTGAGGATCCGCCTCGCGTCCCATCCCCGGGTGGCGAGCCCGTACGCACCCCACTGCGACAGCCCCACGCCGTGGCCCCAGCCCGCGCCGTAGAAGGTGATGGTGTGCTCCGCGCGCGCGGGGCTGGCCGGAGCCCCGAGCAGCAGCGTCGCGAGGACGGCGACGAACCATCGATGGATGCGCTTCAATGGGGTAGGCGATTGGATAGACGCATAAGCAACTTCGGACGAGCGCGGACCGTTTAACTCGCTCCCATCGAGGGTCGGAAGACGTCCGCGGGGATCGCTCGCCAAAACGAGTGCGAACTCGTCGCGGAACGTTGGTTCGCCTGAAAGACTATTCCCCCCTTTGGCCCAGTCCTGCCAACATTTGCACTTGAGCCCATGGCCCTCCGATTCTAGGACAGGGAGTTTGCGACGCGTATCAAGTCGTCCGAAGAGATTTCGGCATCTCCGATGACGTAAACAGAAACGCCGTTGAGGACCAGGAGAACTGATCCCAAGGCCGGATTGGTCGGATCGTCAACCGGTTGAACGATCGCCGCGGGAACACCGTGGACTACTGACACCGAAACGTGGTCTGGGTCTTGGGCCGCTAGCCCGGCCCACGTTGCGGCCGGATCGCTCAAGGAGCTCGGTTGAAGCGAGACGTGGATCCCGGAGGAAAACCACTCTTGGATGGCACTTGAGTCCGCGCACTGCCAAATAGCTGATAGCGAACTCGAATCGGCGAGGGGATCATCTGGCAGAAGGACGCTATACGGGAGCGTCGATTGCGCCTGATCAAGGGTGATAGTAGTTCCCTCGCCTCCGCACGGCTTTGCAACATCAATCGGAGCCCGTTGCGCGAGACCGTGATCTCCGGATTTCGAAGAGTCATGCTGGACAAGGATCGCGACCACCAAACCGATCAGGGAGACTACAATCGCCGCGAACCCGATACCCAGCCGTTTTGAGGCCCAGTCCATTTCATTCCTCCATTCGAAGCCAACGCGCTAGTTCTTTAGAACCTCAGTCTCCGTGTCCGAACCGCCGACCTTCTGCCAGTGAAATCCAGGGTCGTCAGAAGCAGTTGCGACGACAGAACAGCAAAAGTCGTAGAGCTGGCTGCCGTCCCCGGCAACGTTCTTTTGTAGTGCCTTGAAGTGGGCACTCGCGGTATCATACGGAGCGTGCCGTTCCCCATTTGTCCAGTCTTTCCCCCTGGAGAACGCCTGATTGACAGTGCCAAGATCTATGCCTGATTGGTAGTAGTGGAAGATAGTGTCTAGATCGCTGTCCTCCACTCGCAAGAAGCGAAACGTAGGGCACTGCTTGGAGCCGTCATCAGGACAAGGATTGCTGTTCCGCGTGGCAGCGCTCCTATCTAGTTTACACATGTATGCCCCGCCAGGGATCCTCCAAGTAACAAAGGTTTGAGGGGTGGTATAGTAAGGCCCGTCGTCGCACTTAAACGCGCCGTTATACGCCGAACGTGTGTCCCAACCCAAGAACCATCCGAGTTCAACCCAACTGTCGCCGCTTATGTCGACGACATTGACGCTACTCACCCGGATGCAGTCGGCCGTTCCGGTACCGGCGCTGTCCCAAACACCGAATAAGGTATTGGCCTTGATACCGGTCTGATTGCCTATCTGTCCTGTGTCTTTCCCAACTGAGTTGAGGGGTTTGGCGTAGTCGCCTGTGCATGAGAAGGGAGGTGTGGGATCACTATTTCCAAGGGGGACCGGATCCAGAGGCTGAGCGACAGCGTATATCCCCGTGTACTCATCGACCTCTTGGCGCGAATCCCAGACGTAGGCATAGAAGTAGCGGTTACCACCATCTTGATTCCCCGGGGTATACACGATCGTTGAGACGTCATCCCCGCCGGTTGACGTTGTGTTCGGGCCGTGTGGCGAGCCATCCGGGCCTGTTCCGATCCGGTCCGCTTCTCCGCCTTCGCAGTCCCATGTCGAGATGTCGAACCCCGGCGTTCTGCAGAGAGCGACTCCTACTGCATCTCGTACAGTATCAGTCCAGTGAATTCGGAAAGTCATTGTTTCACCGGGAGATGCGGGATTAGGCGTCACCTCAACTGATGTAACTCGCGGGGGAACGTTTACAACCTGAAAGGTTCCGCTCTTCTCCCTCGAGCACACGCCGGACTCATCGCACGCGTACGCATAATAGTTGTGAGTTCCAACGTCGTCTTGAGTAGTCGGATACCACGCCGAGGACCATCCGTGCCACAGTGTGTCATGGGAGCTGGGACCGTGGAACCCCATCCCTGGGGAGTTGGCTCCGTCAGTCCACGTGTTAGTTGCAGGGTTCCAGCACTGTCCGCCGACTGGTGGGGGAAGGCTCCCCCTGCAGATGAGAGCCTTTACTTGGCTCTGGGCCGCATCCGACCAATCCACCGACCAGATGACGCCATCGCCCGCGTTCGCCGGGTCCCAGTACACCGTGACCTTGTCAATGATGGGCGGGATCACATAGTTGATCACGAGCTGTGGACCGGGCAGTGTCCCATCCTCGTTCGTTGCGAGACAGAGGCTGTTCTGTCCGGTCGGCTGGTCGCCATCAATGCTGAGGCGAAGTGCGGTTGGACCGCTGTTGTCCGTCGTGATCCCATCAGTATTCGCGATGTTGATCGAGAGGGGAGTGGGAACATCGGGGTTGATGGTCGAGAGATATACGCCCGCGAACGCGTCCGCGCCCGCATCGGAGGAGTAGTCTGCGGGCGAAAGCGGGGGATTCCAGTTGAACCAGGAGCCCACCAGGGCTCTGCTGTTCGCGTCCTTGTCGATACAGGGGGCGTAGTTCCCGAGTGCGGCGAGGCCGGCCAAGGGATTGCCCGTGCTTACCACGAGCTCGGCGCTCTCAATCCTCGCGGTGTCCGGGAGGGCGCTGGTGTCCCATCGCAGGAAGCCATTGCTCGTGGTGTAGGACCCGGCACCCTCCGAGCTTCGCTGGATCGCCATGTAGGTGGAGAAGTCGTCCACTTCCGCAGGCGGCGCCAGGCCATCGGGCGGGTAGATCGAACCCGTGGCGGTGATCATTCCGTCGTCTGACCCGTCGCTCGTTGCGTGGGCCGCACCACGCGAGGTGCCTCCGTCGAATAGCGTTGTCGGGTCGATCACGTAAGGATAGGCTGAAGAGGACAAGGTGGAGTCGTCAACGAAGAACCCAACCCGCCGCCCCGGCAGCATCATCCAAGGACCGGTTTGATGTTGCTCGAGGTTCCCGTCCAGGAACACGGGCCGGGGAATAGTGAAAGCATCGCTCACCAAGTTCCCCTTCGCGTCGACGGTGAAGTCGGCGGCCCCACCGAGCATCCGGTACGGAAACTGATAGGTCTTGGGTCCCTGCGGGCTCGCGACGGCGGCGGCGAGCTTGATCCCAGTCGTTTCTGTGGCGTAGCGCCACGTCAGTCCTTGATCTGAGTACGTGGCTAGGTGGCGGACACCGCGGGAGCGCCGGGCGTGATCCAGCGGATGCCCTTCCCGCTCGTTCGATCCGTCGCCTCGACGGCGGCGCCGGTGACACGAACGGTAACGTCACTTTGGTCTTCCACGAAGCCACCGTGTCCGTCGCCGTGGAACGACAGGTCCACGTTCTGCCACTGCCCGTCGGTGTCCTGGTAGTGCATGGCATGACCGATCTTCGCGGTGAAGGAGCAATCTTCGTTCCTGAAGACAGCTATGTCACGAGTCCGCCGATCGGTGAGCTCGCCCTGGTCACAGGAGGCCTTGGCGGCAGGATCCGCGCTGGCGGTCGATGCAGGCGGCACCGCCATCAGCACCGTCATAAGCATCGATGCGGTCACGGCGATCGAGGACAGAATACGAAGATAGTTGGTGCGTCGAAGACGAGCGGGCAACACTTCTTCTCCTTCCGGGGTCGAGACACTTCCATCCCCGGCGGAGCTCGCACGGAGAAGTCTGTGGGTACTTGCCACAAGAGAGATTCGAGACAACAAGGCCCGTTCCTTTCAATGCAAGCAAGAAAATTTTGCGAGACGGTCCATTTAGCGAATAAAGCAAGCCATTTCGACGAGTGCCGGCCTGATCGCTTCGGTTGCGTCACCAAAGCGAGCTAATTGCACAAACCTAAGACCTTGACTCGTCGTCGGGTTCCGCTAACCGGTCGCGCATAGGATGCGGGGAGTGTCGACGCACGACGGATCAGCCGACCTCGAGCGCGCCGCATCGGAGCTCGCCGTCCGGGTCCCGACCACCCTCGCTCCGCTGGCGCGCCTGGCCTACAACTACTGGTGGTCGTGGACGCCGGAGGGCCGCGCGCTGTTCCGGTCGATCGACCCCGAGCGGTTCGAGCTGTCGCACCAGAACCCGGTTCGCCTGCTCCGGGAAGCGCCCCTGCCCGCGGTGTCGGCGGCCGCGAGGGATGGAGCCTACGTGGCGAGGCTCGAGCAGCTCGAGCGACGCTTCGACGCGGTCCTCGCGAACCGACAGGAGGACACGAGGCCGATCGCGTTCTTCTGCCTCGAGTACGGCATCCATCCCTCCTTGCCCATCTACTCCGGAGGCCTCGGGATCCTGGCCGGCGACATCCTGAAGGAAGCCTCCGATCAGGCGCTGCCCATGGTCGGCGTGGGCCTGCTCTACTGGCAGGGCAGCTACCACCAGCGGCTCGATCCCAGTGGATGGCAGCACGACTACTGGACCGAGACCGACCTGTCGTTCCTGCCCGCCGCCCTCGTCACGACCGACGAGGGAGCGCCGCTCACGGTGAGTGCGCCGATCCGGGGGCGGGAGGTCGTGGCGCAGGTGTGGCGGGTGGACGTGGGATGCGTGCCGCTGTTCCTCCTCGACACGCGCCGGCCCGAGAACGACGTGCTCGACCGGTGGATCACCGGGCGCCTCTACGTGAGCGATCCGAAGATCCGCCTGGCGCAGTACGCGCTCTTGGGGATCGGCGGCATCCGGGTCCTGCGGGCGCTGGGGATGGATCCGTCGGTGGTGCATCTCAACGAGGGGCATCCGGCCCTCGTGCCGCTCCAGCTCGCCGCGGATGCCGTCGCAGAGGGTCGTTCGTTCGACGAGGCGCTCGCGGATGCTCGGGGGCGCACGGTGTTCACCACGCACACCCCGGTCCCCGCCGGCAACGAGACCTACCAGCCAGACACCGTCATCGACGTGTTGCGCGCGCTCCCGCCGAGCCTCGGCATCGAGGAGTCGACGTTCCTGGATCTCGGCCGCATCGCCCCCGGCGGTGACGAGGGGTTCGGCATGACCACGCTCGCGCTGCGGGTCGCGCGCGCGGCGAACGGCGTCAGCCGCCGCCACGGCGAGGTGGCGCGCGAGATGTGGCGCCCGCTGTACGGGGACGGGGCAGACGTCCCGATCGGCCACGTCACGAACGGGGTGCACCTCCCCACCTGGATGGCTGCGCCCATGCGAGCGCTGCTCGACCGGCACCTCGGCCCGGACTGGACCGACCACGCATCCGACCGCTCGACGTGGGGGCCGGTCGAGGGCATCCCCGATGAGGAGCTCTGGGCGACGCGCAACGAGCTCCGGGGGATCCTGGTTCGGTTCGCGCGTGAGCGAAGCGCGATCGACCGGCTCTCGCGAGGCGAGTCGAGCGATTCCGTGGAGGCGGCGCGAGAGGCCTTCGACGCGGAGGTCCTCACGGTCGGGTTCGCCCGCCGGGTGGCCACCTACAAACGGCTGTACCTCCTGGTCGCGGACCTGGAGCGCGTGTCCCGGCTGCTCCAGGGCCCCCCCGACATGCAGGTCATCATCGCCGGCAAGGC
>JBHELK010000060.1:0-39276 GCA_046263085.1 Actinomycetota bacterium
ACGGTAGAGGGGAGTCATGCTCGAACTCGCGATCCTGGGCCTGCTGAAAGAGCGCGCCATGCACGGCTACCAGCTGTCGAAGCGGCTGGCCGACACGCTGGGCGCCTTCTGGAAGGTTTCCTACGGCTCGCTGTACCCCGCCCTGAAGCGCCTGGAGCGCGAGGGCGCGGTCGAGTCAGTCTTCCCTCGCGACGAGGTGGGGCGCCGTAAGAACGTCTACCGCGTCACCGACAAGGGCGAGAAGCTGTTCTACGAGCTCCTGCAGGAGGCCGGGCAGGAGTCCTGGGAGGACAACCGGTTCCGGGTCCGCCTCGCCTTCTTCAAATACCTGAAGCCGGACACGCGGCTCCGCCTGCTCCAGAAGCGCCGCGATTACCTCGAGGGGCGGCTGTCCGACCTCAAGAAGTCGCTTACGGCCACCCGCGAGCGCATCGACAACTACACCGAGTCGCTGATGCGGCACGGTGCGGAGGCCACCGAGCAGGACATCGCGTGGCTCGACGACCTGATCAAGGCGGAGCGTCGCCAGGTCAGGTTGGCGAAGGGCACCAAGACCACGAAGACAACTCGGGCGACGGGCCGGCGTCGGTCGACATCACCCATTGCGAAGGAGCGTGCTGGATGACCAAGGGGAAGGTCAGACTGGGGATCGTCGGCGTGGGCAACTGCGCGTCCGCACTGGTCCAGGGACTGGAGTTCTACAAGGACGCGCACACGGGCGACGCCGTACCCGGGCTCATGCACGTGGCGCTCGGCGACTACCACGTGTCCGACGTCGAGATCGCGTGCGCGTTCGACGTGGACGCCAAGAAGGTGGGTCGCGACGTTTCCGAGGCCATCTTCTCCGAGCCGAACAACACGATCCGCTTCGCGGAGAGCGTGCCGCCCACCGGCGTGGAGGTTCTCCGGGGCCACACGCTCGACGGGCTCGGCAAGTACTACCGCGAGACGATCGACGAGGCGGATCAGTCCCCCGTCGACGTGGCACAGGCCCTTCGCGATGCCGAGGTCGACGTGGTCGTGTCCTACCTCCCGGTGGGCAGCGAGGACGCCACCCGCTTCTACGCGAACGCGGCCATCCTGGCCGGCGCCGGCTTCGTGAACTGCATCCCCGTGTTCATCGCCAGCGACCGCGAGTGGGCGAAGCGCTTCGCCGACGCCGGGCTGCCGATCATCGGCGACGACATCAAGAGCCAGGTCGGGGCCACGATCGTGCACCGCATCCTCACGAAGCTCTTCGAGGACCGCGGCGTGAAGCTCGACAAGACGTACCAGCTCAACTTCGGCGGCAACATGGACTTCATGAACATGCTGGAGCGCGAGCGGCTCACCTCGAAGAAGGTCAGCAAGACGCAGTCCGTCCAGTCGCAGCTGCGCAAGAGCCTGCCCAAGGACCAGATCCACATCGGGCCCTCCGACCACGTGCCATGGCTCGAGGACCGCAAGTGGGCGCAGATCCGCCTGGAGGGCAAGGCCTTCGGGGACGTGCCGCTGAACATCGAGCTGAAGCTCGAGGTGTGGGACAGCCCGAACTCCGCCGGCATCGTCATCGACGCCATCCGCTGCGCGAAGCTCGCGATGGACCGCGGCGTGTCCGGACCGATCATCGGGCCATCGGCGTACTTCATGAAGTCGCCGCCGGTGCAGTTCTCCGACGAGGCCGCCCGCGAGATGGTCGAGGAGTTCATCATCGGCAACGGCGCCTCGAAGGCCGCCGACTGGACCGCGTTCTTCGACGCCCAACCCGCCTAGCTCGGAGAGGCCGTTTCAGGGACCTGGGTGTCCTTGGACCCTCTCCTAGTTCCTATATTACTAACCAGGACAGCGTGGCGGAGGACGAACACACCTCGGCTATCTGATGGTATCTGATCTGATACCTTGAGGCTATGGATCCGGCGGTCGTGCTCAAAGAGGCGCGGAAGCGATCAGGGCTTACGATCCGGCAGCTCGCGGTACGCGCGAAGACTTCGCACTCCGCCGTTGCGGCTTACGAGTCGGGCGCGAAGGCCCCGAATACGAGAACATTCCTCCGGCTCATTCGTGCTTGCGGGTTCGAGATCGTCGCCCAGCTCCGACCACTCGGGCCATTCGAGAATCGAGCGCAGAGAGGGCGAGAGCTTGGCGAAGTCCTCGATCTCGCGGAGAGATTTCCGACCAAACCCTCGGACCCACCGATGAAACGTTGGCCCACCCGACGCCGGTGAGCCGTCGGGACGGGCATCGCCTGGACCCGGGCCGCACCTCGTGACCCGTACGTGGCCGCGGATCAAGGACGTCCTGTCGTTCCGCGACTTCCGGCACCTGCTCGGGCTCCGCCTCACCACGCAGTTCGGAGACGGGCTCTTCCAGGCGGTCCTCGTCGGCTCCGTGGTGTTCAGCCCTGAGAAGCAGAGCACCACCGTGGGGTTCGCGAAGGCCCTGGCCATCCTGGTGATCCCCTACTCGGCGATCGGCCCGTTCGCCGGCGTGTTCATCGACCGCTGGCCACGGCGCGCGATCCTCATCGCCACGCCGCTCGTCCGGGCCGCCGCCGCGTTCCTGGTCGTCCCCGGCGCCGGCGCCACGATCCCCTTCTACGCGGGTGCGCTCATCGTGTTGTCCGCCAACCGGTTCCTGCTCACGACGGCGAGCTCCATCACACCGAAGCTCGTTCCATCACGGGATCTCTTCACCGCGAACTCGGTGAGCACGGTGAGTGGCACGTTCACCCGCTTCATCGGGGTGGTGGTCGCGGGCCAGGTCGTCGACGCCACCGGCTACGTGCCGGTGGTCGCGGTGACCGCGGCGGTGTGGGTGCTGACGTCGTGGTTCGCGTCCCGCATCGAGACCGACCTCTCCGCGGCCCGGCCCGCGGGAACGCTCCGCACCGAGCTCGCGCGCGTCTCCGGCGAGCTCCGTGACGGCGCGCGCCGGCTGGTCCGGACCACGCGGGCCATCGCGCCCATCGCGTCGGTCATGTGGAACCAGCTCCTGAACGGGTTGATCCTGGTGCTCGCGCTCGTGGTGTTCCGCGACCGGTTCGACAGGGGCGTCGGCTCGTTCTCCTGGCTCGTCGGCGCGACAGGGGTCGGCATCCTGTTCGGCCTGGCCACGGTGAACTTCCTGGAGGATCGGATGTCACGCCGAGCCATGATCGCGACGTCCTTCGTCGTGTCCGGCGTTCCGATGGTCGCCATCTCGCTGGGCGTCAACCGCTACGACATGCTCGTGGGGAGCTTCCTGCTCGGCCTGTCGTTCGCGTGGATGAAGATCCCGGCCGACACGATGACCCAGGAGGCCGTGCCCGACCGGTACCGGGGCCGCGTCTTCGCGTTGTACGACCTGGCGCAGAACATGGCGGGGGTGGTGGCCGCGCTCGTTGCGATCGCGCTCGTGCACTCGGTGTCGGTGGAGATCCTGGTGGCGGCGACCGGCGTGGGGTTCCTCCTGTGGGTACCGGTGATCATGCGGTGGCTGGACCGCTGAACGACGGGTCGGGCTAGGACGGCGACCCGGGGGGCAGGCCGGGGCCCTTGGTCCCGCGCGTCGGATACCCGCGCTGGTGCGGATCCATCTGCCGGACGAACTTGTTGAAGCGGTACCGCAGGTACCAGAACGTCCCACCGACGAGGATCACGAACGCCAGGATGATCGAGAGGATGAGCACGAACGCGGCCTTCAGCACCGCTCCAAGCACGCCGCCGATCGCGGCGAGCAGCAGCAGAACCAGGATGATCACGAACATCGTCTCAGCCTACGTCAGACCTCCGGGTGTCGGCACCGACGGCGTGCTGCGGGCAACTAGAGCAACCGCCACCGGCGAGGAGGCCAGTACAGGAAGGCCACCCGGCCCCTCATCGCCTCACGACGGACGGCCCCGAACGCGCGGCTGTCGGTGGATGCGTCCGGGTTGTCACCCTCCACTCGCCAGTCGCCGGACCCCAGTCCCTCGTCGCCGGGGGCACCCGTGACCCGCTTCACGAGCTCGAGTCCGGGCCGCTCGGCCCGCTCCAGGACCACCACGTCCCCGCTGCGCACGCGTCCGCCGGCCAGCGCGAGACACCAGTCCCCCGGCTCGAGGGTCGGTCGCATGCTCTCGCCGCGGACCTCCACCCGGAACGGACGAAGCCGGAACGCGGCCCACGCGAGCGCCGCCGCGACCGCCACCATCGCTTTGCGCCGACGGTGGTAGGTTTCGGCTGAAGCGGCCTCGGAAGGAGGACGATCCATGTTCACACTGATCGAAGCGTTGCTCAGACCACGGCGCGTTGTCCACGCCCACTGCGATCTCCCGTGCGGGGTCTACGACCCGGCGCAGGCCCGCATCGAGGCAGAGTCGGTCGCGAAGATCCAGGAGAAATACCAGGACGCGGAGAACCAGAAGAAGCCGTCCGAGACCCCGGAGGAGTTCAAGACCCGGTGCATCGGCATCAAGGAGAAGCGGGCCGACCTGGTGAAGGAGCACCTGTGGGTGCTGTGGACCGACTACTTCAAGCCGGAGCACCTCGAGAAGTTCCCGCAGCTGCACGACCTGTTCTGGCAGGCCACGAAGCAGGCCGGCGACGCGAAGAAGTCGACGGATCCGAAGCAGGGACAGAAGCTCCTCGAGATCATCGACGAGATCGGGAAGATCTTCTGGGAGACGAAGGCGGCCTGAACCCCCGCCTCCACCGTGGGGCGGGGCCTGCCCCCGCCTCACCCACGTCCCCATGAAGGACGTCGGGCTCGTCGGGCTCCCGTACTCCGGGAAGTCGACGCTCTTCACCGCCCTGACACGCGCCGGCGCGGCCGGCGGCCGGTCGAATCAGGCCGTCGTCGACGTGCCCGATCCACGTGTCGAGACGCTCGGGGAGCTGGAGCGCTCGAAGAAGCTGGTGCACGCGCAAGTCCGGTTCGTGGATGTGCCGGGTGGGACGTCGGCGCAGGCGCTCGCGGCGCTTCGCGAGGCGGACGCCCTGTGTGTGGTGCTGCGAGCATTCGGCGAGGACGCGAACCCGGCCGCCGCGCTCGACGAGATCCGCTCGGAGCTCATGCTCGCCGACATGGTGATCGTGGAATCGGCGCTCGAGGGCGCGCACAAACGGACGAAGGGCGGCCGGACCGCCGTACCCGAGCTGGATGCACTCCAACACGCGCACGACGCGCTGTCGAAGGAGGTCGCGCTCATCGACGCGGGGCTCTCCGACGAGGACCTGGTGCAGCTGCGCGGTGTGGCGCCGCTCACGGCGAAGCCGTGGGTGCCGGTGGCCAACCTCGAGGAAGGTGCGGAGCTCCCCCCCGGTCTTCCCGAGGGAACGGTTGGCGTGTACGCGTCCATCGAAGCGGAGACAACCGCGATGCCCGAGGACGAAGCTCGCGAGCTGCTCGCGGAGTTCGGCGTGACGGAACCCGGCCTTGACCGGGTCATCGCGGCCTGCTACCGCGCGCTCGACCTCATCACGTTCCTGACCACCGGGGAAGACGAGACCCGGGCGTGGGAGGTCCGGCGCGGTGCGTCCGCGCCCGAGGCGTCGGGCGTGATCCACACCGACCTTCAGCGCGGGTTCATCCGGGCCGAGGTCATCTCCTGCGACGACCTCGTCGCCGCGGGCGGCGAGGCGAACGCGAAGGCCGCGGGGAAGCTCCGCGTGGAGGGCAAGGACTACGTCGTCCAGGAGGGCGACGTCATGCACGTCCGCTTCGCGGTGTGAAGATGCCCCCGTGAAGACGGCGTCCCGGCGGCGATCGGCGATCCACTTCGGGCTCGGGGAGGCGTCGGGTGCGGTGGCCGACCTCGGCGTCCTCGTGCCGCTCGCCGCCGCGCTCATCCTCGTGAACCACCTCGACGCCGGGGCCGTGTTCCTCGGCGCCGGGCTCCTCGTCCTTGGGTCGGGCCTCTTCTTCCGCATCCCGTTCCCGGTGCAGCCCCTCAAGGCCCTCACCGCGGTGGCGGTCGCGGAACAGCTCGCGCCGGGCGTCATCCACGCGGCGGGGATCGAGATCGCCGCGTTCCTGGTGCTGCTGTCGGTCCGGGGCGTCGCGGAATGGCTGGCCAGGCTGTTCACGAAGCCGGTGGTGCGAGCGCTGCAGCTGGGCGTCGGTGTGCTGCTCATCCGGACCGCCGTCGACATGGCGAACGATCCACCGGCGGTCTTCAGTGGCACGCCGTCCTCGCCGTGGCCGTTCGTGCTCGCCGTTGTGGCGTTCGCGGGGATCGTGTGGGCGGCGCGGCGGCGCTGGTACGGCCTGTCCCTGGCCATCCTCGGGGCCGGCGTCGTCACCGTGGCCGCCACGGCCCATCCGGATGTCGGCGGGCCGTCCTTCCACGTGCCGTGGTCGACCCTGCCCACCGGCCACGCGTTCGCCGCGGCGTTCTTCCTGCTGGTGGTGCCGCAGCTCCCGCTGACGTTCGGCAACGCCGTGGTCGCCGTGAGCGATCTGGCGAACGAGTACTTCGGCGCGCGAGCGAGGCGCGTTCGTCCCTCCCTCGTCTGCGTGTCCTGTGCCGCCGGCAACGTGGCCTCGGCGCTCCTCGGCGGCATGCCGATGTGCCACGGCGCGGGTGGGCTGACCGCGCACTACCGTCTCGGCGCGCGGACCGCCGGCATGAACGTGCTGCTCGGCACGGTCTTCGTGATCCTCGGCGTGTTCTTCGCCCCGCAGATCCCGCAGATCCTGGGGCTGCTCCCCGTGTGGGCGCTCGCCGCGTTCCTGGCCTACGCCGGCTTCCGCCACGCGTGGCTGATCCGCGACCTCCGTGGAGCGGACCTCGCCGTGGCCGTCGTCACCGGCCTGGCCGGCGCGCTTCTCAAGAACCTGGCCGTCACGGCAGGCCTGGCGCTCCTGTTCGCGCACGCCCTTCGGCTGTCCCGGAGGAAGCGGAGCCGCGCAGCCGCGGGCTGACGAAGGCCGCCACGATCACCAGGGGCAGCGCGATCACCAGCGAGGCGACGCGCGGGCCCGCCCAGTCCGCCACCGCGCCGTCGATCAGCGCGGCGAGGGGCCGCGACCCGAGCGCGCAGAGCGTCCAGATGCCCATGATCCGCCCCCGCATGGCCTCGGAGACCTCTTCCTGGAGCCCCGTCGTCCACGTGGTGGTCGAGGTGAGGAACCCCAGCTCCCCGACGGCGAGCACGGCGAGCGCGAGCCAGATCGACGGCATCCACGAGAACGCGATGACGCCGCCGGCGAACAGGGCCATGAGCCACGGCGCGTTGCGGTAACGCTCCTGCGACGGCGATCGCAGGATGCGCACGAACAGGAATGCGGCGCACATCGACCCGAAGCCGAACGCTGCCAGGAACAGTCCGGCGTCCTGGCGGGGCCGATGGAACACGTTGCGCGCGATGTCCGGGGCCAGCGTGATCATCGGGTCGATGGCCAGCGACAACGTGAGGACGGCCGCGAGGATGATCCGCGTCCGCGGGTTCCGCCACGCGTAGGCGAGCCCTTCCCGGACCGAACGCGGTCCCCCCTCCCCGCGTGTCGGGCGGTTGAACTTGATGAGGAGCAGCGCGGCGATCAGCGCCAGGAACGACAGGCTGTTCAGCCCGAACGCGAGGCCGAAGCTCACCGAGATCAGCACCGTCGAGATGGCCGGGCCGATCACGCGCGCCAGGTTGAAGGTCACGGAGTTCAATCCGATCGCTTCTCCCAGCCGGCGCGGGTCCACGAATGCGGGCAGGAGCGCCTGCATGGTGGGGATGGCCACGGCGTACTGGATCCCCACGAGGACGGCCACGACCATCACCGCCGGGACGGAGGCATGGCCCGTGGCAACGATCACGGCAAGTGTCCCGGTCGCGGCCAGCGCCAGGACCTGGGTCGCGATGAGCAGCCACCGCCGGTCGAACCGGTCGGCGAGTGATCCTCCCTGCAGCGCCAGCAGGAGCACGGGAACGAACACGGCGGCCTGCGTGACGCCGACCATGAAGTTGCTGTGGTGGGACAGCCCGTAGACGAGCACGCCCTGGGACACGCTCTGCAGGAAGGTCCCCGAGTTCGAGATCAGCATCCCGAAGAAGAACAGCCGGAAGTTGCGCTCGCGCAGCAGGCTTCCGCCGGATTGGGGAGCGACGGAGAACTCGGGCGAGCCTTCGGAGGCGCGGGTCTCGGAGGCCTTCATCCGCCGCCGAGCCTATCGCCGGATCAGGCGCCTCGCTCCGCGGCCCACTCGTCGAGCAGGCGAAGCGCCTCGTCCCGCTCGATGGGGCCTCGCTCCATGCGCAGCTCCATGAGGAAGGCCAGAGCCTCACCCACCACCGGGCCCGGACCCACCTCGAGGTGCTCCATGACCTCGTTCCCGTCGAGCGCCGGGCGCATGGCCTGCAGGTTCTCCTGCTCGGCGAGCCTCGCGATCCTGGCCTCGAGGTCGTCCTGCAGCATCTGGAACTGCTTCGCCTTGAACCGGTTGCCGGTGGTGACGTCGGCTCGCGTGAGCTGGTTCAGCTGATCGAGCAGCGGGCCGGCGTCGCGCACGTAGCGCCTGACCGCTGAGTCGCTCCACCCCTCGCCGTAGCCGTGGAAGCGCAGGTGCATCTCGACCAGCCTGCGCACGTCCTCGATCTGGTGGTTCGGATAGCGCAGCGCCCGCAGGCGCTCCTCGGCCATGCGCGCCCCCACCACCTCGTGATGGTGGAACTGCACCCCTTCGGGGGTGATCTCACGGGTCTTCGGCTTGCCGATGTCGTGCATCAGCGCGGCGAGCCGGAGCACCAGGTCGTGCTGGTCGCAGCGCTCGATCACGGCGTAGGTGTGCCGCAGGACGTCCTTGTGCTGATGGATCGGGTCCTGCTCCAGCTCCAGCGCCGGCAGCTCCGGCAGGAACTCCTCCGCGAGGCGCGTCTGCACCAGGAGCTCGAGGCCCTGCGAGGGCTTCGCCCCGACGAGGAGCTTGTCGAGCTCGTCCTGGATCCGCTCCGCGGAGACGATCTCCAGGCGGTGGCGCATCTCCTCGATGGCCGCCACGACGCGCGGGGCGGGCGTGACCTCGAGCACCGAGACGAACCGGGCGGCCCGCAGCATGCGCAGCGGGTCGTCGGAGAACGCCACATGCGGGTCGAGCGGCGTGTCCAGGCGCTTCGCGGCGAGGTCCCGCAATCCACCGAACGGGTCGAGGAGCTCCCCTTCCGGCAGACGGATGGCCATCGCGTTGATCGTGAAGTCCCGGCGCGAGAGGTCGGTGCCGATGTCCTTGCCGAACGTCACGCGCGGCTTGCGCTCGTCCTCCGGGTAGACCTCCTCCCGGAACGTCGTGATCTCGATCTGCATCGCGCCCTTGCGCGCGCCGATCGTGCCGAAGACCGCGCCCTGCACGTAGTGCCGGTCGGCCCATCCCCGGAGCACCTCGAGCGTCTCCTTCGGCTTGGCGTCCGTGGCGAAGTCGAGCTCCGGGCCGGTCCCTCCCAGGAAGCGCGCACGCACGACGCCGCCCACGAGGTACAGCTCGAAGCCGGCCGCGCGGAATCGCTCGCCGAGCTCCTTGGCCTGGGGCTCGACCTCGAGCATGGCGCCGCTGTCGGTGGGCAGCGTGGGATCGGACATGGCGGCTCAGCTTAGTCTCGGCGCAGCCGCCGAACTCGCGAGAGGCGGCGTACGGCGACGTTCGCGACGCCCACCGGCTGAACCGCTAATCCTGCTGCGCCGCTCCGGCCGCCAGGTGCAACCCTCGCATGGCGAGGGAGAAGTCGTGGGGGTTCGAGGCGGCGGCGCGCGCGTTCTCCTCCGTGACCAGGCCTTCGGCGACGAGCTTCACGAGCGCCTGGTCGAAGGTCTGCATCCCGTAGAACTCGCCCTCCGCGAGAACCTCGGAGATCGAATACGTCGCGGCCGGATCGATGATCCGGTCGTACACCCGTCCCGTGTTCAGCAGCACCTCCACCGCGGGAACCCGGCCCCGCCCGTCGGCCCGCGGGACCAGCCGCTGCGAGAGCGTGCCGCGCAGCGACGCGGCGAGGGAGAAGCGGGCCTGGCGCTGCGCCGAGGCTGGCAGGAGATCGAGCATCCGGTTGATCGTCTCGGTGGCGTCGATCGTGTGCAGGGTCGAGATCACGAGATGGCCCGTCTCGGCGGCCGAGATGGCCGCCTCCGCCGTCTCCCCGTCGCGGATCTCACCGATGAAGATGACGTCGGGATCCTGGCGGATCACGTGGCGGAGCGCTGCCTCGAACGAGAGCGTGTCCACGCCGATCTCGCGCTGGTCGATGATCGAGAGCTGGTCGGCATGCACGACCTCGATGGGATCCTCGACCGTCACGATGTGCGCGCGGCGGGTGGAGTTGATGTGGCCGATCATGGCCGCGATCGTCGTCGTCTTGCCCGTCCCGGCAGGGCCGGTCACGAGCACGAGACCGCGGGGCGCGTCGGCGAGGGATCGGACCACGGGGGGGAGCCGGAGCTCGTCGAAGGCCGGGATGTCGGCTCGGACCCTGCGGATGGCCAGCGAGACCTCGCCCCGCTGGCGGAACACGTTGATCCGGAACCGCCCCACGCCGGGGACGCTGAAGCCGGCGTCGGCCTCGTGCGTGTCCGCGAACTCGGTGGCCTTGCGCAGCGGCAGGATCTCCGTGGCCAGGGCCTCCGTCTCCGGAGGGGTGAGGAGCGAGAAGGGGCTCGGCGCGAGCTGCCCGTCGACACGCACGAACGGAGGCGCGCCGGCCCGCAGATGCAGGTCCGAGGCACCGACCTCGACCATGTAGCGAAGTAGCTCCTGAGCTCCCATCGGTCCTCCCTATGTCGGCTCTCCCGGCCCCCCGATTGAGCTCGGGCGAACCCGGACAACCGGGGGGAAAACTGCCCAAAAAGGTTGTGTTGCTCCCCGGGATGCGGGGTAAGCAGAGGAAACGGACCAAGCGATCCGACCGGTACGAGGGGAGGACTCCCGAATGTCCCAGGAGATGAAGATGTCCCGTTCCGAGGCTGGCCGAAAGGGCGGGCTGACCACGAAGCGGAGGTACGGCGACGAATTCTTCGGCCGTATCGGGAAGATCGGCGGCAAGAAGGGCGGCGACACGACGAAGCGCCGCTATGGGATCGAGTTCTATCAGCAGATCGGTCGGAAGGGCGGGTCTCGGTAACCCTGCTTCGGGAACGCTGGTAGGTCGGGCCGGGCTCGCTGCGCGGGGGGCGCTTCGCTCCTTCGCGGGCGCTACGCGCTTTTGATGCTCAGAGCCCCCGCTCCGCGAACCCACCCCGCCCAGCCCGAGATCACACTTCGCAACCGCGACTGGGCCTTCCTGGTGCACCACAAACCCCCGAGGCCGAGGGAAACCGGCGTGGTTACACTCGGTTTGGATGCGGTCTTCGGTGGATGTGCACAATTATTTGGTGGAGCGGGACGTGCAGCACGAGTTGTTTCGGGTTCGGGGGCGGTTGCGGACGCCGGAGCGGCTGGCGGCGGTGCTCGAGCTTCCGCCGGAGGAGGTCGGCAAGGTCGTCGTCTTCGAGGGCGCGGAAGGACCCGTCGTGGCCCTGGTGCCGTCCGATCGCGATCCAGACCCCAAGCGCGTGGGCCTCGCCGCGAACGCCAAGGACCTGACGAAGGTCTCGCCGGCCCGCGCGTCCCAGCTCTCCGATTACATCCCCGACGCGATCCCCCCGGTGGCGCTGCCGAGTGAGTTCCGGGTGCTGATGGATGCGTCGCTGGCCGAACGAGAGGTCGTGTACTTCCACGCCGGCGACTCGAGCGCCGTGCTGAAGCTGCGAGGCGCGGACCTCGCCCGCGCAGCCGCGGCCACGGTCGCGCCACTCGCATGAGAGCGTGAGGCGTCGTGGAGACGAGGTTCGAGCGCTCCGCGGGCGGCGTGGTCTACCGGCGGAACGACGACGGCACGATCGATCTCGCCCTCGCCGCGAGACGCACCCGGCGCGGCGACCTGGCGTGGGGACTTGCCAAGGGGATGGTCGAGGAGGGCGAGGATCCGACCGACGCCGCGGTCCGCGAGGTCCGGGAGGAGACCGGCCTCGACGCGGAGATCGAGGGGGACCTCGGCGACATCTCCTACTTCTACGTGTGGGACGGCGTCCGGGTTCGCAAGTCGGTGCGCTTCTATCTGATGCGCTCCACGGGCGGCGACGTGAGCCGGCACGACCACGAGATGGAGGACGTGCAGTGGTTCCCGCTCGAGGACGCCGTCGCGCGCGCCTCCTACAAGAGCGAGCGCCAGACGCTCCAGCGCGCGGCTGAGCGGCTACGGCAAGCCTAGGGCGCGGGGAGCCCGCCCTAGAATGACCGCACCTCGATGAGACGCCTCGTCGCGTTCCTCACGCTCCTGCTCCTGATGGCGGTCGGACCGTGGAGGGTGAACGCGCAGCCTGCAGGGGGCGACGTCCTATTGCGGTTGGTCCGGCAGACGCCCTGGAACGATCCCGAGCACACCCGGCTGACCGTGCAGGTCAGGGCGGTCAACGCGAGCGAGGAGACACTCGACGACCTCTCGCTCGGCGTCACGATCGAGACGCCGGTGGGATCGAGATCCGAGTACGAGCGGTCGCTCGAGTCCGACACCGGTGAGGTCCTCTCGGCGACGTCGGCCCTGGTCACGGGGCCGCTGGACCCCGGCACCGACCGCGAGGTCGGCCTGCCCCCCATCGATCTCGCCGTGCTGGCGGAGCGCGACGAGACGGCGATCTACCCCATGAAGGTGGAGTTGCGGAGCCACGACCAGCCGGTGGCAACCCTGCGATCGCCCGTCGTGTTCCTGGCGCAGAACCCACCGGATCAGCCACTCGATCTGACGTGGACGTTCGTTCTCTCGGCACCGATCGTGTACGAGCCCGACGGGACGTTCCGCACACCCTGGCTGGAGCGGCAGATCGCCCACGGCGGCCCGCTGCGAGCGGAGGCGGAGGCCTTGGCGAAGCTCGCGGCCCGCCCGGCCTCGGCGCCATTCGACGCGGTCGTCGCGCCGCAACTCGTGGATCAGCTCATCAGGATGCGCAGTGGCTACCTCCTCCGCATCGGCGACGAGACGCGGCGTGTGGAGGCAGGCCGCGGCAGCTCGGCCGCGGCGGCGCAGGTGCTCCGCGACCTGAAGGTGATGGCCGCGTCCTCCTCGGTGGAGCTGTCCGCCATGCCCTACGCATCCCCCAGCCTCCCGGCGATGATCCGGGGCGGCCTGAGCGGCGACATCACCCAGCAACTCCGACTGGGCCGCGCCGACGTGGCATCTGCGTTGGGCAAGGACCCGGTATCGGCGGTGCTGCGCCCGCCCGGATCGCGACTCGACCAGGGCAGCCTCTTCGAGCTCCATCGGCGCGGCATCCGGCTCCTGCTCGTCGACAAGGACGCCGTCGCACAGAAGCCCCAGCCGAACGGGTTCGCGCAGCCGGCAGTGGCCCCGCTCTCGGTCGGGCCCACGCTCGACGCGATCGCACCCGACGACGGCGTGCAGCGGATCCTCGAGTCGCAGCTGCCCAATCAGGATCCACACCTCGCGGTGCAGACACTCCTCGGCGAGCTCGCCGCGATCTGGCTCGAGCAGCCCAGCGTGAGCCGCGGGGTCGGCGCGATCTTCTCCGAGCGCACGCGCGCGCCCGGCTACTTCTACGGGCCGTTCGTGCAGGCCGTCGACGGGGCGCCGTGGCTCCGGACGATCAAGGCGTCGGTCATGCCGCGGCTGCATCCCCCGGCGGACACGGGGCCCGTCGAGCTCATCGCAACGCGCGGTCCCACGTTCAGCCCGGAGTACCTGTCCGACCTGGGCGGCGCCAGGGAGCGCATCTCCACGTACCGATCGCTCTTCACCGAGCAGCGTGACCTCCCGGACAACCTCGCCAAGCTCGTGCTGGTGGCCGAGGCGGGGCAGTTCGCATCCCGGGAGGACCTCGGCGAGGCATTCCTGCAGGACGTGTCACGCAGGCTGGCGGGCCAATTCAAGCGCGTGGCACCCGACACGTCGAGCACGGTCACGCTGACCTCGCGCAGCGGCAACGTCTACGTCCCGGTGCAGAACCTCACCGCACAGCAGGTCAGGGTGCGCGTCGAGCTGCAGTCGAACCGGCTGAGCTTCGCGAACGGCGCGTCGAGAGTGGTGAGCATCCCGGGTGGCGGCGGCGTGACCCTGGCGTTCGGGGTCCAGGCCCGCACGACGGGACGGTTCCCGGTGGTGGTACGGGTGCTCACACCCGACGGGCGCACCGAGCTCTCGCGCGGACGGCTCGTGGTGCGCTCCACCGCGTACAACCGGATCGCGCTCGTGCTCACCATCGGGGCCGGGCTCTTCCTCCTCGCGCTGTGGGCGAGGAGGCTCCTGCCGTGGGCGAAGCGCTGACGGGCGAACAGCCGCCCGGCGAGGCTCCGGCAGCCGGCCCGGCGGCCGGCGAGATCCAGACCACCCCGCGGCAGGGGTTCACGCGGTCGTCGGCGGTCATGGCGGTCGGCACGACACTGTCGCGCGTCACCGGCTTCCTGCGGCTGTCTGCCATGGCCGCCGCACTCGGCGTCGGGACCGTCTACTGGCGCACGGACGCGTACAACGTGGCCAACAACACCCCGAACATCATCTACGAGCTGGTCCTCGGCGGGATCCTCACGTCGGTGTTCGTCCCGGTCTTCGTGGAGTGGACGGCGAAGCACGGCCGCGACGAGGCCTGGCAGGTGGCGCGTTCGGTGCTGACCATCGCGACGGTCGTGCTGGGCGCAATCATGGTCGTGGCCATCGTGGCGGCGCCGTGGATCGTGCGCCTGTACACGTTGAACGCGCACGGGCCCGACGCCGTCCGGGAACGCGAGCTCGCCACGTTCTTCCTGCGGTGGTTCATGCCCCAGATCGTCTTCTACGGGCTGGGGGCCGTGGTCACGGGCCTGCTCAACGCGCACCGTCGCTTCGCGGTGCCCATGTTCGCGCCGATCCTGAACAACCTGATCGTCATCGCCACGATGATCCTGTTCGCCGTGCTCCGCCATGCGCCGCATCACGGCGTCACCACGGCGCAGCGATACGTCCTCGCGATCGGGACGACCCTCGGCGTGGTCGCGATGACCGTCGGGCTGTGGCCCTCCCTCCGGCGCATCGGCTTCCGCTTCCGATGGCGCCTGGACTGGACCTCGCCCGCCGTGCGTCGCATCGCCCGGCTCGCAGCGTGGGTGTTCCTGTACGTCGCGGTCAACCAGGTGGGGCTGCTCGTGGTGATCGTGCTCGCCGCCGGCCACACCGAGTACACGGCGTACATCTCCGCATTCACGTTCTTCCAGCTGCCGCACGCCATCTTCGCCGTCTCGATCATGACGGCGCTGCTGCCCTCGCTCTCCGCGCAGTGGGCGGCGAACGACACCGCCGCCTTCCGCGGTCTCCTGGCGCGAGGGCTCCGCTCGACCGCTTTCATCGTGATCCCGGCGGCCCTCGGCTACATCGTGCTGGCGCAGCCGATCGTGCGGCTCCTGCTGCAGCACGGGGCCACCGGCGCCGGGGGCGCGGACCTCGTGGCGGAGGTCCTGGTGTTCTTCTCGCTCGGCCTGTTCTCGTTCTCGGTGTTCCAGTTGCTGCTGCGCGCGTTCTACGCGATGCAGGACACCAAGACGCCGGCGCTCATCAACGTCGGGGCGGTGGCGCTGAACACGGCGGCGAACCTCGCGTACTTCCACTTCCTCGGCGTGCGCGGCCTGGCCCTCGGGCACGCCACCGCGTACACCTTCGCGGCCGTGATCAGCATCGTGCTGCTCCGTCGGCGGCTCGGGAAACTGGAGGGCAGGATGATCCTCCGGGGGCTGGCGCAGGTGGGCGTCGCGGCTGGGGCAACGGCCGGCGCCGCGTTCCTCGTGTCCCGGTTGATGCAGGACGTCGTGTCCACGGCGACGATCGCGGGGCAGGTCCTGCAGGTGGCGTGCTCGGTGGGCGCCGGCCTCGCCGTCTTCCTCGCCGTGGCCCTGGCCCTGCGTATCGAGGACCTCGCGCTCCTGAAGGGCCTCCTACCTCGCTCGATGCGGCGTCGCGCATCCTCCTGATCGGAGCGGCCCGCCTACACTTCGACCCATGGCCGAGACGTCCCGACAGACGGTTCTCGCCGGTCGCTACGCGCTCGAGCAGGAGATCGGCCGGGGCGGGATGGCGACCGTGTGGCGGGCAACAGACCAGGTCCTGGACCGCCCCGTGGCGGTGAAGATCCTGCACGAGCACCTGGCGAGCGACCCCAGGTTCCGGGAGCGGTTCAACGCTGAGGCGCTGTCGGCGGCGCGGCTCACGCACCCCAACATCGTCAACGTCTTCGACACCGGGACCGAGCACGGCCTGTCCTTCATCGTGATGGAGCTGTACCAGGGATCGACCCTGGAGGAATTGATCCGGCGGGAGGGGTTCCTCGAGCCCGACCGCGCCGTGGCCGTGTTGATCCCGGTGCTCGCGGCGCTGCAGTGCGCGCACGACAACGGCGTCATCCACCGCGACGTGAAACCCGGCAACATCCTCGTCTCCGACTCCGGCATGGTGAAGATCACCGACCTCGGCATCGCCCGCGCGGCGTACTCGGGTTCCGACGCCACCACCACGGGTCGCGTGCTCGGCAGCGTGCCGTACCTCTCGCCCGAGCAGGTGCAGGGTTCGGACGTCGACGCCCGCTCCGATGTCTACGCCTGCGGCGTCGTGCTCTACGAGACGCTCACCGGCAAGCGGCCGTTCGAGGCCGAGACCGACCTGGCGATCGCGATGATGCGGCTCACCCGCGACCCGCTCCCGCCGCGAGCCCGGCGGGCCGGCATCCCGCGGCCGCTCGATGCCATCGTGATGCGCGCCATGGCCCGGAACCCGGACGATCGGTTCCAGACCGCGGAGGCCACCATGGCCGCCCTGACCCGGTTCCGGGGTGCCGGGGCACCGACCGCGGCCATGCCGGCTCCTCCGGTGGATCGGTCCCGCCGCGAGCCGACGAGGGGTGGCGCCTTCCGGTCCTGGATGCTCGTGCCGCTGCTCGCGGTGCTCATCGCGGCCATCGCCATCGTCGTGGGCCTCGTGCTCGGGAAGCTCCAGCTCGGCGGGCCGTTGGGCATCGAGACCAGCGGGAACGGGGGCGGCGGCACCAGTTCGACCGCCGGCGGGCAGGGGGCGGCGTATCAGCTCACGTCACCGACACCGCTTGATCCGTTCGGTGACGGTGAGGAGCACAACGAGCGCGCCGCCCTCGCGGTCGACGGGGACCCCAGCACCTACTGGTACAGCGAGAACTACAACGAGCTCGATCTGGCTCCGAAGCCGGGTGTCGGGCTCCTGTTCGACCTCGGGGACACCAGGACCGTGTCGGCGTTCTCGCTGGAGACGCCCGCGCCGGGGTTCACGTTCCAGGTCCGCGTGGGCGATGACCCTCGCACACTCGCCGAAGCCACGGCGCAGTCGTTCACGGCCGAGGACAGCATGCGGCGGGCGATACCCGAGACGTCGGGCCGGTACGTGGCGCTCTGGATCACGAGCGTCGTCCCCGACGTCGACGGCGGCAACCGGGCCGCAGTCGCCGAGTTCCACGTGTTCGGACCGTCCTAGATGCCGGACGAACCCACCGACCGGGACCTGGTTGCGCGCTCTGTCGCGGGGGACCGGGTCGCGTTCGCGCTCCTCGTGAAGCGTCACGAGCGGCGGGTCTACAACCTCGCGTACCGGGTCCTCGGTCGCGAGGAGGACGCCCGCGACGCGACCCAGGACACCTTGATGACGGCGCTTCGCCGCCTCTCGTCCTATCGAGGGGAAGCCGCCTTCACGACGTGGCTGCACCGGGTCACCGTGAACGCCTGCTACGACATCCTCCGCAAGCGCAAGCGCGAACCGTCGCTCGAGCTCGTCGACGCGGTCGAGACGAACATCTCGCCCCACGACCACGCCGAGTCGACGGCCACCGCCGTGGACGTCCAGCGCGCCCTCCTCGAGGTGCCACTGGATTTCCGCGCCCCCCTGGTCATGCACGACGTCCAGGACATGGCGTACGAGGACATCGCCGAGACCCTGGGGGTCCCGGTGGGGACGGTGAAATCGCGCATCCACCGGGGTCGCGTCGCCCTGGCGAGGGCGCTCGGGGTCACCCCGGGGGAACGTTCCGGCTCCGGCCGGCCGTCAGAGGAGAGGAACGTCCAATGACCCACCCCCAGGAGCACCTCGCCGCGTACGTCGACGGCACGCTCGAGCACCGAGCGAATGCCGAGGTGGAAGCACATCTCGCTGGGTGCGCGACGTGCCGCGAGGAGGTCGAGCTCGCTCGCGGCGCGAGGGCAGTCCTTCGGGAGCTGCCCGAGGTCGCGCTTCCCCCGGAGACCGTCCGGCCGAGCCTCGCCGGTGGCAAGCCCCGCGGCCGGGACAGGCGGTTCGGCCGGACGGCCTGGGCGGCGAGCCTCGCGGCGGCGGCCTCCATCGCGGGAATCCTGGCGCTCGTGATCTCCGGTCCGGCGGGACAGTCGGACTACAACGCCGCCGAGAGAGTTCCCGCGCCGGTCAGCCGAACCGCGACCGACTACGACCAGCAGGGGATCCGCAAGCTCGCCGAGCGCCTCGCCAATCGGGTGGCGCACGACCGGCGCGTCCACAAGGCGATGCTCAGCGCCCCCACGACCACCACCACGACGACGATGGGAACCGGGTCGTCGAGCGGCGGCGGCGGTGGGGCCGAGACCGCACCGACCCCCGCCCCCGCCTCCTCCTCGTCGCCGGCGTCCGACAGCGTCTCGTCGGGGGGCACCGGTACCTTCGACCAAGCCATCCAACCGAGGGTCTGTCTGGCCCGTGGCGCGCGCCTCCCCGACGACACGAAGCCGATCGAGCTCATCGAAGCGCGCTACGAGGGCGCGCCGGTCTACATCGGCGCGTTCCTGCAGGACGGCGCGCTCCCCGACCGGCTCGTGCTGTGGGTCGTCTCCACGAAGACCTGTCGCGTCGTCACCACGGTCGAACAGCTCATCTGAGCGGGCCTCCGGCGTCCTTCCGGGAATAGGAGGGCGTTCTCCAGCTATGGGAGAATGGATCGCGACGTGGTCGACACCCGCAACGTCATCATCCTGGGCAGTGGGCCCGCCGGGCTCACGGCTGCCCTGTACGCGGCTCGCGCCAATCTCGAACCTCTCGTCCTGAAGGGGATCGACGCGGGCGGCCAGCTCATGCTGACCACCGACGTCGAGAATTACCCCGGCTTCCCCGACGGCATCCTCGGTCCCGAGCTGATGGAGCACATGGAGAAGCAGTCGGGACGCTTCGGGGCCGAGCTGCTGCACCAGGCCGCCACCCGTGTCGACTTCTCCGAGCGGCCATTCGGGGTGTGGGCCGGGGACGAGGAGTGGCGCGCCCGCACCGTGGTCATCTCCACCGGGGCGAGCGCCAGATGGCTCGGCGTGCCGGGCGAGGACCGGCTCCGAGGGCGGGGGGTGTCGTCCTGCGCCACGTGCGACGGATTCTTCTTCCGCGACAAGGACATCGTGGTCGTGGGCGGCGGCGACTCGGCATTGGAGGAGGCCGGATTCCTCACGCGGTTCGCCTCGAAGGTCTCTGTGGTGCACCGCCGCGGCGAGCTCCGGGCGTCGAAGATCATGCAGGACCGTGCGTTCGCCAACGACAAGATCGAGTTCGTGTGGGACTCAGTCGTCGACGAGGTCCTGGGTGACGGCTCGGTCGAGGGCGTGCGGCTGCGCAACGTGAAGACCGGCGCCCTCAGCGACGTGTCGACGGGGGCGATGTTCGTCGCGATCGGCCACGACCCGAACACCGAGCTCTTCCGCGACCAGCTCGAGACCACAGCCGACGGGTATCTGATGGTCCAGGAACCGACCACGAAGACCAGTGTCCCCGGCGCGTTCGCGGCGGGCGACGTGGTGGACTTCAACTACCGCCAGGCGATCACCGCCGCCGGCATGGGGTGCAAGGCGGCGATGGACGCCGAACGGTTCCTCGAGGCGGAGGGGCACTGAATGACCCCGCCCGGGGGTACGTTCTTCAGCGACAAGGAGGATCGAGATGGCCAGCATCGGTGACGTCACGGATCAGGATTTCCAGAGCAAGGTGCTCGGCTCGGACAAGCCCGTCCTGGTGGACTTCTGGGCGGAGTGGTGCGTGCCCTGTCACATGGTCTCGCCGGTCGTGGAGGAGATCGCCCGCGAGAAGGGCGAGGAGCTCTCGGTGGCGAAGCTGGACGTCGACGCCAACCCCGTGGTCACCAGGCAGTTCGGGGTGATGAGCATCCCCACGCTCATCCTGTTCAAGAACGGCGAGGAGAAGGCGCGCGTGGTCGGCGCCCGCGGCAAGGACGCCATCCTGCGGGAGATCGAAGCGCAGATCGCGGCATAAGCCCGCCCGTCCAACTCCGCAGAGCCGGGCCGTCTGTCTGGTAGCCGAGACTCCTCACCCGGGTACTCTTCTCGTCTCATGAGGACGATACGGGTGGGGGACGCCGGCGCCGATGTGGCGGACATCCAGCATCGGCTGCTCTCGCTCGGTGCTTCGATCGATCCGGCGGAGCTCAACGACACCTATGGCTCCTCGACCTCGGCTGCGGTGCGGGGGTTCCAGCAGCGGCGGGGGTTGCTGGTGGACGGGATCGTGGGGCCGGAGACGTGGTCGGAGCTGGTCGAGGCCGGGTTCGGGTTGGGGGATCGGACCCTGTATCTGCGCAACCCGCATTCCCGGGGGGACGACGTGCGGGCCCTGCAGCGCCGGCTGAACGCGCTGGGGTTCGACGCGGGGCGTGAGGACGGCATCTTCGGTCCCCGCTGCGACCGGGCCGTCCGCGAGCTGCAGCGCAACGTGGGACGTGATCCCGACGGCATCGTGGGGCCAGACACGGTCACGGCGCTCGAGCGCCTGCGACCGCAGCTCGACGCGGTGTCGCGATCGATGGTCCGCGAGGCCGAGGCGATGCGCCGGCTCGAGGCCACGATCGCCGGCGCGCGCATCGCGATCGACCCCGGCCACGGTCCCGACGATCCGGGGACCTGCGGGCCCACCGGCGTGAGCGAGGCCGACGCCACGTTCTGGCTCGCGCTCGAGCTCGCGGAGGAGCTGCGACGGCGCGGCGCCGATCCGGTGCTCCTGCGCGAGCAGGCCGCATCGCCGACCCCGAGCGAGCGCGCGCAGCTCGCGAACGACCTGGGAGCCGAGGTCTGCCTGTCGATCCACCTGAACGGGCACGCCGACCCCGGGGCGGAGGGGGCCACCTGCTTCTACTTCGGCACGCAGGAGACGCTGTCCCCCGCCGGGCAGCGGCTCGCGGAGCTGGTGCAGGAGGAGCTCACGTCACGCACCGGCCTGATGGACGGGCGCATCCACGCGATGAGCATCACCATCCTGCGCGAGACGCAGATGCCGGCCGTCCAGGTGGAACCGTGCTTCCTCACCAACCCGAAGGAGGAGCGGCTCCTGCAGGAGGAGGCGTTCCGCCAGGACGTGGCGATCGCAATGGCCGAGGGCCTCCAGCGATTCTTCAACCCCCGGGGCCCGCGGGGCGCCGGTCCCGCGTAGCTCAGGCGCGGATCACACGGTGCCGAACGCCGGGAGCGACCCCGCCGCTCGCTCGCTCGTCACCAGGAGCGGCTCTCGCATGACGAGGTCCCGGCGCATGAGCGGGAAGCGAGGATCCTCGCGGATCGTGTGGAACCCGCACGTCGAGAGGAACGGCTCGGGCAGCACCCACCCGCCGTCCCATCGCCGATCCCCGATGGCCTCCACGGCCTGGTAGCCGCGCAGCAGCAGATCCCGCGCGACCGCTCGCACCAGCTCGGTCCCGAGCCGGAGGCCCCGGCGGCCCTCAACCACGAAGCACGAGGAGAGGTACATGGCGTCCGTGGAGACCGGTCCCGCGCCGAAATGCCGCAGGCGGGGGAACAGGGTCGGTGGCGCGTACTGCGCGAAACCGATGGCCTCGTCGCCGTCGAGGATCAGGGTCCCGCACCGCCCCCACTCGAGGAGCGTGGAGGAGAACCACTCCTCCTTCTGGAAGAAGGGATCGAGCTCGTCGTCGTCGTCGTCGAGCTCCCAGTACACGGACGACAGGCACGTCTTCGGGACGAGATGGAGGTTGTCGAGATCGACGTCGACGAAGCGCATCGTCACGGCGTCCGCCGATCGAGCCGGCGGTTCGCAGCGAGCGCAAGGAGGGCACCGAGGCCGACGCCGAGGGCGAGGGCCTTGGCAGCACGGAGCGCTTCGGGGAGGGTGGGCCGATTCGTCACACGATTGTGGGGCCGGGGCGCCGGGGGGTCAATGCCCAGGTTGTTAGCATTCCGGGATGGCCGAGCTCTTCGTCGACCCCTATGTCGGTCTGTACGCACGGCGTACCGCCGGCATGTCGGCCTCCGAGGTCCGGGCCCTGTTCGCCGTCGCGGCGAGGCCGGAGGTCGTCTCGCTGGCGGGGGGCATGCCGTACGTGCAGGCCCTCCCCCACGAGGACGTGCTCGACGTCGTGAGGAGCGTGCTCAGCGAGCGCGGCGCGACGGCGCTCCAGTACGGCGGCGGCTCCGGACATCCGGGACTGAAGGAGCGACTGGTGGCGCTGATGGCCGAGGAGGGCGTGGAGGCCGACCCGGATCTCGTGGTGGTCACCGACGGCGCCCAGCAGGCCCTCGATCTCGTGGCGAAGATCTTCATCGACCCCGGTGACGAGATCGCCGTGGAAGCCCCCAGCTACGTCGGAGCGCTCTCCGCGTTCTCGGCGTACGAACCCCGATTCGTACAGGTCCCGCTCGACGACGCGGGAATGGTCGTCGACGAGCTCGAGGATGCGCTCGTTCGAGGCGCGAGGCCGAAGTTCGTCTACACGGTCCCCAACTTCCATAACCCCGCTGGTGTGACGATGTCATACGAGCGCCGGGAGCAACTCGTTGCGCTCTGCCGGGAGGCCGGCGTGCCGATCATCGAGGACAACCCATACGGGCTCCTGCGATTCGATGGAGAGCCGCTGCCGACGCTCCGGTCCCTGGACCCGGGGAACGTGATCTACCTCGGCACGTTGTCGAAGGTCTTTTCCCCCGGCGTCAGGCTCGGATGGGCGCTGGCGGATGCCGGTGTCATCCAGCGGCTGGTGCTGGTGAAGGAAGCCGCCGACCTGTGTACGAGCTCCTTCATGCAGCTCGTCGGGGAGCAGTACCTGACCGGTGATGCCTGGCGGAGGAACCTGACGACACTCGTCGACATCTACCGGGGCCGTCGCGACGTGATGCTTCGCGCGCTTCCACAGCACTTCCCCGCCGATGCTTCGTGGACGAGCCCGGCGGGCGGGTTCTACGTCTGGGTCACACTCCCCGAGTACTTCGACACGCAGGCCATGCTGGCCGCCGCCGTCGAGCGGCGGGTGGCGTACGTGCCCGGCACCGCCTTCTATCCGGACGGCTCCGGCCAGCACCGCATGCGGCTCGCGTTCTGTTACCCGAGCGAGGCCGACGTCGAGGAGGGCGTGCGCAGGCTCGGCGACGTGCTCGCCGACGAAGAGCAGCTGTACGGGTCGCTGCAGACATGAACGTCGCCGTGCTGGCCGGTGGGCCGTCCCTGGAGCGTGAGGTCTCGCTCCGGTCCGGTCACCGCGTGCAACAGGCGCTGGCATCCGCCGGCAACGACGCGGTGGTGCTCGATCCGACGGAGGTCCCGCTCGCCGCGACGCTCACGCAGGGAGCGTTCGACGTGTGCTACGTCGCCTTGCACGGCAAGGACGGGGAGGACGGCACGGTCCAGCGGCTGCTGGAGCTCCTGGGCTTGCCGTACACCGGAACGGGCCCGTTCGCATGTCAGATCGCGTTCGAGAAGGCCCTGGCGAAGGAGGCCCTGGCCGCTGCTGGGGTGGCGACACCGCCGTGGGTGGCGCTGCAGTCGGCCGCGCTCCGCGATCTGGGCGCGGGATCGGCACTTGATCGAGTGGTCGAGCGGCTCGGCCTCCCACTGGTCGTGAAGCCGTCGCGCGCCGGGTCGGCCATGGGATTGAAGTTCGTGGAACGCGAGGCCGACCTGGCCGCCGCCGTGATGGGCAGCCTGTCGTTCTCGGATGCCGTCGTCGTGGAGAGCAAGGTGGAGGGCACGGAGATCGCGGCGGGGACGCTCGGCGACCCGTTCGAGGTCCTGCCCCTCGTCGAGGTGGTGCCGCGCGCCGGGGTCTACGACTACGCCGCGCGGTACACGGCCGGGGCCTGCGAGTACTTCGCCCCCGCGCGCCTCGGGGACGACGCCGTCGCCCGGGCTCGCGAGGAGGCGTCCCGCGCCGTCGCCGCGCTCGGCCTCCGCGACGTGGCGAGGGTGGACCTCATCGTGGACGGCGACGACCGGCCATGGGTGCTCGAGGCCAACGTCTCACCCGGGATGACGGAGACCAGCCTCCTGCCGATGGCCGCGCAGGCCGGGGGGATGTCGCTCGACGACTTGTGCGAGCGTGTAGTGGAGCTCGCGCTGGCGAGATCCCCGAAGCGGGTCTCGTAGGCCTCTCGCGCCCGCTACTCGTCGGTGAGGCCCGGCCCCGACCCGACGATCTCCGACACGATCCGGTCCAGGTCCTCGGCGGAGCCGAACTCGACGACGATCTTCCCCCGCCGCTTCCCCATCTCAACCTTCACCCGCGTCTGCAACTGCTCCGACAGGATCTCCTCGACCTCGCCGAAGGATCCGTTCGAGGATGCCTTCGTGGCGATGCTTCGAGTTGCGCGCGGAGCTATTGTCGTCGTCGCGGCCCCGCCGTTGTTGTGGCCGCGGACGACGTCCTCGACCTGCCGCACCGACAGCTCCTCGGCCACCGTTCGAAGCGCGAGCGAGATCTGCGCCTCGCCGTCCACCAGCCCCATGAGCGCACGGGCGTGCCCCGCGGTGAGCTTCCGCTCCGCGACGAGCTGTTGGATCTCGCCGGGCAGCTGCAGCAGCCGGATCGTGTTCGCGATGTGCGCGCGCGACACGCCGAGGCGCTCGGCCAGCTGCTCCTGGGTGGCGCCGAGGTCCTCCAGCAGCTCCTGGAACGCCTCGGCGAGCTCGAGCGGCCCGAGATCCTCGCGATGGATGTTCTCGATCAGCGCCTCGCGAAGGCCCTCCGTGTCGTCGGTCTCGCGGATGACCGCGGGGATGGTCGCGAGCCCGGCCTGTTTCGCGGCGCGAAGCCGTCGCTCCCCCGCGATGAGCTCGTATCCGCCCTCGCGGACCCGCACCACCACCGGCTGCAGCACGCCGACCTCATGGATCGACGCCGCGAGCGCGTCGAGCGGCTCCGTCTCGAACGCCTGACGCGGCTGCTTCGGGTTGGGCGCGATGGCACCGACCGGGACCTCGAGCAAGCCCGCCTCCTCGGCGGCCCCCGGGATCAGTGCGGACAACCCTCGACCCAGGCCTCCCTTTTTCACGCTCTTCGCCTCCTCGCGAACACTCGTCGTTTCTTGGGCCCGGCCTCCGGGGGCGGGCCCGATCTCGCCTTGATGGCGTCGGGGAGGTCGCCGATCGTCGGCACCTCGGGCTCCACGGAGCGATCGAGCACCTCCTTGGCCAGCGCGCGATAGACCTTGGCGCCCTTTGAGCCGGAGTCGTAGAGGGTGATGGGTTGCCCGAAGCCGGGCGCCTCGGAGAGCCGCACCGTGCGTGGTATGACGGTGTCATACACGCGGTTCCCGAAGTACTTTCGGACCTCCTCAACCACCTGTTCCGAGAGCTTCGTCCTCGAGTCGAACATCGTGAGGACGATCCCGGTGAGCCTCAAGTTGGAGTTGACGTTCTGCTGCACGAGTCTCACGTTGCGCAGGAGCTGACCCAGACCCTCCAGCGCGTAGTACTCGCACTGGATCGGCACGAGGACCTCGTCGGCCGCCGTCAAGGCATTGACCGTGAGCAGCCCCAGCGAGGGCGGGCAGTCCATGAGGATGAACTCGTACATGCCGCGCCGGACCGGGTCGAGGGCCCGGGCCAGCCTGGTCTCACGGGAGAACTGGCTGACCAGCTCGATCTCGGCGCCGGCCAGGTCGATCGTGGAGGGGACGGCGTCGAGGCCCTCGACGGCGGTGGGGACGATGCCGTCCTTGATGGCGGCGTGTGACAGGAGGACCTCGTAGGTCGAGACCTCTCGAGCCACGTGGCGGATCCCGAGGCCGGTGGAGGCGTTCCCCTGGGGGTCCAGGTCGAGGACCAGGACCGGGTGCCCCGTCTCCGCCAGTGCGGCCCCGAGACTGACAGCCGTGGTGGACTTCCCCACCCCGCCCTTCTGATTGACGATGGCGATGACCCGGGCCCTGGGACGGCTGTCGTCGCCTTCCTCCATGTCAGCCTGAGGGTTGATGCCGTTGGGCGAGGGTTCGTCGGCGACCACATCGGGGTCGAGGGTTGGCCACTCGGGGACGCCCTCGAACTCGGAGTCGCCGCCCTCGAGATCGGCGGCGCCCGCCTCCTCCTCGGGTTGAGGTTCAACCGGACCGGGGGGCGTGACCTCGGGCTCGGACTCGTCGACGGTCACTGCTTGCCGATGATAACCAGCGGGCCAGACGAATCAAGGAGGGGTTCGCGAATGATGCGGGCGTTCGAGCCGAAAGCGGCGAGCTCGTCTTCGGGTTGGTTCCCGCCTGCGAAGTACACCAGCCGGCCTCGCGGAGTCAGGAGGGGCGCCGCGAGCCCCCACGAGCGGGCCAGGGGAGCGAAGGCCCGGGCGAAACAGAGATCGGCCGAGTCTCGGAGCTCCTCCACTCGAGCCACCACCACCGAGGCGTTCGCCACCTCCAGCTCGTGGATCGCGAGCTCCAGCCATGCCGCACGCCGGCGACGTATCTCCACCAGGCGAATGTCCAGAGCGGGCCGAGCGATGGCCACGACCAGTCCGGGAAGGCCGGCACCGGATCCCAGGTCGTAGGCGACGGCGTCGTCGGGCTCGACGGCGCGGACTCCTCGGAGGGAATCGAGGACGTGTCGCTCGCGGATCCGGGACGCGTCGTCGCGGGACACCAGGCCGAGGGCGGGACCCCGATCGCGGAGGAGGTCCTCGAAGGCGGCGAGCTTGTCGTTCGCTTCGGGTGGGAGCGGGGATCCGGCGATGCGGGCAGCCAGGCCCGTCAGGTCAGGAGTGTCCGATTTGCGCATTGCTTCACGTGAATCGGCCGGGAAACGCGGCCTCTACGCACGGCGGGCGGACTGGGCCCGGCGGATCACGACGCGACGGTCGGGGTCCTCCCCCTCGCTGCCGGTCTCGATCCCGCCGACGGCGGTCACGGCGTCGTGCACGATCTTGCGCTCGAAGGCGTTCATCGGCTCCAGGCGCTCCGGCCGTCCGGTCCGCTTCACGCGGCGGGCGATCCCCCGGGCCCGCGACACGAGCTGCGAGCGGCGCCGCTTGCGGTAGTCCTCCACGTCGACCACCACGCGGCACCGCGCGTCGACCCGCCGCTGCACCACGCTCCGCACGACCTCCTGGAGGGCGTCCAGGGTCTGCCCGTGGCGGCCGATCAGCAGACCCATGGTGTCGCCGCCCTCCTCACCCCACACGTCCACGTACATCGTGCCCTCGGAGAGCCTGGGCTCGGCGTCGCCAGGGATGCCCAGGAGATCCAGGAAATGCTCGAGGAACTCCGCGGCCACGTCGGCCTGGTCGTCGAGGTCCTCTTCGCTGACGGGCTCCGGCGCTCCCTTCAGGCGGACCCTGACCACGGCCTGGTGCCCACCGAGCCCCAGGAAGCCGCCCTTCGGCTCCTGGACGATCTCGATGTCCGCTTCCTGCTCGCTGGCGCCGAGCTCGCCGAGGGCCGCCTCGACGGCCTCCTCAACGCTTGCGGCGCTTCTTTCGACTTCGCGCATTGCCCCCTCCGGAGGACGTGGGCTTGCGTTGCGGCGGCGACTCCGCCTTGGACCCCTGCTGCGTCTTCCCAGCGCTCGGCGTCTTGCCAGAGCTCGAGGCCTTCTCCGAGCTCGGCTGCCCCTTCGCCTGCGGCGCGGCTTGCCCCTGCCGCCGCGTCCGCTCGGCCTCCGCCCGCTCGAGCATGGAGGCGAACAGGCCGCGGCGCCGCGTCGGGGCGACGCCGCTCGAGGCCCGGCTGGCGCCCGCCTTCTGCCGCCCGCCGCCGCCGTCTGATCCCCGGGAGGCGAGGTCGTCCTTCTTACCCGGATCGGCCAGGGGCTCGCGGAGATGCCCGGCACGTAACAGGAAATGCTGCTGCCCGATCTGCACCAGGTTCGACGTCGTCCAGTACAGGATCACGCCGGAGGGCACGATGAACCCCCAGAAGATCGAGATCAGCGGCATGATCCGGGTCAGCATCTGCTGCTGCTGTGACTGCCCCGGCGGCGCTGCCCGCTGCATCTGTCGTTGCTGGTAGTACATGGTCCCCACCATCAGCAGGCCCAGGATGTAATAGGGGATCCGGACCGGGGCCCCGCTGCCGCAGTCGAGGAACACCTTCGCCTCGGGGCTGTTCTTCGCCTCGTGTGTGTCCTCGTAGGTCACCTGGCTGCCGGCCTGCTGCGCGTTGCACAACAGGTTCATGCCGATGAAGTTCGCCGGATTCCCCGGAGGCTTCGTGTGGATCGAGCTCTCGATCTTCGTCCGGAGGTGGCTGCCCTCCGGCAGGTGGGGCGGGTGCTGAGGGAATCGCAGCACCGAGTACAGGGCGATCAGAACGGGGATCTGCAACAGCATCGGGAGGCAGCCGGCGAGCGGGTTCACGCCCCGCTCCTTGTACAGCTTCATCATCTCCTCGTTCAGCTTCTGCTTGTTCCCCTTGTACTTCTGCTGCAGCTGCTTCATCTGCGGCTGGATGGCCTGCATGGCCTGCATGTTCCGGATCTGCTTCAGGCCGAGCGGCAGGAGCAGCAGCCGGATGCCGAGCGTCAGCAGGATGATGGCGGCGCCGTAGCTGTGGATGCCGTCGTAGATGTGCGACAGCACCCAGCCCAGGGCGTCGAGCAGTGCCTGGAACACAGCGACCGAGATCACGGCGAGGCTTCCTGTATGATGGCCTCATACCCACGGCCGGCGGGCACCTGCTCCAGGCCGCCTCGCCCGAACGGGTTGCAGCGCAACACTCTCCAGATACCCAGACCGAGGCCGCGCACCGCGCCGTGGGTACGGATCGCCGATTCCGCGTACCGCGAGCAGCTCGGATGGAATCGACACTGGCCGCCGAGCGCTCCGGCCAGCGTCACGCGATACAGACGGATGCAGGCGATGAGGAACAGGCGAGCGGGAGCGCCGGCGAACCAGGCGGCGCGACGGATCGCGCGGGTCACGATCTGACGACTCCCATGCGGCGCAGCAGCTCCCTCATCTCGGCTTCGAGGTCGTGCGTCCCGGCTCCCCGGATGGTCTCGCGGGCGACGAAGACGACGGAAACGTCATCGCCCACCGAGGTGGCCACCGTCCGCCATGCCGCTCGGAGGATGCGCCGAGCGCGGTTGCGGGCGACCGCGCCGCCCACTCGCTTGCTCGCCACGAACGCCACACGCGCGGGTCCGGCCTCAGGCGCCACGTACAGTATCACCCGGTTTCCGGAGACCGATCGGCCCGTTCGGAGCACCCGTCGGACGTCCGTGGACGTGCTCCTCTCAGGGCGGTGGCGTCAGGTCCCGAGCCTCACGCGGAGAGGCTGGACCGGCCCTTGGCGCGGCGACGAGCCAGGATGGCGCGCCCGGCTCGGGTGCGCATCCTCGTGCGGAAACCGTGGCGGCGCTTGCGACGGCGCGTGTGCGGTTGGAAGGTCTTCTTCATCGACGGATCTCGCTGTTCGCGGGAGGTCGCAGTATAGCGGCGACGCGCCGACCACCCAACGCGCCGGAGCTTGGGGAAATAGTGCGTCAAAACAGGGGATCCAGGCTTCCGGCGGCCGGATGGGCGGTGCTATGCTCCGCGCCGTTCTCCCGGGGGGTTCAGCACTCCCCGACACTTCCCCAGCGCGGTTCGATTCCCCACATGTGGAAAGGCGCTGTGGATAACGTTTCGTTGGTGCAGGTGGAGCACGCGGCGGAGGCGATCTGGAACCGCGTCGCCGAACGCGCTCGTCACGACCTCGCGGAGAGCTCCTTCAACATGTGGTTCGCCGACCTCCGGCCCGGTCGCCTCCAGGACGGCGTCCTCGAGGTGGTCGCTCCCACCGACTACGTCCGTGACTGGCTGGCGAAGAACTATCTCGACCTGATCCAGCGCGGGGCGCGGGAGGCGACGGCCGACCCCGTCGAGGTCCGCCTGGTGACCGAGGCCGCTCACGCTCGGGTCCGGCACGAGCCGGCGGCGGAGGGCCCAGGCCCGACGGTGGTCCTGGAGTCCTCCGCGGGCCAGAGCCTCGTGTTCCCGGACCGCTACACGTTCGACGCCTTCGTGCCCGGGCCCTCGAACCGGTTCGCGCACGCCGCGGCCATGGCCGTCGCGGAGGCGCCCCCGTCCAAGGCCTACAACCCGTTGTTCATCTACGGGGGAGTGGGGCTCGGCAAGACGCACCTGCTGTTCGCGATCGGCCACCACATGACGCGTCTCATCCCCGGGCTCCGCGTGAAATACGTCAGCTCGGAGACGTTCATGTCTGAGTTCATCAAGGCGGTACGCGAGCGACAGGGCTATCAGTTCCAGCGCCGATACCGCGACGTCGACGTGCTGCTCGTCGACGACATCCAGTTCCTCGCCAAACGCGAGGAGACGCAGACCGAGTTCTTCCACACGTTCAACGCGCTGCACGGGTCCGAGCGCCAGATCGTCATCGCGTCGGACCGCTCGCCGGGCGAGCTCTCCGGGATGGAGGAGCGACTGCGGAACCGGTTCCGGTGGGGACTGTGCGTCGACGTGCAGCCGCCGGACCTGGAGACGCGCATCGCCATCCTGCAGCTGAAGGCGAAGCGTGACGGCATCCCGGTGCCCGACGACGTCCTCGAGGTCATCGCCTCGAAGTTCGACCAGAACATCCGCGAGCTCGAGGGGGCGCTCCTGCGGGTGGCGGCATACTCCTCGCTGCTGCGCGAGCCCATCTCGGCCGAGATCGCGGATCGGGCGCTGGAGGACCTCCTGCCGTTGCCCGGGGCCGAGATCCCCGCCCAGGCCATCCTGGACGAGACCGCGTCCTACTTCGGGCTCACCCGCGACGACCTCGTGTCGAAGAACCGTTCCCGGCCCCTCACGACGGCCCGGCACGTCGCCATGTACCTCCTGCGTGAGTGCACGGGCCTCTCGCTGATCAAGATCGGCGAGCTCTTCGACCGCGACCACACCACCGTCCTGCACGGCGTGAAGAAGATCGAGCTGCTGATGCGCGACCGCGCGCCCATCTTCAAGCAGGTCCAGGACCTCACCCGGAAGGTCCGTTCCATGGCGGCCGGGACGTAAGGAGACGCTGTGGGGATCCGGTGGACAGGCGGTGACGAGCGCGCGCGGGGCTCGCGTTGCGGGCCGAAGTGCACCGAATCTCATCCGTGTCATACCCCCCTGCTACGCTGCGGTGAGGAGGGGGTTTCCCACAGTTTCCCCAGCCCCCACTACTACTGGTTGAAGAAGAGAGAACAAGAGCTTTCAGAGCGGGAGGTGGACAGTGAAATTCCGGTGTGACCGAGACGATCTCTCCGATGCCCTGCAGACCGTCCAGCGTGGGGTGTCCACGAGGCCCGGCATCCCCGCGCTGACGGGGGTGCTCATCGAGGCCGACGGCGACACCCTCACCCTCACCACCACCGACCTCGAGGTGTCGGCGCGGCTCACCATCCCCATCCAGGCCCAGGAGCGGGGCGTGGCGCTGATCCCGGCCCGGCTCCTCGCCGACATGATCAAGAGCCTTCCGCAGGCCCCCGTGCAGTTCGACGCCGACCAGTCCCAGGCCCGTATCCAGTGCGGCGCCTTCGAGGGCAACGTGCGGCTCCTGCCGGCGGAGGACTTCCCGTCCTGGCAGGAACCGGCGGGCACGCCGGTGTCGCTCGAGGCGGGACGGTTCGCGGAGGCCGTCACGCAGGTGGCGAGGGCGGCATCGCGCGACGAGGCCAGGCCCACCCTCACCGGTGTGCTCCTCGAGATGACCCGGGAGGGGGTCACGCTCGTGGCCACCGATTCCTACCGGCTCGCGCTGCGCGACCTCACCGCGACCGCCGCAAGCGAGACCACGGCCCTGGTCCCGGAGCGGGCGCTGTCCGAGGCCGGACGGGCAGCCGGGGGCGACGAGAAGGGCCAGGTCGAGGTGATCCTCGATCAGAGCCAGGTCACGTTCCGCATCGGCCCGCTCACGCTCGTCTCGCGCCTCATCGAGGGCCAGTTCCCGAACTACCGCCAGCTCCTGCCGGAGAACTACGAGAACCGCCTCACGGTGAGTCGCCAGCAGCTCCTCGACGCCGTGAAGCGCGTCGGCCTGCTGGCCCGGGAGAACACGCCGATCCGCATGGAGTTCAACGCGCTCGGTGTGCGGCTCTCGTCGTCGAGCCCGGATCTCGGCGGCGCCGTTGAGGCCGTGGAGGCTCGCTACGAGGGCCAGGACATCACGGTCGCGTTCAACCCCGGCTACCTCGCCGACGGGTTGCAGGCGTCCACGGGGGAGAGCGTCCACCTCGAGATCAAGGACGGTCTGAAGCCGGGCGTGGTGCGGGGCGAGGGCAGCGAGTTCACCTACCTCGTCATGCCGGTGCGCCTTCCGGCGCCGGTGGCGTAGGCCACGCCCATCGCCGCCGGCCGCCCGCTCGCGCGCCGCGCTTCGTGAGGTCGTGGCGTGCGGCTGCTGTGGATCGAGCTCCGCGATCTTCGGAACCACGAGGAGACCCATCTCGACGTGCCGTCGGGGCTGGTCGTGGCCCTCGGCGCGAACGGCGAGGGCAAGAGCAACCTCCTGGAGGGCATCTACTACCTGCTGGCGCTCACGTCGCCGCGGGTGGCCACGGATGCGCCACTCGTGCGACACGGGGCGGAGAGCGCGTTCGTCCGCGGCGAGATCGAGACGACCGCGGGCCGCGTGCTGGTCGAGGTGGAGATCCGATCGAGCGGCGCCAACCGGATGCAGGTGAATCGCAACGCCGTGCGCCGCAAGCGAGACGTGCGTCGCCAGGTGCGCGGTGTGTTCTTCGGACCGCAGGATCTCGCGATCGTGCTCGGGGATCCCGACGCGCGCCGGCGGTTCATGGAGGACTGCGTCGTCACGCTGTGGCCGCTTCGTGAAGCCGAGGCCCGGGCGTACGACAAGGTCGTCCGCCAGCGGAACCGGCTGCTGAAGGACTGGGAAGGGCGTGGCGAGCCGCCGGAGCTCGCCGCGTGGGACGAGGAGCTCGTCGCGGCGGGATCCGCGGTGACACGGGCACGGAAGGAGGCCATGCGCCGGGTGCAGCCGCTCGCATCGGCCCAGTTCGCCTCCCTCGCGGGGTACGAGCTCGAGATCGTCTACCGACCGTCGGTGGATGACGAGGACGTCGAGTCGGGGTTCCGCGAGCGGCTCGCAGTGCGGCGGCAGGACGAGCTCATCAGGAGGACCACCCTGGTCGGCCCGCACCGAGACGAGCTCGACCTCGCGGTGCGCGAGCTCAAGGCCAGGGGATTCGCCTCCCACGGGGAGTCGTGGGCCGCGGCGCTCTCCCTGCGAATGGGCCTGGCCGGCGCCACGGCCGAAGAGCTCGGAGAGCCCCCGATCGTCCTCCTGGACGACCCGTTCTCCGCTCTCGATCCCGACCGGCAGCGGCGGATGGCGGCCTCGCTCACGGGGGAGGGGCAGGCCCTGATCTCCGTGGCCGACGAGGCCCACGTCCCGGAGAGCGCGGCGGCAGTGTGGCGGGTGTCGGCCGGCCGGGTGTCCGTGGCGGGTGGCGCGGCATGAGTCCGCGGAGCAAGGGATGGAGGGACCCGGACGACGGGGCGCGCAGCGCGGAGGTCACGTCCGTATCCGACATCGTCCGCGGCCTGCTCGGGCAGCGACCGTTCAAGCGGGGAGTGGCGGTCGGAACGCTCACCTCCTCGTGGACCGAGGTGGTCGGCGAACGGCTCGCCGCGGAGACGAAACCGGCCCGCCTCGACGCCGGCACGCTGGTGGTGGAGGCCACCTCCGGGCCGTGGGGATCGCAGGCGACCTTCCTCGCGGAGGAGATCCGCAAGCGCGCCAACGAGGTGCTCGGAACGGAGTCCGTGCAACACGTCCGCGTGGCGGTGGCACCGGCCCGTCGTGATGGCCCGAAACCGTTGTAGCGCAAGGGGTTTCGTGGTGCCCGGGAACCGCGGAAACTGGTGGTTGCGTGCTATAATTCAGAGCGGAATTTCCGCGCACGGAGCACCCCCTCGAACGACGTTTGGCAGTGAGCCGGCGGGGTGCCGCGCGGCCCGGATCGAGGCGACGGGAGTCAGGTGGCGGTAGCGAGGGACAGCGGTCAATACACCGAGAAGGACATCACCGTCCTCGAGGGTGTCGAGCACGTTCGGCTCCGCCCGGGCATGTACATCGGCACCACGTCGAGCCGAGGCCTGCACCACCTGGTCTACGAGGTCGTCGACAACTCCATCGACGAGGCCATGGCCGGGTACTGCGACAAGATCCGCGTGACGCTCCACGAGGACGGCTCGTGCACCGTCGAGGACAACGGCCGCGGCATCCCGGTCAAGCCCATCCCCAAGGCCAAGGACCGCCGTCCGGCCATCGAGGTGGTCCTCACGACCCTGAATGCCGGCGGCAAGTTCGGCGGAGCCGGCTACCGCATCTCCGGAGGGCTGCACGGCGTCGGCGTCTCGGTGGTGAACGCCCTCTCCAAGAAGCTCACCGTCGACGTGGAGCGCGAGGGGTTCCACTGGCTCCAGGAGTTCGGCCGGGGCAAGACCACCGTGAAGCTGCGCAAGGGCAAGCCCTCGAAGCGCACCGGCACCACCATCCGGTTCTGGCCCGACCCGCTCGTCGGCACCGGCAAGCAGGCCGAGGGCATCTTCGAGGACGTCGCCTTCAAGCGGGAGGTGCTCGCCGAGCGGCTCCAGGAGCTCTCGTTCCTGACCCGGGGCGTCGAGATCACCCTTCTCGACGAGCGCGACGGGTCCAAGGAGGTCTTCAAGGCGGCCGGCGGCCTCGCCGACTTCGTACGTCATCTCGCCGTCGGCAAGGACGTCCTGCACACGAAGCCCATCCACTTCGAGAAGCAGGAGGAGGACGCCGAGGCCGAGGTCGCGCTGCAGTGGAACACCGGCTACGCGGAGTCCATCCACTCCTTCGCGAACACCATCAACACCCACGAGGGCGGCATGCACGAGGAGGGTCTGAAGAAGGCGCTCACCAACGTCATCAACCGCTACGCGCGCGACAAGAGCCTGCTGAAGGAGAAGGAGGACAACTTCATCGGCGAGGACGTTCGCGAGGGGCTCATCGGCATCGTGTCGGTGAAGCTGCGCGAGCCCCAGTTCGAGGGACAGACCAAGACCAAGCTCGGCAACACGTCCATGCGCTCGCTGGTGGAGACCACGGTGAACGATCGTCTCTCCACGTGGCTCGAGGAGCACCCGGGCGACGGACGCCGCATCGTGCAGAAGTGCGTGCAGGCGTCCAAGGCGCGTCTCGCCGCCCGAGCGGCCCGTGATCTCACCCGGCGCAAGGGCCTGCTCGACACCACGCTGCCCGGCAAGCTCGCCGATTGTCAGAGCACCGATCCACAGAACTGCGAGCTGTTCGTCGTGGAGGGCGACTCGGCGGGAGGCTCCGCCAAGCAGGCTCGCGACCGCTCCGTCCAGGCCATCCTGCCGATCCGCGGCAAGATCCTGAACGTCGAGAAGGCCCGCCTGGACAAGGCCCTGCAGAACACCGAGATCCAGGCCCTCATCACCGCGATGGGCACCGGCATCGGCGAGGAGGACTTCGATCTCGAGAAGGCGCGGTACCACCGGGTCGTGCTCATGGCCGACGCCGACGTCGACGGCGCCCACATCCGCACCCTGTTGCTGACGTTCTTCTTCCGTCACATGCAGCCCCTCATCGAGGCCGGCTACATGTACATCGCGCAGCCCCCGCTCTACATGGTGAAGCTCGACGGCAAGCAGCACTACTTCTACTCCGAGAAGGAGTGGGACGACTTCCGCAAGGCCGACGGCAACGAGGACAGGAAGCTCGAGCCGCAGCGCTTCAAGGGCCTCGGCGAGATGGACGCCCAGCAGTTGTGGGAGACCACCATGAACCCGGAGTCGAGAACGCTCCTCCAGGTGGGTATCGAGGACGCCGCCGCCGCCGATCGCTTGTTCTCCATCCTCATGGGAACCGACGTCCAGGAACGAAAGGACTTCATCCAGAAGAACGCGAGGGACGTCGAGAACCTCGATGTGTAACCGAGGCGTGATCCGGTAGATGGCGACACAGGATCTGTTCGGCGGCAGGATCCAGCCGGTCGACATCCAGGACGAGATCCAGCGGTCGTATCTCGACTACGCGATGTCGGTCATCGTCGGGCGGGCGCTGCCCGACGTTCGGGACGGGTTGAAGCCGGTCCACCGGCGGATCCTCTGGTCGATGCTCGAGGCCGGGCTGCGACCCGACCGTCCACACCGGAAGTCGGCGAACGTCGTCGGCCAGGTCATGGCGAAGTACCACCCCCACGGCGACCAGGCCATCTACGACGCGCTGGCTCGCATGGCCCAGACGTGGTCGCTGCGTGCCCCGCTCATCGACGGCCACGGCAACTTCGGGTCTCCGGAAGGCGATCCACCGGCCGCCATGAGGTATTGCGTGACCGGCGACACGATGGTCCGCCTCGCGGACGGGTCCTCCATCAGGATCGACGAGTTTGTCGACGCAGCGAAACCGAATTCGGACACCGAGATCGACATGAAGGTCCTCGATCGCCGCGGTGACCCCGTCCGCGCGACGAAGTTCTTCCACTCGGGACGCCACGCCACCCGCCGGATCACCACAGGCGAGGGTTACAGCCTGACGGGGACCCTGAATCATCCAGTGCTCTGCCTGGTCTCGGTGTCGGGAGTGCCGATGCTTCTCTGGAAGCTGCTGTCCGAGGTCGATCCAGGCGACCGCGTGGCGCTGCTCCGGCGACCGGCGAGCGAGCTCGGCACACTCAGCGACTCGGATCGCCAGCTCGCTCTTCTTGCCGGCGCTTGGGTTTCGGAGGGATGGGCGTCGGAGGCGCGAGCAGGTTTCAACAACGTCGACGGACGCCGCAGCCGCGACAAGGTTGTGCCGTCGTTCGTTTGGCGGGGCGGCCGCGAGTTCAAGGCCCTCTTCCTGCGGTCACTCTTCGAGGGCGATGGATCTTCGGGCCTGGGACGGCGGAGCAGCATCGTCATCACCTACTCGACCAGGAGCGATCAGCTCGCCCGCGGGGTCCAGCAGCTCCTCCTGGAGCTCGGTGTCGTCTCGCGCATATCGCGCCGTCGCCCGAACGGAGAGATCCAGGTTCTGATCACGAACCGCCGCGACGCCCGACTGTTCGCGAGGAACGTCGGCTTCCTGGGTGTGAAGCAGAGCCGCTTGGAGGCACAACTCGCGTTCGTCCCGAGCGCGAGTACCGCGATGAGCTCGGATCACGTGCCGTTCGTCGCGGAGTACATCCGCGCCGAGGGTGCCACGCGATGGATCGATCGCGAGTGGCTCAGGAAGCACAACATCGATCGCATCGAACGGTGGGAGCGAGACCGCGACCAGATTCTTTCCCACGTCTCGAATGACGAGGTCAGGCGTGTCGTCGACCCGCTCATCGACGGGACCTACTACTTCGCGAAGGTGGCAACGGTCGAAGAAGCTGGCAACCAGGCCGTCTACTCGGTTCGTGTCGACTCCGACGATCACGCATTCATCAGCAACGGTTTTGTGAGTCACAACACGGAATCGCGCCTTGCTCCGATGGCGATGGAGGTCCTTCGAGACATCGACGCGGAGACGGTGGACTTCGTTCCGAACTACGACGGCTACGAGCAGGAGCCGGTCGTGCTGCCGGCGCGGTTCCCCAACCTGCTGGTCAACGGAGCGGGGGGCATCGCGGTCGGCATGGCCACCAACATCCCGCCGCACAACCTCGGCGAGGTCATCGACGCCGTCGTGGCGCAGATCGACGACCCCGAGATCACGGTCGCCAAGCTCATGAAGCACGTGAAGGGCCCCGACTTCCCGACCGGCGCCACCATCGTCGGCCGGCTGGGCATCAAGGACGCTTACGAGACCGGCCGCGGCTCCATCAAGATGCGCGGCGTCGCGACGATCGAGGAGACCCGTCAGGGCGGGCAGCGCATCGTGATCACCGAGGTGCCGTACCAGGTCAACCCGGCGTCACTGCTCACGAAGATCGCCGAGCTCCGCAAGGACGGCAAGATCAAGGAGATCGCCACCGACTCCGCGGCGAAGCAATCCATCCGCAACGAGTCCGGCAAGCAGGGGATGCGGCTCATCGTCGAGCTCCGCCGCGGCGCCAACCCGCACGTGGTCCTCAATCAGCTCTACAAGCACACGCAGCTCCAGGAGAGCTTCGGCGTGATCATGCTGTCGATCGTCGACGGCGTGCCGCTCGTCCTCAACCTCAAGGAGATGCTGCAGCACTACATCGCGCATCAGTCCGACGTCGTCACCCGCCGCACGAAGTACCAGCTTCGCAAGGCCGAGGAGCGCGACCACATCGTTCAGGGCCTGCTCATCGCCCTGCAGAACCTCGACGCCGTCATCAAGATCATCCGCGGATCGCAGGACGCCGAGGAAGCGCGCACCAAGCTCATGTCGCGCTTCAAGCTCAGCGAGATCCAGGCCAACCACATCCTCGACATGCCACTGCGCCGCCTCACTCGCCTGGCCCGCGCCGAGCTCGAGGACGAGCACAAGGAGCTCCTGGCCCGCATCAAGTACCTGCAGGGCCTCCTGAAGGACCCCAAGAAGATCTTCGGGGTCATCAAGGAGGAGCTGGCAGAGATCAGGAAGAAGTTCGCGGATCCCCGGCGCACGCAGCTGGTGGCCGACGAGGGGGACCTCGACATCGAGGACCTCATCGCCACCGAGGACGTCATCATCACGATCTCACGCGGCGGCTACGTGAAGCGGGTGCCCGTCGAGACGTACCGCCGGCAGGGCCGTGGAGGGCGCGGCGTCCGGGGCGCAGCGCTGAAGGAAGAGGACGTCATCAAGCACGTCTTCACCACCACCACGCACCACTGGATGCTGTTCTTCACGTCGAAGGGCAAGGTGTACCGGGTCAAGGTGCACTCCATCCCCGAGGGGTCGCGCACGGCGCGCGGGCTCTTCGCCGCGAACCTCCCCGGGGTGGTCGTCTCGGCCGACGAGAAGGTCAACGCGGTGATCGACCTCAAGGACTACGAGGAGGGCAAGTTCCTCGTGTTCGCCACGAGGAAGGGCATGGTCAAGCGCACCCCGCTCACCGAGTACGACTCCCCGCGCACCGGCCTCGCCGCCATCAACCTGCACGAGGGCGACGAGCTGGTGGAGGTGCTCCTCACCGACGGCAAGGGTGACCTCATGCTCATCTCTCGCGGCGGGCTCGCGGCGAGGTTCTCGCAGTCGGCGGCGCGCCCCATGGG